>NZ_JALPKR020000002.1:5055000-5355000 GCF_023195515.1 Variovorax sp. S12S4
TCGAGCACGTGATCTCCGAACTCAACAACGGCAAGCTGCGCGTTGCCACGCGTGAAGGCGTGGGCAAGTGGACGGTGCACCAGTGGATCAAGAAGGCCGTGCTGCTGTCGTTCCGCCTGAAGGACAACGAGCAGATGCAGGCCGGATCGCTGGGCTTCTATGACAAGGTGCAGACCAAGTTCTCGCACCTGTCGGCTGGCGAACTGAAGGAATCGGGCGTTCGCATCGTGCCGCCGGCCGTGGCGCGCCGCGGCAGCTACATCGCCAAGGGCGCGATCCTGATGCCTTCGTACGTGAACATCGGCGCCTACGTCGGCGAAGGCACCATGGTCGACACCTGGGCCACCGTGGGCTCCTGCGCGCAGATCGGCGCCAACGTGCACCTGTCGGGCGGCGTCGGCATCGGCGGCGTGCTCGAGCCGCTGCAGGCCGGCCCGACCATCATCGAAGACAACTGCTTCATCGGCGCCCGCTCCGAAGTGGTCGAAGGCGTGGTCATCGAAGAAAACTCGGTGCTGGGCATGGGCGTGTATATCGGCCAGAGCACTCCTATCTTCAACCGCGACACCGGAGAAACCTTCTTCGGCCGCGTGCCGTCCGGCAGCGTGGTCATCAGCGGCAACCTGCCCAAGAAGACCAAGTCGGGCCAGGACTACAGCACCTACGCGGCGATCATCGTCAAGACGGTCGATGCGCAAACGCGCTCCAAGACCAGCCTGAACGACCTACTGCGCGACTGATCGACAGGCTCCCGCCTTTGTCCCGTTAGAAAACAACAGCACCCGAGGAGAGAGACCGATGAACATGATGGAGCGAATTCTTCGTTTGATGGCCGAGCGCAAGGCCTCCGACATCTACCTCTCGGCCCACTCCCCGGTGCTGATCCGCATGAACGGCACCTGCGTGCCGATCAATGCGCAGGTGCTGCCCGCCACAGCGCCGCTCGCGCTGCTGGCCGAAGTGGTGCCCGAAGCCCGCATCCAGGAGCTGGAAAGAACGGGCGAACTCAACATGGCCGTGATGCTCGAGGGCGCCGGCAACTACCGCATCAGCGCCATGCGCCAGCGCGGCAGCTATGCGGTGGTGGTGCGGCACATTGCCTCGACCATTCCCAGCTTTGCCGACCTGAACCTGCCCGACATCCTCAAGACGCTGATCATGGAGAAGCGCGGGCTGATCCTGATGGTCGGCGCCACGGGCGCGGGCAAGACCACCACGCTGGCTTCGATGCTCGACTACCGAAACGAGCACGCCACGGGCCACATCCTCACGGTGGAAGAACCCATCGAGTTCACCTACACCAACAAGAAGTCGCTGGTGAACCAGCGCGACGTGGGCAGCGACACCGAGTCGCTGCAGGTTGCGCTCAAGAACGCGTTGCGCCAGGCGCCCGACGTGATCCAGATCGGTGAAATCCGCGACCGCGAAACCATGACGGCGGCCATTGCCTATGCGCAGTCGGGCCACCTGTGCGTGGCCACGCTGCATGCCAACAACAGCTACCGTGCGCTCAACCGCATCCTGAGCTTCTTCCCGGTCGAGGTGCGCCCCACACTCTTGGGCGACCTGGGCTCGGCCCTGCGCGCCATCGTGTCGCAGCGGCTGCTGCGCACGCCCACCGGCGGCCGCGTGCCGGCGCTCGAAGTCATGCTCAACACGGCCCTGGTGGCCGAGCTGATCGAAAAGGGTGACTTCTCCGCCGTCAAGGAAGCCATGGAGCAATCGATGGCCGAAGGCTCGCAAACCTTCGAAGAAGACATTGCCCGCCTCATCACCGAAGAGCGCGTGACGCGCGAAGAAGGCCTGGCCCAGGCCGACTCGCCGACCAACCTGATGTGGCGCCTGCAAAACCGCGCCGCGCCCAAGCCCAAGACCGAAGACCGCCACCTGACGGACCAGGTCGACGAACCCACCTTTACCGACATCACGCTGGACGTGAAGTTCTGAACCCAGCCCTTCCGGCTTTTTTCCGATGTCCCGTACGCTCCAGCTCGCCGAACAACTCATCTCGCGCCCCTCCGTCACCCCCGAGGATGCGGGTTGCCAACAGATCATCGGCGAACGGCTGGCGCCGCTGGGCTTCACGCTTGAAACCATCGAGAGCGGCCCAGCCGACTTTCGCGTGACCAACCTGTGGGCAGTGCGCCGGCCCACCGGGGCCGCGGCGACGAAGACGCTGGTGTTCGCCGGCCATACCGACGTGGTGCCCACCGGCCCGCTCGAGCAATGGACCAGCCACCCCTTCACGCCCACGCACCGCGGCGGCAAGCTCTACGGCCGCGGCGCCTGCGACATGAAGACCTCGGTCGCCGCCTTCGTGGTGTCGATCGAAGAATTTCTCAAGGCCACGCCCGACCCGAAGCTCACGCTCGCGCTGCTGCTCACCAGCGATGAAGAAGGCCCCGGCGTCGACGGCACCGTCGTCGTGTGCAATGCCCTCGCTGCGCGCGGCGAAGTCATCGACTACTGCATCGTCGGCGAGCCCACAGCCGTCCAGCGCTGCGGCGACATGATCAAGAACGGCCGCCGCGGCACCATGAGCGGCAAGCTCACGGTGAACGGCGTGCAGGGCCACATCGCCTATCCGCACCTGGCAAAAAACCCGGTGCACGCCTTTGCGCCTGCGCTGGCCGAACTGGTGGCTATCAACACGGCCGGCGGTTGGGACGCTGGCAATGCGTACTTCCAGCCCACCAGTTGGCAGATCAGCAATTTCCATTCGGGCACGGGCGCGAGCAACGTGATTCCGGGCAGCGCGGTCATCGACTTCAACTTTCGCTTCTCGACCGAGTCGACACCCGAATCGCTGCAGAAGCGCGTGCACGCGGTGCTCGATGCCCATGGCGTGGACTACACCCTTGCCTGGACTGTCGGCGGCCTGCCGTTTCTCACCACACCCGGCGAGCTGGTGGCATCGGTGCAGGCGGCCATTGCAGACGAAACCGGCATCCAGACCGAGCTATCGACCAGCGGCGGCACCAGCGATGCCCGCTTCATCGCCAAGATCTGCAAGCAGGTTGTGGAGCTCGGCCCGGTCAACGCCAGCATCCACAAGATCGACGAGCACATCGACGTGGCCGAGATCGAGACGCTGAAGAACATCTACAAGCGCACGCTGGAGCGGCTCGAAGTGCTGCTCAACCCATCATGAAGCGCTTGTCTTTCTCCCTCCCTCCCGGGGAGGGCCGGGGTGGGGGCAATCGGCGCATCTATTGGACGCTCTGCCCGCCCCCATCCCAACCTTCCCCAAAGGGGGAAGGAGCAAATCCATGAGCACCGTCATCGAGCTGATCGAAGCCGGCGCCAAGCAGCTGGAAGAGGCCGGCGTCGCCTTCGGCCACGGCACCGCCAACGCGTTCGACGAAGCCGCCTGGCTTGTGCTGTGGCGCCTGAAGCTGCCGCTCGACGACCTGGACGCGGTGGCCGACACGCCCGTGTCCCCGGCCGATGCCGGCAAGGTGCAGGCGCTCGTCGAAGAGCGCATTGCCACGCGCAAGCCCGCCGCCTATCTCACAAAGGAAGCCTGGCTGCAGGGCGTGCCCTTCTATGTGGACGAGCGCGCCATCGTGCCGCGTAGCTTCATTGCCGAACTGATTGCCGACGGCAGCATCGACTACTGGCTGGGCGAGCACACGCAGCGCGTGCTCGACCTGTGCACCGGCAACGGCAGCCTGGCCGTGCTCGCGGCGCTGACCTATCCGGACGTGACGGTGGACGCCGCCGACCTGTCGGTGGAAGCGCTCGAAGTAGCCGCCATCAACGTGACGCGGCACCAACTCGATGCACGCGTGACGCTGATCGAATCGGACGGCCTCAAGAAGGTAGCCGGCCCCTACGACCTGGTGCTGTGCAACCCGCCCTATGTGAACAGCGCGAGCATGGCCGCCCTGCCCGCCGAATATCGCGCCGAGCCTGAACTGGCGCTGGCCGGTGGCACCGACGGCATGGACTTTGTGCGCCAGCTGTTCGCCGACGCGCCTTCGCGCATGAGCGAGCAGGCGGTGCTGGTGCTTGAAATCGGCAACGAGCGCGACTACTTCGAGGCGGCGTTTCCGCAGCTCGAGGTGGTGTGGCTCGAAACGTCGGCGGGCGAGGACCAGGTCTTGCTGGTCACCCGCGCCGCCCTGCTGGCCGGCGCCGGCGCGCGTTAGCTGCGCCTGGCCAAGCCCCCATCGCTTTCCGCAGCCTGCGCTGCGGCCCCTTTATCGGGCGCTCTTCGCCCCTATGCCCCTTTGCGCCAGGCCGTCCGGGGCTGGGCGGGATAATCGCCCCTACGGTTCCTATTTCATGATTACTCTCAAAAACGTCATTCTTCGCCGCAGCGCCAAGGTTCTGCTCGACGGCGCCACCGTCACTCTCAACCCCGGTGAAAAGGTCGGCCTGGTGGGCCGCAACGGCGCGGGCAAGTCGACGCTGTTCGCGCTGCTCAACGGCACGCTGCACGAAGACGGCGGCGACTTTTCAGTGCCCAAGCACTGGCGCATGGCCCAGGTGGCACAGAACATGCCCGAAACCGACGAGTCGGCCACCGAATTCGTGGTGGGCGGCGACACCCGCCTGACCGAGCTGCGCGAGAAGCTGGCCGCCATCGAGGCCGCCTACGAGGCCAACCCCGACGATGGCGACATCGGCATGGAACTGGCCCACGCGTACACCGACCTGGCCGATGCCGGCGAACACGACGCAGTGCCGCGCGCGCAGGCGCTGATTCTTGGCCTGGGCTTCAAGTCGCATGAGCTCGACGAGCCCGTGAACAGCTTCTCGGGCGGTTGGCGCATGCGCCTGCAGCTGGCCCGCGCGCTGATGTGCCCGAGCGACCTGCTGCTGCTCGACGAACCCACCAACCATCTGGACCTGGACGCGCTCGTCTGGCTCGAAGCCTGGCTGCAGAAGTACGCCGGCACCATGATCGTCATCAGCCACGACCGCGAGTTTCTCGATGCCGTGACCGACGTGACCCTGCACATTGCCAACGCCCAGCTCACGCGCTACGGCGGCAACTACAGCAAGTTCGAGGACATGCGCGCGCGGCAGATGGAGCAGCAGCAAGTTGCCTTCAGCAAGCAGCAGGACAAGATCGCCCACCTGCAGAAGTTCATCGACCGCTTCAAGGCCAAGGCCAGCAAGGCCAAGCAGGCGCAAAGCCGCGTCAAGGCGCTGGAGCGCATGGAGCGCGTGGCGCCGCTGCTGGCCGAGGCCGACTTCACCTTCGAATTCAAGGAGCCAGGCAACATTCCGAACCCGATGCTCTCGATCAGCAATGCGAGCTTCGGCTATGAGATCGAAGGCGAAGAGCCCAAGACCATTCTGCGCGGCGTCAGCCGCTCGGTGCTGGCGGGCCAGCGCATCGGCATTCTGGGCGCCAACGGCCAGGGCAAGTCGACCCTGGTGAAGACCATTGCGCGCGAAATGGGCGCGCTGGCCGGCCAGGTGACCGAAGGCAAGGGCCTCAACATCGGCTACTTTGCGCAGCAGGAACTCGACGTGCTGCGCCCGCAGGACACACCGCTCGAGCACATGGTGCGCATGGCGCGCGAACTCGGCAGCAGCGTGAAAGAGGCCACCGGCGAGCAGGCCTTGCGCGGCTTCCTGGGCAGCTTCAACTTCAGCGGCGACATGGTGAAGCAGCCCGTGGGCACCATGAGCGGCGGCGAAAAGGCGCGGCTGGTTCTCGCGATGATGGTGTGGCAGCGCCCCAACCTGCTGCTGCTGGACGAGCCCACCAACCACCTGGACCTGGCCACCCGCGAGGCCCTGGCCGTGGCCCTGAACGAGTTCGAAGGCACGCTGATGCTCGTGAGCCACGACCGTGCGCTGCTGCGCTCGGTATGCGACGAATTCTGGCTGGTGGGCCGCGGTGTGGTCACCGATTTCGACGGCGACCTCGACGACTACCAGCGCTACCTGCTCGACGAAGCCAAGCGGCTGCGCGAAGAGGCCAAGGTGGCCGTGCGCGAGGCCGCAAGTGCCGCTGCACCCGCCGTGGCTGCGCCTGCGCCTGCGCCGGCTGTCACCGAGAGCGAATCCGCTGCCGCCGCCAAGAACCCGCAGCAGCGCAAGCAAGACGCCCAGGGCCGCCAGCAACGCAGCGACCAGGCCAAGCCCATCAAGCGCGAAATCGCGCAGATCGACGAACGCCTGGGCGCGGCAGGCGCCGAACGCACGGCGCTGGAGGCGCGCCTTGCGCAGCCGCTGCCGTCGGCTGAAATTGCCGAAGCAGGCAAGCGGCTGAAAATCCTCAACGAAGAAATCGGCCGCCTCGAGGAGCGCTGGCTGGCCCTGTCGGACCAGCTCGAGGCGCTGGCGGCCTGAACCGAACCTGCAAAGGAGACACGCGCCATGCCGTCCGCCATCGAACTGGCCCGGGGTGACGAAAAGCTCATTGCCGCGGTCCACCGCAGCCGCCGGCTGATCGGCCGCAAGGCCCTGATGGCCGCTGCCGCCAGCGCCATTCCGGTGCCCGGCGTCGATTGGGCGGCCGATGCCGCCCTGCTCTCGCGGCTCGTGCCGCAGATCAGCGCCGAGTTCGGCCTTTCGGTCACCCAGGTCGAAAAGCTCGCGCCGCACCAGCGCGAGCGCATCCAGAAGGCTGCCACCACGGTTGGCGCCCTGCTGGTGGGCCGGCTGGTCACGCGCGACCTGCTGATCAAGCTCGCCAGGCATGCCGGCGTGAAGCTCACGGCCAAGCAGGCCGCCAAGTACGTGCCGATTGCCGGGCAGATCGTTTCGGCCGCGTTAGGCTACGCCGCCTTGCGTGCGTTGGGCGAGCAGCACATCAAGGACTGCGTGCGCGTCAGCTCGACCCTCGCCTTATCGCCTCCCGAACCGCACGCGCCCGCCTGAAGGCGCAGTCGTCGAACAGCGCAAGGCCGACGCAAGCCGCGGTGACCAGACCTGAAATGGCCAGCCCACCCAGGCCGTAGTCACGCAGGCGAATTCCGTAGAAGAGCGCTGCGGCAGACAGCAGCGCCAACAGCGCGCAAAGCGCCCGGTCGAGCCACAGGCCCGGTGTCGATGGCCTTTGCATGGTTCAGCCCATGGGGTGAACCTGACCGCGGCACGGCTTTATGCCACGTGCTCGTTTTTCCGTTTGCTTTCGCGTTGGCCCTGAGGCTTTCGGCGCCAGCACCAACTTGCGTGGTTTCATGGCAAATACTCCCTTTCAACTATTCTAGAGTCCAAGTTGAATATTCGCCTGCGCTTAAATCTGCGCCCATGGAGACTATTGCAGCGCGTGCACTGGCAGCACGCAAATACGCCAAGATGACCCAGAAGCAGGCCGAAGCCGCTTCGGGCGTCAAGCAGTCGAACATCTCGAAGATCGAACGGGGCGACACCGGCCGCTCGATGGGCCTGCTCGCCCTGGCTCGCGCGTATCGCGTCGACCCCAACTGGCTCGACACCGGCGACGGCCCCGCTCCATGGGACGAAGTGCAACTGCGTCCGGCCCGAGACAACGCCAATGAACCTCCCGGCCCATACCGCGTCACGCGAACGCCGCCCTCGAGCCCTTCATTCAGCCCGGGCACGCCCGGTACGGTGCCGCTCATTGCATGGACGCAGGCGGCCACATGGACCGGCGGCGCCGGCCGAGGCCCGATCGATGCCGAGCGATGGATTCCCTGCGTTGCGCATCACAGCGCCGGCAACACCTATGCATTGCGCGTGCGCGGCGACAGCATGACCGCCCCGCACGGCCACCTGAAGAGCTACCCCGCGGAATCGATCATCTTCGTCGACACGCTGCGAACAGCGCCCGCCGACGGCGAACGCATCATCGCCAGGCTCGAGTCGAACAACGAGGTCACGTTCAAGGTCTTCAAGGAAGAAGACGGCCGCCGCTGGCTGCTGCCGTTGAACCCCAGGCACGAGCCGATCCGCGCGGAGTTCATCGTGCTGGGCACCGTCATCGGCAAGTGGGAAGACGAAGACTGACGCACGCGCCAGGTCAGGTTGCGTGCAGGTTCGGCGGGCACAGTAGAGGCTCCTTCTCCCCGTGGCCTGCATCCTCTCTGATCCTCCCTCCTCCAGCAGGTCACCTTCCAGCCCGCCCTTGTGCGGGCTGTTTTTTTGGCAAACAAAAAAGCCTGCTATCTCTCGACAGCAGGCTTTCAATATTCACGCGATTCGGGTGGTAGGACGTACTGGATTCGAACCAGTGACCAACGGATTAAAAGTCCGCTGCTCTACCAACTGAGCTAACGTCCCGGAACCATTTTCTTCTTCTTTGCCAGAGTTGAATCCGGCAAAGCCAAAGATTATAGCGCGACGTTGCTCGCGATTTTGTCGAGAACCCAACCTGCGGCGCATTGGCCGAAAGTGGCCGTCACGCTCACCACTGAACCGTAGCCATGGCAGTTGAGCGAGCCGTCACCTTCGATGGCGCAGGAGGCATCGGGCGGCGCAACGCTTTCGCGGCTGAAGACGCAGGCCACGCCGATCTTGCGGCCTTCGCGTGGTGCGCCGTGTTCCTTGCGCAGGCGCTGGCGCAGCTGGGCAAGCAGCGGGTCGTGCGTGACGAGCGAAAGGTCGTCGATGTCGACCTTGTGCGCCTGCCGCTTGCCGCCGGCCGCACCCACGGTGACGAAGGCGGCGCGCGATGCGCGTGCCCATGCCGCCATCGCGAGCTTGGCCTTCACCTGGTCGCATGCATCGATGACGGCGGTTGCGGGCCCGTTCTCGGCCTGCGACGCATCCAGCAGCGCAGTCCAGTTGCCGGGCTCGACGAATTCGTCGATGGCGAACACCTTGCACTCGGGGTTGATCTGCGCAATGCGATCGCGCATCGCCTCGACCTTGGCTTGCCCTACGGTCGAATCGAGCGCGTGGATCTGGCGGTTGATGTTCGACTCCGAAACGTGGTCGAGGTCGATCAGCGTCAGCCGCCCCACTCCGCTGCGCGCCAGGGCTTCGACCGCCCAGGAGCCGACGCCACCGATGCCGACGACGAGCACATGCGCGTTGCGGATGCGCGCGGCGCCCGCCACGCCATAGAGGCGTTCGAGGCCGCCGAAGCGGCGCGCAAAGTCAGGCGCCGCGGTGTCGGTGACGACAGCCGCGGCGGCGTTCAGTGCTTCCGGAAGGATTGCATTCAAGCGGAGTGCTCCGCCGGCTTCAACGCAGGCGCGAGAGGCGCTCGCGGCCCGCCTGGGCGGCTTCGGATTGCGGATAGGCCTTGGTCAGGTCTTCCAGCGTGCGACGCGCGGCGCGCGTGTCCTTCAGCTCGATCTGGCAGTTCGCGATCGACAGCACGGCCTCGGGAGCCTTGGCGTGGTCGGGCGCGAGCGACAGCATGGAGCGGAAGTTCGCAATGGCCTCGTTGTAGTTGCGTGTGGCGTACTGGGCATTGCCGAGCCAGAACAACGCCGAGGCGTTGTAGCCGCTCTGCGGGTAGCGCTTGACGAACTCCGCGAAGGCGGTTTGCGCCTGCGCGAACTGCCCCGCACGAAAGATGCCGAGCGCGGCGTCGAAGTCGGCTTTTTCCTTGGGGTCGGCGGTGAACTCGCGTCCGTCCACCGAAACCTTCGTGGGTTCGTTCTGCTTCAGCCGGTCGTCGATGGTGCTCTGGCGGGACTGCATTTCGCTCAGCGTGCGCTGCAGCTGCTCGTTCTGGCCGGTCATGCGCGCAAGATCGCCCCGCATCTGCTCGATCTGGTTTTGCAGGTCGAGCAGGCTGCGGCGCAGCTGGCCGTTTTCGTCGGTCAGCCGCTGGTCGGTCTGCTGGCGCATGGCTTCGACACGCTGCCGCAGGTCGAGAATGGCGCGGCGCGCCTCGTCATCCTCGAACAACGCGGCTTGCGAGCCTGCCGAAACGCAGAGCAAGGCGGCAGCCAGTGCCGCGCCTCGCAATAGAGCGTGTTGCATCACCGGGTGTAGCGGAGTTCAGCGCGGCGGTTCTGAGCCCAGACGTCTTCGCCCGAGCCCTGAGCCGCCGGCTTTTCCTTGCCGAAGCTCACGGCTTCGATCTGGGCATCGTTCACGCCCAGCAGCGTCAGCGAGCGGCGGACGGCTTCGGAACGCTTCTGGCCCAGTGCAAGGTTGTACTCACGGCCGCCACGCTCATCGGTGTGGCCTTCAATGGAAACACGGCGCTGCGGATTGGCCTTGAGGAAACGGGCATGGCCGTCGATCAGGGACTGGAACTCGGGCTTGACCGTGTAGCTGTCGTAGTCGAAATAGACGATGCGTTCGATACCGACCGGCCCTTGCGCGGTGCCGGCATTGGGGTCGATGGTGACGGGCGCGACGCCGCTGGCGCTGCCCTGCTGGCTGCCGGCGGTTCCGGAGCGGTCGGTCACCGGTGTGTCGTTGAGCTTGGTGCCCGACGAGCAGCCAGCAATCAGAGCCACGATGGCCAGCGAATAAATCGTACGTTTCAACATTGGGTACTCCTCAAATAAACCTTGGTCATTGCTTTTGAAACGGACCCCAGTCCGGTTCTCTAATGTCTCCCGCCTGCCCCGCCAGCCGTGCCTTGATTTTTCCGTCCAGCGTGGTCGTCATGAGCGCTTCGCGGCCTTGCAGGTGCGTTGCGTAGACGATCAGCTTGCTATTGGGGGCAAAGCTTGGGCTCTCGTCTGCCGAGGTGTCGGTGATGGCCGAGACATTGCCGGTTGCCAACTCCATCACGTGGAGTTTGAACGCACCGCCAACGCGGGAGATGTAGGCCAACCACCGACCATCGCCGCTGACAGAAGGAGAAATGTTGTAGGTGCCACTGAAGGTGACACGGGTTGGCGCGCCGCCTCCGGCGCTCATCTTGTAGATCTGGGGAGCACCGCCGCGGTCGCTCACGAAGTAGATCGTGCTGCCGTCGGCCGAGTAGACCGGCTCGGTGTCGATGCTGGCGCTCTGCGTCAGGCGTCGCGGCTCGCCGCCGCTGGCCGCGATGGTGTAGAGCTGCGAGCCGCCGTCACGGCTGAGCGTAACCGCCAGCGAGTTGCCGTCGGGTGCCCATGCCGGCGCGCTGTTGGAGCCGCGAAAGTTTGCAAGCAGGCGGCGCTGGCCGCTGGCCACGTTGTGCACGTACACCACGGGCTTGCGCGATTCGAAGGACACATACGCGAGTTGCTGGCCGTTGGACGACCACACGGGCGAAATGATGGGTTCCGGGCTCGCGAGCGCGGCCTGCGCGTTCTCGCCATCGGCGTCCGCCACCCACAGCGAGTAGCGGCTGCCGCCCTTGGTCACGTAGGCGATGCGGGTCGAGAAGATGCCTTTGTCGCCGGTCAGCTTTTCATAGACGTAGTCTGCAATGCGGTGCGACGCGAGCCGCAGGTCGCCCTGCGGAACGGTGTAGCTCTGGCCGCCGAGGTCCTGTCCGCGCACCACATCCCAGAGGCGAAAGCGCACGTCGAAGCGGCCATCGCCCAGCCGCGTGACGCTGCCGACCACCAGCGAATCCGCGGTGCGCTGGCGCCACAGCGCGAGGTCGGGGCGCGAGGCTTCGTCGAGCGCCTGGCCGGAGGCATCGACGCCGCGAAACTGGCCGCTGCGTTCGAGGTCGGCCTGCACGATCTCGGAAATTTTCTGGGGCGAGGCGTCCTGGCCCTTGAACGGGACCAGCGCAATGGGCAGCTGCGTCAGCCCGACGCCCGAGACCTCGACCCGGAACTGGGCGAGCGCGGGCAGCATGGGAGTTGCAGCAAGAGCCGCGACAAGACCGCGGCGTGCAAAAAACGATGAAGAAGGAGTTGGAATGGAAACTGGCAACGGCTTGTTCATGCGGTTCGGAGATGTTTCGGGGAAAAAAGTTCTACCCGATGCGACGGGCCACATGTTACACACTGGTTTGATCGTGCCGTCACAAAACGTGTATTGGGCGGCGCGGTCCTACATGACACCTTGCTGAAGGCCTGTTTGGGCGCCCCGTAGAATCCGCCGCCATGCAAGCATCCCCCGGCAGTGAGACCGCACGCCCTCCCCTGATTCGCCGGCTGGCGCGCCTCATGACCTGGTTCGGCGGCTCACGCCATTGGTGGGCCGTCGGGATCGTCGGCGCCCTGATGGCGGCCATTACCGAGCCCTTGATGGCCGCCCTGCTCAAGCCGCTGCTCGACCGCGGATTCAACCGCGGGCAGTTGGCGCTTTGGATGGTGCCCGCTGCCGTGCTGCTGCTGTTTGCGGTGCGCGGCATTGCGCAGTTCATTTCCCAATACGCGCTCTCGCGCATTGCCAACGAAGGCATGCAGCGGCTGCGGCGCGTGCTGTTCCAGCGGCTGCTCGGGGCCGAGCTGGCGCTGTTCTCACGCCAGTCGGCCAGCGCGCTTTCCAACACGGTGGTGTATGAGGTGCAGACCGGCTCCATGCTGCTGGTGCAGGCGCTGCTCGGGCTTTCGCGCGACGGCTTCACGCTGGTTGCGCTGCTCGCCTACCTGGTCTACCTGAACTGGAAGCTCACGCTCATCGTCGCCTTCCTGGTGCCGAGCATCTCGTGGATCATGAAGGTGTTCTCCAAGCGCCTGTATCGCCTGACGCAGCAGGGCCAGCAAGCCACCGACGAGCTGGCTTACGTGGTGGAAGAAAACGTGCTCGCGCACCGCATGGTGCGGCTGCACGGCGCCGAAGAAGCGCAAGGCGAACGCTTCGAGCAGCTGAGCCAGCGCCTCAATCGCTTGGCCGTGAAGTCGACCATCGCGCAGGCGGCCACGACGCCGCTCACGCAGATGATGGCCTCGCTTGCGCTGTCGGTGGTGGTGATGATTGCGCTCTGGCAAAGCGGCGAGCAAGGCCTCACGGTGGGCGGTTTTGTCGCCTACATCACCGCCATGCTGATGCTGATTGCGCCCATTCGCCGCCTCGCGGACATGGCCGCGCCCATCACCCGCGGCCTGGCCGCCCTCGAGCGCGGCCTGGTGCTGATCGACGATGTGTCCCCCGAGCCGCAAGGCAGCTTCCGCATCGAACGTGCGCAAGGCCGCATCGAGCTGCGCGATGCGGTGGTCAGCTACCGCGGCGAAGACGAGGCCCGCGCGCTCGACGGCGTGAGCCTTGCCATCGAGCCTGGGCAAGTGGTGGCTTTCGTCGGCCCCTCGGGCTCCGGCAAGACCACGCTGGTCAACCTGCTGCCGCGCTTCGTGCTGCCGAGCGGCGGGCAGGTGCTGCTCGACGGCCACGACACCGCCGAATGGGAGCTCAAGAGCCTGCGCGCGCAGTTCGCCATGGTGAGCCAGGACGTGGTGATGCTCAACGACACGCTGGCCGCCAACGTGGCGCTGGGCTCCGAAATCGATCGCGACCGGGTGCAGCAGTGCATAGACGCGGCGAACCTGTCCAGCCATGTGGGGAGCCTGCCGCAGGGCATCGACACCGTGCTCGGCCACAACGCCACCCAGCTTTCGGGTGGCCAGCGGCAGCGCCTGGCGATTGCGCGCGCGCTCTACAAGAACGCGCCCATCCTGCTGCTCGACGAAGCCACCTCCGCGCTCGACACCGAATCGGAGCGGCTGGTGCAAGACGCCCTGCAGCGCCTGATGCAGAACCGCACCACGCTGATCGTGGCGCACCGGCTTTCGACCATCCAGCATGCCGACCGCATCATCGTGATGGAAAAAGGCCGCATTGCCGAGCAAGGCAGCCATGAACAGCTGATGGCGCTGGACGGGCTCTATGCGCGCCTGCAGACGCTGGCTGTGCGCAGTGCAACGCCGGGGCAAGACCCGACGCTCTGAACCGAGGCCTTCGGGTCAGAGCAATACGATGTCGTATTGCCCTTGCCCGATGGCGGGCTCGGCCTGCAATGAAATCGGCTTGCCGATGAAGTCGCTCAAGCCAGCCAGGTGCTGGCTTTCTTCGTCCAGGAACAGTTCGATCACCTGCGGCGATGAAACGATGCGGAATTCGCGCGGCGTGAACTGCCGCGCCTCGCGCAATATCTCGCGCATCACGTCGTAGGCCACGCTGCGCGCCGTCTTCACGATGCCTTGCCCGCCGCATGCCGCGCAGGGCTCGCACAGCATGTGCGCCAGCGACTCGCGCGTGCGCTTTCGCGTCATCTCGACCAGCCCGAGCTGAGAGAAGCCGCCGGCAGTGGTCTTGACGCGGTCGCGCGCGAGCTGCTTGCGAAACTCCGCCAGCACCTGCTCGCGATGGTCGTCGCGCCCCATGTCGATGAAGTCGACGATGATGATCCCGCCCAGGTTGCGCAGCCGCAGTTGCCTCGCAATGGCTTGCGCCGCCTCGAGGTTGGTCTTGAAAATGGTGTCGTCGAAATTGCGCGCGCCCACAAAGCCGCCTGTGTTCACGTCCACCGTGGTGAGCGCCTCGGTCTGGTCGACCACCAGGTAGCCGCCCGACTTGAGATCGACCCGCCGACCCAGCGCCTTGGCAATTTCCTCGTCGACCGAATACAGGTCGAAGATCGGCCGCTCGCCCTTGTAGTGCTGAAGCTTGCCGGCCGCCTGCGGCATGTATTCGAGCCCGAACTTCAGCAGCACCTCGAACTGCTCGCGCGAATCGATGCGGATGGTCTGCGTGTCTTCGCTGGTCATGTCGCGCAGCACGCGCTGCAGCAGGCTCAAGTCCTGGTGCAGCAGCGACATGGGCGGCACCTTGCCCGACGAATCGCGAATGCGAGACCAGGTCTTGCGAAGGTAGGCGATGTCTTCGGCCAGTTCGGCATCGGACGAGTCTTCGCCGTTGGTGCGCAGAATGAAGCCCCCAGTGTTGGCCGGCACCACGCCGCCGCTGTCGGCCGCCGCGGCAGCCTCGATCAGCGCCAGCATTCGGGTGCGCAACGATTCGCGCTGGTCCGAAGGAATCTTCTGTGAAACGCCGATGTGGTTGTCTTGCGGCAAGAACACCAGCAGCCGGCCCGCAATGCTGATTTGCGTCGAGAGCCGCGCACCCTTGGTACCGATCGGGTCCTTGATCACCTGCACCAGGAGCGACTGGCCTTCGAACACCTGCTTCTCGATGGGCACCATCGGCCCACCGTTGCGGTGGTCGCGATCGGGCGCGGGTGCGCTCGGCCGCGAACCCGGCGTGAAAGGCGCCACGATGTCGGCCACATGCAGGAAGGCCGTGCGTTCCAGGCCGATGTCGATGAAGGCCGACTGCATGCCCGGCAGCACGCGCGAGACCTTGCCCAGGTAGATGTTGCCGACCAGCCCGCGCTCCAGCGTGCGTTCGATGTGCAGCTCTTGCACGGCGCCGTGCTCGACCAGCGCCACACGGGTCTCTTGCGGGGACCAGTTGATCAGGATGTCTTGCATGGAGTTCTCAGGTATTGAAACCGGCGCTGCGAAGGAGCTGCGCGGTCTCGAACATCGGGAGTCCCATGATGCCCGAATAGGACCCGCTGATGTGTTCGATGAACGCAGCCGCCGCGCCCTGGATTGCATAGGCGCCGGCCTTGCCGAGCGGCTCGCCGCTTGCGGCATAGCGCGCGATCTGCTTCTCGCCGATTGCCGCGAAGCGCACGCGCGACACGCTGAGTGCAGCGTGGCGACGGCGGCCGTGCTGCAGCGCGACGGCCGTCAGCACGCGGTGCGTGGCGCCGGAGAGCAACGCGAGCATGCGCTCGGCGTCGCGCGCGTCTTCGGGCTTGCCGAGAATCGTGCGGCCCAGCGCGACCGTGGTGTCTGCGCAGAGCACCGGCGCATCGGCCAGGCCGTGGCGCTTGCGCCGCGCAACGGCAGCGTCGAGCTTGAGCCCTGTGACGCGCTGCACATAGGCGGTGGGCGATTCGTTGGGCAACGCCGCTTCGAGCGATTCGGCGTCTTCATCGGGGCCGGCAAGCAGCAGTTCGTGGCGAACGCCAAGTTGGCCGAGCAGTTGGGCACGGCGCGGGCTCTGCGACGCGAGATAGATGAAGTCTGGTGTCATTCCCGGTGGTACGGATGGCCCGCGTTGACGGACCAAGCCCGGTACAGCTGCTCGACCAGCAGCACGCGCGCCATGGCGTGCGGCAGGGTCAGGTCGGACAAGCGAATGCGTTCATGTGCCGCAGCCTTGAAAGCCGGGTCGAGCCCGTCGGGCCCGCCGATGACGAGCGCCACATCATCGCCCTCGCCTTGCCAGCTTTGCAGGCGCGCGGCCAGTGCCTTGGTGGTGAGCGCGGTGCCGCGCTCGTCGAGCACAACGATGCGCATGCCCCTTGCAATGGCGCCTTCGATGCGCTCGCGTTCGGCGGCGTAAAGCGTTTCGAGCGACTTGGAGCCGCGGGGTTCGGTCTTGACCGCGCGCAGCTCGAGCTTGAGCTCCGGCGGGAAGCGCTTGGCGTAGTCGTCCCAGGCAGTCTGCGCCCAGTCGGGCATGCGCTGCCCGACGGCGACCACCAGGAGCTTCATGCGCGGCGCGCTGGCGCCTTCTTGGCAGGCGCCTTCTTTGCCGCGGGCTTCTTCGCGGCGGGCTTGCCGACGACCTTGACCGGCACGCGCGCGGTCGTGGTCTTCTTGGCGGGAGCGTTCTTGGCAGGCGCCTTCTTCGCGGCGGTTTTCTTCGCCGGGCTCCGGCTGGCCTTCTCGGCCTTGGCCTCTTGCTCGGCCGCGCGAATGGCGGTCTTGGCCGCGCTGGTACGGCGCAGGTTGGGCATCTTGGCGGCGACGGGCTTCTTCTCTTCGGTCACCTTGGCGGCGGTGGCAAGCGCCGGCTTGGTGCCGCCGAGCTTCGCGCGCACGGGCTTGTCGCCCCAGATCTCTTCGAGGTGGTAGTACTGGCGGATGGCGGGCTGCATGATGTGCGCCACGGCTGCGCCGCAGTCCACGATGATCCACTCGCCGTTGTCCTCGCCCTCGATGCGCGGCTTGCCGAAGCCGGCCTCGCGCACCGCGTCGCGAACACTCGCGGCCAGCGCCTTGGTCTGGCGGTTGGAGGTGCCCGAGGCAACGATCACGCGCTCGAACAGCGGCGAAAGATGCTCTGTGTCGAAAACCTGAATGTCCTGCGCCTTGACGTCTTCGAGTCCATCGATGATGGCTCGCTGGAGTTTCTGGGTGTCTTTCTTGGCGGCGGCTTCAGTGGTCATCAGGCAGGGCGGTAAAGGTGGTGTTGGTCAATATAGCGTGCAACGGCGGACGGAACCAGCGAGGAAATGTCCTCGCCAAGCGCCGCGCGCCGCCGGATTTCGGTGGCGCTGGTGTCCATGGCCGGTAATTCGAGCGCTTCGAAACGTGCGCCAGCCGGAAGGCCGGGCAGCATTTTCGGATCAAAACGAGCAATGCCGCCCGTCGATAGTGCGCGATACGCTACAGAAACAATAGCAATGCCGAGTATAGCCTGCCAGCCGTGCCATGTGGGCAAGGCGGTGGCCTGGTCGGCGCCCATGATCAAGACCAGCTGCGCGCCGGGTTGTTCATTCCGCAACTCATGCAGAGTATCGAGCGTGTAAGTGGGGCCGTCGCGCAACACTTCGCGGCTGTCGACCACCACGGTGCCCGCAAGCCCTGCAAAAGCCAGCCGCGCCATCGCAAGACGGTCTTGCGCCGGCGTGAGCGTGCGGCTCTTGTGCCAAGCCTGGCCAGTAGGAATGATGTGCAGTTCGGCCAGGCCGAGCTGCGAAAGCGCTGCTTCGGCCAAAGCCACGTGGGCGTTGTGAGGCGGATCGAATGCGCCGCCGAAAACGCCGATGCGCGGAGCGCCGGAGAAACTCACAACCACTCGCGCCGCACGATGAAGTCGCTGTACAGCGCGGCTTCGGGGCTTCCAGGTTCGGGTTGCTGGCGATAGGCCCAGCTTGCAAGCGGCGGCATCGACAGCAGGATCGATTCGGTGCGCCCGCCCGATTGCAGCCCGAAGTGCGTGCCGCGGTCCCACACCAGGTTGAACTCGACGTACCGCCCGCGCCGGTACAGCTGAAACGCCCGTTCGCGCTCGCCCCACGGCATGCCGCGGCGGCGCTCTACGATGGGCATGTAAGCCGGCAGAAAAGCATTGCCCACGGAACGCAGCATGGCAAAACCGTTCTCGAAACCGCCTTCGGAAAAGTCGTCGAAAAAGATGCCGCCGATGCCGCGCTGCTCATTGCGGTGCTTCAGAAAGAAATACTCGTCGCACCACGTCTTGAAGCGCGGATATTTGTCGTCGCCGAATGCAGCGAGTGAATCGCGGCACACGGTGTGAAAGTGCACCGCGTCTTCCTCGAAGCCGTAGCTAGGCGTCAGGTCCATGCCGCCGCCGAACCAGCACACCGGGTCCTTGCCCTCAGGCAACGCGGCCAGCATGCGCACGTTCATGTGAACGATGGGCACGTAAGGATTGCGCGGGTGGAACACCAGCGAAACGCCCATGGCCTCGAAGGGGGCGCCCGCGAGTTCAGGCCTGTTCTGCGTGGCTGAAGGCGGCAGCCTGGGCCCGCGCACCTGCGAAAAACCGCAGCCCGCCCGCTCGAACAGCTCTCCGCCTTCAAGAATGCAGGTAAGGCCGTGTCCCTGCAAAGCCTCTCCAGGTTCTTTTTGCCAGGCATCGCGCATGCAGGCGCCGCCGTCCGCTGCTTCTACCGCGTCGACGATCTGCTGCTGAAGGCCGCGCAGGTAGTCGCCGACTGCTGCCGGATTGGTCTGCTGCATCAAGCCTGCGGGTTGTTGCGCGCGTGAACCGCCCGGTACCCGATGTCCTTGCGGTACTGCGCGCCATCGAAGTTGATGCGCGCCGCCACTTCATAAGCCCGCTGCTGCGCGAGCTTCACGCTGTCCGCCAATACGGTCACGCAAAGCACGCGGCCACCGCTGGTTTTGAGTTCGCCGTCTTGCTGCGTGGTGCCGGCATGGAACACCACGGCATCGGGCGCCTCGGCCGGAATGCCCGTGATGCGGTCGCCCTTGCGCGGCGAGAGCGGGTAGCCGTGCGCCGCCATCACCACACCCAGCGCCACGCGCCGGTCCCACTGCAGTTCGACCTGGTCGAGCGTGCCGTCGGTCGCGTGCCAGAACACTTCGAACAGGTCGGACTTGAGCCGCATCATGATCGGCTGCGTCTCGGGATCGCCCATGCGGCAGTTGAACTCGAGCGTCTTGGGGTGGCCCGACGGATCGATCATGAGGCCGGCATAGAGAAAACCGGTGTACGGAATGCCGTCTTTTTCCATGCCGCGAATCGTCGGCAGGATGATCTCGCGCATGGCACGCGCGTGCACCTCGGCCGTGACCACCGGCGCGGGCGAATAGGCCCCCATGCCGCCGGTGTTGGGGCCTTCGTCGTTGTCGAGCAGGCGCTTGTGGTCCTGGCTGGTGGCCAGCGCGGTCACGTTCTTGCCGTCGCACAGCACGATGAAGCTGGCTTCTTCGCCCTGCAGGAACTCTTCGATGACGACGCGCGCACCGCCGTCGTTGTGCGACACGCCGAACTTGTTGTCGACCAGCATGAAGTCGACGGCCTCGTGCGCCTCTTGCGCGGTCATGGCCACCACCACGCCCTTGCCGGCAGCGAGGCCGTCGGCCTTGACGACGATGGGTGCGCCCTTGACATCGATGTACGCGTGGGCCGCGGCCGCGTCGGTAAAGGCCTCGTACTCGGCCGTGGGAATCTTGTGGCGCTTCATGAACGCCTTGGAGAACGCCTTGGAGCTTTCCAGCTGCGCCGCGGCCTGCGTGGGGCCGAAGATGCGCAGGCCGTGCGCGCGGAATTCATCCACCACGCCGGCAGCCAATGGCGCCTCGGGGCCGACCACGGTCAGCGCGATCTTTTCCTTCATGGCCCACTCGCGCAGCGCGGCGGGCTCGGTGATGTCGATGCAGTCGTAGCGCTCGTCGCTCACGGTGCCGCCATTGCCCGGCGCCACGTACACGCGGCTGACCCGGTTGGCCTGCGCCAGGCGCCACGCCAAGGCGTGTTCGCGGCCCCCTCCTCCAATTACCAGTACCTTCATTCGCAGGCCTTCATTCGCTGTATGTCGTTCATTCGGAAAGCGCCGCGTTGTGATAGACCTCCTGGACGTCGTCCAGGTCTTCGAGCACATCGAGCAGCTTTTGCATCTTGGCCGCGTCTTCGCCGGTTATTTCGACGGTGTTTTCAGGCCGCATGGTGACCTCGGCCACCTCGGGCTTCAGGCCGGCGGCCTCCAGCGCGTTCTTCACGGCTTCGAAGTCGCCAACGGCGGTGAGCACCTCGATGGCGCCGTCATCGTCGGTCACCACGTCTTCGGCGCCGGCTTCGAGCGCAAGCTCCATCACCTTGTCTTCGTCGGTGCCGGGCGCAAAGATGATCTGCCCGCAGTGCTTGAACTGAAAGGCCACCGAGCCTTCGGTGCCCATGTTGCCGCCGTGCTTGGAAAATGCGTGGCGCACTTCGGCCACGGTACGCACGCGGTTGTCGGTCATGGTGTCGACGATGATTGCCGCGCCGCCGATTCCGTACCCCTCGTAACGAATTTCTTCGTAATTCACGCCTTCGAGGTTGCCGGTGGCCTTGTCGATGTTGCGCTTGACGGTGTCGATCGGCAGGTTGACGGCCTTGGCTTTTTCAACCGCCAGCCGCAACCGAGGGTTAGCACTTAGGTCGCCGCCGCCAGTGCGGGCGGCCACTGTGATTTCGCGAATGGCGCGCGTCCAGAGCTTGCCGCGCTTCTCGTCCTGGCGGCCCTTCCGGTGCTGAATGTTTGCCCATTTGCTGTGTCCGGCCATGACTTCTTTCTCGCAATCCTGTGTTTTCAAAGCAGGCTCCGAGTTTACTGTCCGGCGCACGCAACGGCCCGTCGGCGGAGCCGAAGCGGCCAGGTCTTTTGGTGATAATCCTTCGATGACGCCATCGCCTTCTGTCGCTCCCGGGAATCCGGCCATCCTGCCGCCGCACACCCCCTTGCCGCTGTATTACAAGAACGAGGCGGAGCACCAGGCGTTTCTGCGCCGCATCTTCGACAGCACCGCCGCCGACTACGACCGCATCGAGAGCGTGCTCGCCTTCGGCACCGGCCCGGCATACCGGCGGGCCGCGCTGACGCAAGCCGGCCTCGTTGCGGGCGCGCAGGTGCTCGACGTGGGAATCGGCACCGGGCTGGTTGCGCGCGAGGCGCTCAAGATCATCGGCCCCACGGGCAAGCTGGTGGGCGTCGATCCCAGCGTGGGCATGATGGAACAGATCAACCTGCCGGGCGTGGAGCTGGTGCCGGGCGTGGCGGAATCGCTGCCCCGGCCCGATGCCAGCTGCGACTTCGTGAGCATGGGCTACGCCATGCGCCACATCAGCGACGTGGCGGCCGCATTCAGCGAGTTCCACCGTGTGCTGCGACCCGGCGGCCGCCTGGTGGTGCTCGAAATCACCAAGCCGCAGGGCCGCATCGCCACCGCCCTGCTCAAGGGCTACATGCGCGCTGTGGTGCCGCTGATTGCCCGCGTGGTGGGCCGCCGCAGCAACACCTCGGAGCTGTGGCGCTACTACTGGGACACCATCGAGGCCTGCATTCCGCCCGAGCGCGTTCTGGAGGCCTTGCGTGCCGCCGGCTTCACCGAAGTGCGCCGGCATGCAAGCCTGGGGGTTTTTTCCGAATACATGGCCCGCAAGCCAGAAAACACCGTCGAGGCCGGCTGACGTGCGAGTACAGGGCGAAATTTCTCATCTGCGCGTCGAGCGCCTTTCACTGTCCGACAGCCTTGCGCTGGCCGCCAACGGCACCGCGCCTTTTGCAGCGCTCGGCTACGGCACGCCGCACGGGCTGGCATGGATGCCGACGGTCAACGCGCGCGTACTTTCCGCAGAGGGCGCCATGGCCGACGTGTGGCACGTGAACGGCGGGCAGGTCCAGTCGGGCACCACGGGCATCGCCCGCTGGCGCAGCAACGGCCACTGGCTGCTCGGTGCCATCGACATCGATGAATCCGCGGAAAAACAGAACCTCGCCGAAATTGCGCACAGCGCGTACCGCGATCTCTTCAAGACACTCGACCACGCCGCCACGCCGCACTTGCTGCGCATCTGGAACTACCTGCCGCAGATCAATGCCGACGGCGGCGGGCTGGAGCGATACCGCCAGTTCAACCTCGGGCGGCAAGAAGCGTTTTTCGAGGCCGGCCGCGCTGCCTTCGAAGGCGCCCCTGCGGCGTGCGCGCTGGGCATTCACCAAGGGGCGTTGTCCATCCGGTTCCTGGCCGGGCAAACGGCGCCCGTGCCGGTCGAGAATCCGCGCCAGGTTTCGGCCTACCGCTATCCCGAAACCTACGGCCCGCGTTCACCCACCTTTTCGCGCGCCGCGCTGGCGGATGTCGGCAATGGCGACGTGGCGCTTTTCATCTCGGGCACCGCGAGCATCGTGGGCCACGAAACCGTTCACCAGGGAGACGTGCTGGAGCAAACGCGCGAAACGCTGCGCAACCTCGAGGCGGTGATCGCGGCGGCCAACAGCCAGGTCACGGCCACGTTTTCGCTCGCCATGCTCGACTGCGTGGTTTATGTGCGCCATCCGGCCGACACCGACGCGGTGCGCAGCGTGCTCGAGAACGCGCTGGGCGCCGACGCACCGATGATCCGCCATGCGGTCTACCTGGAGGCGGACATCTGCCGCAGCGACCTGCTGGTGGAGATCGAAGCCCATGCCGTCGCCCCGGGCCGCCTGCGGGACTGACCCGTTGTTGCGATTCGACCGGACCGACGAGATGTCGATGACCCGCGTGCTGCGCATTCTCACGACCATTCCGCTCGCGTTGATGCTCTACGCGCTGCTGCTGTTCCTGGGCCTGATTTCGCTGGTCTGGAACTTCGTCGCCATGCTGCTGTATCCGGTCATGCCGGAGGCACCCGCACGCAAGCTGGGCCGCCTGACCATCGCCCTTGCCTACCGAATGTTCTGGGGCCTGGCCTCGGTGACCGGAATGATGCGCATCGATGCGAGCTGCCTCGACCCGATGCGCAGCGAGCCCGGCGTGATCTTCGTTGCCAACCACCCCACGATGCTCGATGCGCTGCTGCTGGTGGCTCGGCTGCCGCGCAGCGCCTGCATCATGAAGGCCGATCTGCTGCGCAACATCTTTCTTGGCGCGGGTGCGCGTCTTGCGCGCTACATCAGCAACGAATCGGCGCGCACCATGGTGCGCCTGGCCGTGGCAGACCTTCGCAACGGCGGGCAGCTGGTCATTTTTCCGGAAGGCACGCGCACGGTAACGCCGCCGCTCAACCCCTTCGGGCACGGCGTGACGCTGATTGCCAAGCTCGCGCAGGCGCCCATCCAGACCGTGTTCATCGAAACCGATTCGCCGTACCTCAGCAAGGGCTGGCCGCTGTGGCGCGTGCCGCCGCTGCCCATCGTCTTCAAGCTGCGGCTGGGTGAGCGGTTCGCGCCGTTGCAAGACAGCCATGTGCTGCAATCGGAGCTGGAACAATACTTTCGCCAAAACATGGAACAGCGCGCCACCGACGCGTCCCCCGCATGCCAGACGCCTCGCGCACACACCTTGTCCTGATCCCCAGCTACAACGCGGGCGAGCGCCTGTTTTCGACCGTCGAAGCGGCGCGAGCCCAATGGAACCCCGTGTGGGTGGTGGTGGACGGCAGCACCGATGGCACCGGCGAACGCCTGCAGCAAATGGCCACGCGCGACCCGGGCTTGCGGGTGTGGCTGCTGCCGCAGAACCAGGGCAAGGGCGCGGCCGTGCTGCACGGGCTGCGGGCGGCGCGCGAGGCCGGCTTCACCCACGCACTGACCATGGATTCCGACGGCCAGCATCCAGCCGACCTGATTCCTTCGTTCATGGCCGCATCGCAGGCGCGCCCTGAAACCATGGTGCTCGGCCGCCCGGTGTTCGACGCCTCCGCCCCGCTGCTGCGCGTGCGCGGAAGGCGCGTGTCCAACGGCTGGACTCAGCTCGAAACCCTGTTTGCCGGCGTCGGCGATTCGCTCTACGGATTTCGCGTGTACCCGGTGGCCGACCTGATCGCCGTGATGGCGCGGCAGCCTTGGATGCGCCGCTTCGACTTCGACACCGAAGCCGTCGTGCGGCTGGCCTGGCGGGGCGTCAAGCCCGTGAACATCGATGCGCCGGTGAAGTACCTGACGGCCGAGGAAGGCGGGGTTTCGCACTTTCGCTATGGGCGAGACAACGTGCTGCTGACGTGGATGCACACGCGGCTGATGGTCGAATTCGTGCTGCGGCTGCCCGGGCTTGTTTCTCGCAAGCTCCGGGGGCGCCGCCTTTTCAGAGATAGCGCTTCGGAGGGCCCCGGCAGCAAGCTCAGATCATTCCGCCGTTGATGGAAATCACCTGGCCCGTGATGTAGGCCGCCTCGTCGCTGGCCAGGAATGAGGCCAGCGACGCCACTTCCTGCGGCGTTCCGGCGCGCTTCATCGGGACCATCTGGTTGACCATGGCGGGGTCGAAGGTTGCGTCGGCCATGGGCGAGGCGATGATGCCCGGCGCAATGGCGTTGACCGTGACGCCGCGCGACGCTACTTCGAGCGACAACGCCTTGGTCGCGCTGTTGAGCGCACCCTTGGCGGCCGCATAGTTGACCTGCCCGCGGTTGCCGGTCAGCGCCGAGACCGACGAGATATTGAGCACGCGGCCCCAGCGGGTGCGCATCATCGGCAGCAGCAGCGGCTGCGTCACGCGAAAAAAGCCGTTGAGCGAAACGTCGATCACCTTGTGCCACTGTTCGGCACGCATGCCGGGCAGCACGGCGTCGTCGTGCACGCCGGCGTTGTTGACGACGATCTGGACCGGCCCATCTTCGAGCATCCGTTCGCACGCCACACGGCAGGCTTCGTCGCTGCGCAGGTCGAAAACGTGGCATTCGGCCTTGCCGCCAGCCGCCGCAATCGTGGCTGCCAGCTGCTCCACCGCTTCGGGCCGCGAATTGGCGTGCAGAAGCACGGTGGCGCCATCGCGTGCCAGGCGCTCGGCCATGGCGGCGCCCAATGCGCCGCTGGCGCCAGTGATCAGTGCGCGTTTTCCTTCAAGACTCATGAGGTGGTCGCTCCGGTTGCAAGCGGTGTGTTCAGCACCACCACGGCGCGGCCTTCGGCCAGCATGAGGCCGTCGCTGTCTTTCACCGCGAATTCATAAAGGATCTGGTTCGTGTCCCCGAAAGGCGCCGCGCCTGCACCTGCAGTGCGCCGGCAACGTCGTCGAGGCGAGCAACCGAGAAGCGTACGTTGCGCGCACTCGCCAGAAAGCCGGCCGATGGCGTGCTTCCTTCCGCGGCCAGCAGGCCACCATGCAGGGCCATGGCCTGCGCAGCGTACTCGATGGCGTTGGGCGCGAGCAGGCCGCCCGCGGTTCGCAATGGGTTGTCGGGCTGTGTATGCGTGCGGGTGCTGCAATGGATGGATTCGGCGTCCCAGCGCTCGAGGCGATCGAGCAGGCACATGCTGCCGCTGTGCGGAATGCGCTGCGCAATGCCCGCGCGGTCGAGCGTTTGCGGGGCTGCTGTCACGCAGAGGGCTCCAGGTCGGCCACCAGCAGCACGTTGGCAAAGGGCGTGCCCTCGCTCATGGGAATGCTCTGCACGCTGAAGCCCAGCCGCTGCAGCACCGCGATCCAGTCGGCCAGCGGACGGCCCCAGGTGGGCGACACCTTGTGGCCGCGGATGCGGGTCACTGTGCGGTCGACCCACTGGCTGATGGCGAAACCGCGCTTGCTCGACGCATCGCCCACGCGCAGCAGCAGCCGCGCGTTCGGGTTGCCGCCGCGCCGCAGTGCATCGCGCACGCGCTGCAGAACACCGTCTTGCGCCTCGATGTTCACGTAGTGCAGCACGTCGAGAATCACGACCAGATCGCAGTCCGGCAGCGCCGCCGAGCACATGTCGGCGCAGACCAGCTTCGGCGCCGGTTGCAGATGCCCGATGGAAGCCTCGGCACGCGCCACGTCCTTGGGCATGAGCTCGATGCCCGTGTAGTCGGCCGCCGCCGGCGTGCGCTTCCATGACGCCGGCCAGCGGCCCTGTGCCTGCATCTGGCTCATCGATGCGAGCAGGCTCGCAAAAAGCCCCTGCCCGCAGCCGATGTCGACCACGCGGCGATGCTCTGAGCCGATCAAGCCGCGCTCGAGCAGACCGCGAAATACGGGGTCGCGCCCCAGCTTGCCGCGCGCGAAGTGCCAAGCAAAGCTGCCGCCCTTCTTGTAAGGGATGGTGGCGGCTTCGTGCAGTTCGCGCCACGCGCTGTCGGTCGTGCCAGCAGAAGAAGGCAGCACCGCGCTCATCGCTTCAGGCCCTCGGGCAAGGTGACGGCGCTAAGGCCTTCGGCGCGCAGGCGTTCGAGCAACAAGGGCAATACCTCCAACAACACGGGATTTCCTTCAGGGGTGCGCGCGGCGTTGCCGTCGTGCAGAAGCAGGATGTCGCGCGCCTGCAGGTTGCGGGCAAGGCGCGCCATGACCTTGGCAGGGTCGCCTTCGCGCGTGTCGAAGCCGCGGCGGGTCCAGCTCACGAGCGAAAGGCCGAGGCGATGCAGCACCGGCTCGAGGAACGGGTTGCGCAGGCCGGCCGGCGCACGGAAACAGGTCGGACGCTGACCCGTGGTTTCCGTCAGGATTTCTTGCGCCCGTGCGATCTCGCTCGCAAAGCCGCGCGGTCCGAGAAAAGAAAAATTGTGCCGGTGCCGCGCGGTGTGGTTCTGGATGCTGTGGCCGCGCGCGACGATCTCGCGCGCGAGCGCCGGGTGGGCAAGCACGCGCTCGGCAATGCAGAAGAAGGTGGCGCGCTGACCATGCGCGTCCAGCAGGTCGAGCACCCGGGGCGTGACCTCGGGCTCGGGGCCGTCGTCGATGGTGATGGCCACTTCGCGCCGGGCGCCGGCCGCATCGGGTAGGCGCGTGACGTTGGGGCCCAGAAGACTGCTGCGCGGCGTGAGCCCCGCACCGGTGATGAGCGCATGGTTCAGCACGACGGCACCGATGGCCCAGGGCATCGCCCCCGGCACCAGCGCCCCCGCGCCGATGGCGGCCACGTGCAAGGCCGCGCTCGCGCGAATGGCCGGCGGCCAGGGCCACGATTCAGACGGTGCGGCGGATGCGGATGACATGGCTCGGGATTTTCCCATCAGCCGCGTGCGGGTGGCGGTGCCATCCGGCTCGCGAAGGCGGCCGAGAGCAGCAGCGCCAGCAAGGCACCCGGCGCGACCACGCGGCCGATCGACGACAGCGCCGGAATGTCCGAAATCGCGATCAGCCCGAACGACACCACGGTGGTCAGGTTGGCCAGCATCAGCGAGGCCAGCGTGTCCTCGTCGGCCCGGCCGGACACGCGCAGCTGGTCGAAGAACAGCGCGTAGTTGGAGCCGACCGCGACGATCAGCAGCAGCCCGACCAGGTGCAGGATGCCCAGCGGCACCTGGAGCACGGCCATGCCGCCGAGCGTGAGCACCACCGCAACGACCAGCGGCTGGCACACCGCGAGCAGGCGCTTGCCCGAACGCAGGTAGATGCCGAGCAGCACCACCACGGCCAATGCGCCGAGCAGCACCTGGACGAAGGCCTCGTGCAGGTAGCGCTGATAGAGCCCGGCCAGCTCGCGGCCCACGTCGACCACCTGCACTTCAGGCGCGCCGGCGAGCGCCGCCTCGAGCCGCCCCGCATCGAACTTCGGGCCCGGGTGCAGAACCACCAGCGTCGACCAGCCGCCGCCCGGGCGCTGGTACATGAGCGTGTTGACGACCGAACCGAGCGGGCCGTCCTTCAGGTCGGCTCGCCGCACGGGCGCCAGCTTGCGCGCGGCTTCGACTTCGGCCAGGAACGGTCCCAGGCGCGTGGCAGGCAACGGCGACCCTTGCGTGGCCTCGGCCAGCCGGGTTCGCAGGGTCTCGCCGTCCGGCAGGCTGGCCAGGCGCGCCGCCTGCGTTGCAACGCTCGGGAGCACGCGCGTCACGGTCTCGAAGCCGCCGAGCTCGCCCTTGTCGACCAGCGCCTCGAGCCGCGCCGCGGCTGCCTCGGTATTGCGCAGTGCGGCCTCTTCGTCGGCGCCGTAGACCACGACCAGCGTGCTGCCATCGCCGGTGCCGATGTCGGCGCGCAGCATTTCGTCGAGCTGCTGGGCCGACTTGGGCACCGGGCTCATCGCACCGAGGTCGGCGCGCCAGAGATGGCCGCCCTGCCAGACGACCAGCGCCAGCGCCGCAACGCCGAGCCCGGCCAGAACCCAGCGCAGGCGCGGCAGGCCGCGAACCAGCAGGCCGGCGCCGCGCGCCATGTACTTGCGCATGCCCATCCCGGTGGCGCCGTCCGGCGCGAGCATCGGCAACGCATAGCGCGTGGCGAGCGCGGCGGCCACGAGCCCCGCAATCGAGAAAACGCCCAGCTGCGCGAGGCCTGGAAAGCCAGAGAACACCAGCGCCGCAAACCCGCACACCGATGTGAGCAGCCCGAGCCGCACGGTGGGCCAATGCACGTCGCGCCACCTGGCCCAGCCGGTGCCGGCCACGGCGGCGCCGCGCGCCTGAATGAGGTAGTAGATGGCGTAGTCGACCGTCTCGCCGATCAGCGTGCTGCCAAAGCCCAGCGTCATGCCGTGCACGGAGCCGAACACCACGCTCACCGCGGCAGTGCCGATGACCACGCCCGTAGCCACGGGCAGAAAGGCGATGACCAGCGCGCGCGGCGACGCGAACGCCAGCAGCAGCAACCCACCCATGACGATGCCGCCCACGATTGCAAGGTGGATCGCTTCGGTCTTGATCTTGTCCCGGCTCAGCACCGAGAACACCGGCGGGCCGCTGAGCAGCAGCTTGGGCCCGGCCTCGCCCATGCCGCGCGTGGCGGCATCGAAGGCCGCATGCACGCGCGCGATGGCCGCGGCCTGTGCGTCGAGGTCGCTGCCCGCGGCGCGCGTGGTGGCAATCATGAGCGCGCGGGGCGCGGTGCGCGACATCCATACGCCGCCCTCGGTACGCGGCGCGCTGGCCGGCGCCAGGTCCACGGCAATGCGCTGCGTCTCGCCGGTGGGGTCGCGGTCGAGCAAGGGCTTGATCACGTTGCCGGCCGGCGTGCCCAGCATCGAGAGCGTTTCGTTGATTGCGTCGCGCAGTCCATCGACGGTGAACTGCTCGGGTTTGACGCCTGGCGAGAGCTGGTAGCGGTGATCGAAGACCCAGGTGCCGGCTTCGGTCCAGTCGCCGGTGTCGCCGTTCTGGATCAGGTCGAACAGACGGCTTTCGCGCATGGCCTTGGCCACCGCGCGGGACACCGCGGCGCGCTGCTCCACGCTGGCGCCGCCCTCGATGCCGAGCAGCAGCGTGCGCGAGGCCACGCCGCTTTGCAGTTGCTCGATGAGCACCTGCTGCCGCACGTCGGGGCTCTTGGGCAGGAAGGCCGAAAGGTCGGCGCTGAAATGCGTGCGCGCGATCTGCAGCCCGCCGCCGATCAGGACCAGCGCCCACACCAGCAGCACCAACGCGCGGCGCTGCCAGCTCGGCGGGCCTCCCGCGGTCTGGCGCCCGGTCACGGCGTGGTGCGCCCGGCAGCGCCCGCCGGCGCAGAGGGAGCCACGGGAGCAGCGCCCGCGCGCTCGGGCGTGATGTTCATCACCGAGCGGTCGCCGCCGACGAATTCCATTTCAAGGCCCAGCACTTCGCTGGCGCGGCCCGAGATGCGGATGCTGCGCATCTGCGCCGCCAGGCGGCTGTCGATGGGCGTGAGGTCGAGCGTCCAGTTGCTGGCCGACCCGCCCACGGTGCTGCGGAAATAGCGCTGCAGCGTGGTGCCGTCGCCGGTCAGCGTGCCGCGCATGGCTTCGACCAGGCCGAGCAGCTCGGGCATGCTGTCGAGCGTGAGCGTGCGGTTGCGGCCGCCGCGCGAGAGCGTGAGCGTGTTGCCTTCGACCGCCATGGTTTCGACGCGCGGCGACAAGGTGCGTCGCACCAGCTTGTCCGGCGCCTCGAAGCTCAGCGTGCCCCGCGCATCGAGCGGGCCTTCGAGCCCGTGCACGAAGCGCTGCTCGGTGAAGCGCGCCTCGCCGCTCTTCTGCTTGGAAAGAAGACCCATCAGCTCGGACAAGTCGAAAGCCCACGCGGGCGCGGCGCAGCAGGCCAGTGCCAGCAGCAGGCTCCTGCAAAGCCAGTCAAACCGAATCTTCGAGCCAGAAATCATGAAAATTGAACCAGTTGTAGGGGTAGGCGCGGCACAGCGCTTCGAGGTGCGCCACGTAGGCTTCGACCGCCGCGCGGATGCGGCGTTCCCGCTCGGCGGGGTCGGAGGCGCGTTCGCTGAAGTCGGCCAGCAGGTCGAACTGGACATCGTAGCGCGCACCGCCGCCGTACAGGCCGGCCATGAAGAACACCTTGCGCCGCAGCAGCGCCGCGAGGCGGAACGGGCCGTCGTTGAAGCTGGCCGGCTGGCCCAAAAAGGGCAGCACGATGTTGTTGCCGCGCTGCTGCGCGGGCTGGTCCTCGCTGCCCGGCAGCGTACGGTCGGCCAGCATGCCGCCAAGGCCGCCGTGGTCGAGCCAGTCGCGCAGGGCAAGCATCGAATGCGGCCGGCCCAGCGCGATCACGTGAGGCCTCGCTTCAGGGAGGCTGATCGCGTTCAGAATGGCCGTGATGCGCTGCGCGTTGTCGGGGTACATCAGCATTGCAAGCCGCAACTCCTGCTTGTGCTGGCTGTGGTGCTTGCAGGCGCCCAGCGCCTCGAAGCTGCCGACGTGCGCGCCCAGCAGGAAGGCACCCCGCCCTTGCAGCGCCTCGGTCTCCAGCGGCATGTTGCCCTTGACCTTCACGTCGAACAGATCCATGCGCCCGCGCAGGAAGTACACGCGGTCGAGCACCGTCGAGGCAAAGGCGTGCAGCAGGCGATAGCCGTCGATCCACCCCGCGCGCGGGCCAATGGCCCTGAACAGGTAGCGCTTGATGTGGCGGCGCGGCGTAGGCGCGAACAAGAGAAAGTACAGGCTGATCGGCGGCAGCAGCAGCCGCGTGATGTGGCGCCCGAAAACCAGCGCCATCATGCAGATGAAGCGCAGGGCCAGCATGTTGCTGCGCTCGGGAGCGCGCGCCCAGTCGCCGCGCTGTCCCGTCTGCGACGCCTCTTTCACGGCGTGCGTCTCGGCTTCGGTGTGCTTCATCACGCGGAGCCTGGCGCCGCGGTCCAGCGGCCGGTGACAGCCACCACGCCGTCGCAGCGCACGTCGAAACGCACGCCGCGCGCGGCGCCCGCCTCGGGTTGCAGTTCGATGGAGAGCATGCTCCCCGGCCGCACGGGCGCCAGAAACTTGGCAGCAGCGAGCGTGGGGTGCGTGCCAAGGCGGGCAACCAGTGCCGGCACCCGCTGCACGGCTTCCATGACCTCGGCCAGTATCAGCGCCCCGGGCAGTAGCGGCTGACCGGGAAAGTGGCCCGCAAACGCCGGGTGATCAACGGGCACCGCATGGGCAAACTCCACCGGGCTGTCGTCTCCCGCAAGCTGCGCAAGCGCGAATTCGCGCAGCGCACGCACGGTGAGCTTGCCGGTGCCTTCGCGCGGAAAAGCCTTGACCTGCACCACGCGTCGCGGAACGAACACCGGCTCCAGCCGCTGCCGCAGCGCCGTGATGATTTCGCCGGCCGAGAGCGTGGGCGCCACCACAAAAGCCACAGGGCGCACCACGCCGTCGGCCACTTCGTCGGGGAGCCAGAACGCGCCGTCTTCAACGCCGGCGATGCTGTTGAGGTGATAGTTCAGATGCGCAAGCGAACTGCGCCGCCCCGCCACGTGAATCAGGTCGTTGGCCCGGCCGAACAACCGGAAGCGGCGCGCATCGAGAAGTTCGAGCACGTCGGCCATGGGCGTGGGCTCGGGCAGGAAGTCGCCGCTGAAGATAAAGCGCTCGGGTCCGTCGCCCTCGCCCGGTTCGGCATGCACGCGAATGTTGCCGAAGTTCTCCCAGACCTCGCTTTGCGTGGTGCGGCGGGTGGCGACCTGGCCGGACTCGGTGCTGCCGTAGATTTCGATCAGCACGCCGCCAAGCGCCTGCTCGGCCTGGGCCGCCAGCTGCGGCGAGAGCGGCGCGGTGGCCGAAAGAATCAGGTCGACAGGCGGCAGCTCGATGCCCGAAAGCAGCAGCGTCTTCAGGTGGAAAGGCGTGGTGACCAGCGCACGCGGACGCGGCACCGAAGCCAACGTTTTCACCACGTCGGCCGGAAAAAACGGCCGTCCGCTTTCGAATGCGGCGCCGCCCAGCATGGCCAGCAACACGGACGATTCGAGCCCGTAGCTGTGCTGCACCGGCACGGTCGCGACCAGCGTCAGGCCGGCAAGCGACGGCCGCCCGAGCAGGCTGGAGAGCCGCTCCACCGCCACCGCAACGTCGCCGACCAGCGTTTCCCATCGCTTAGCGTGCGGTTGGGGCACGCCGGTCGAGCCGGAGGTCAGCAGGCTCACGGCGTGCATGCCGCCATCGACGGCCGGTACATCGAGGCCGGCGCCGCCATCGAAGCTGGAGCGGTCTTCGATCAGCACGCGCGGCATGCCCGGGGTGGCAAGGCCGGCGTCGTCCGTCAATGCAAAAGACCGGCGCTTCCGGCGTCGAGCAGGCGCGCGAGCGTGTCGGGCCGGGCGTCAGGCGGCAGCAGGCTCGCGTGGCCCCGCACCAGCGCAGCGGCCAGGCTGACCGCAAAAGCGTAGCGGTCGACGCAAAGATTGACGGCTTTGCCCTCTGCGGGCAGTACCGGCGCGAAGCGGGCCACGTCGGCCAGGAACTGCCCCGTGCTCACCGGCACGCCCGCACGCCATGCCAGGGGCGCATCGAGGTCCCGGTTTGCAATCAGGGGCAGCAGGCGGGTATCTGCGCTCACGCGGGTGCCACCTGTTTCAACGGTTGCCGGTGCCGGGGTCGATGGTCGACGTACCCTGGAAGGCGCGCACCGCATCGATGAGCCGCGTGCGCTCGAATTCGGGGTGCAGCCGGTAGCGCACCAGGTGCTCGCCCACGAAAAGAAGCGTCACCGAGAGCGGTGTCAGCACGTTCGCGAGCAGCGACCAGGCCGAGAAAGGCAGGGTTAGGTACACCACGATCGACGACACCACCACCAGTGCGAAATACACGGTCCAGATGCGGGTGAGCTGCGTCGTGTAGGCCAGCATATGGCCCTTGAGCGGATGCACGCGCTGGGCAAACTGGGTGATCAGCGGCAGGCCGGGCCCGCGCAGCGAAGCGCCGAACCAGCCGCACAAGAGGCCGTTGATGGCCACATGCTGGAACACATAGAGCCGATTCGTATCGCCCGCCTCACCCAGGAAAACCAAGGCGAAGCCCGCGATGCCGAGCAGCATGGCGGCAATGAAGCCCCAGCGGCCGAGCTTGCTGGCGGCAAAACCCATGGCAGCCAGCCAGAGCGGGCCGAGCAAGACCACCACCGCCCACGGCTCGGTGGGGTGGAACAGCATCATCCAGTGAGAGAGGCCGGCATAGGCCACTCCCACCAGCAGCAGGAGCGCCAGTCGCCATCGAGACATGGATCAGGAGGCGCTGCGGTGCTGGGCGACGTGGGTCGCGAGCGTGCGCAGCGACTGGAAGATCTGTTGGTTGCGCTCGTCGTCCGAACGCAACTGGAAGCCGTAGCGCCGGGACACCTCGAGTGCAACTTCGAGAATGTCGATGGAGTCGAGGCCCAGGCCTTCGCCGTACAGCGGATCGGTCGGCACGATGTCTTCGGGGGCAACTTCCAGATTGAGCGCGTTCACCAGCAAGACGGCCAACTCTTTTTCAATCGGCGACTGTTCAGGTGAATCGCCAACGGCGGGAATGGGGGGCTGAGCAGTCGATGACAAAAAAAACCTCCTGAAACTTTTTCCGTAACTACCTCGGGGGCCGTGGATTATAGGAGCGCCGCTTGATTAGACTGCCCGCTTCGATACGACCCGGAGCCCTCAATGGCCGACCCCCTCCTGATAGCACGCCACGACACCACGGAGTGCGCCCTGCTGCCCAGCCTGGCCAACCGCCACGGCCTGATCACCGGCGCCACCGGCACCGGCAAGACGGTCACCCTGCAGACCATCGCTGAAAAGCTCTCGAGCATCGGCGTTCCGGTGTTCATGGCCGACGTCAAGGGCGACCTGACCGGCATGAGCCAGAAAGGCAGCATCGGCGAGAAGATGGCGGCCACGCTGAAGGAACGCGGCATCGACCTGCCCGAACCGGCCGCCTGCCCCGTTACGCTGTGGGACGTGTTCGGTGAACAAGGCCACCCGGTACGGGCCACGGTTTCCGACATGGGCCCGCTGCTGCTGGGCCGCATGCTCGACGTGAACGAAACCCAGGCCGGCGTGCTGAACCTGGTGTTCAAGATCGCGGATGACAACGGCCTGCTGCTGCTCGACCTGAAGGACCTGCGCGCCATGCTGCAGTACGTGGGCGAGAACGGGAGCCAGTTCACCACCGAATACGGCAACATCAGCGCCGCCAGCGTGGGCGCCATCCAGCGCGGCCTGCTGCAGATCGAAACCCAGGGCGGCGACAAGTTCTTCGGCGAGCCGATGCTCAACATTGCCGACTTCATGCAAACGGTGGGCGGCAAGGGTGTGGTCAACATTCTGGCCGCGGACAAGCTCATGAACTCTCCGCGGCTGTACGCCACGTTCCTGCTCTGGATGCTGTCTGAACTGTTCGAACAGCTGCCCGAAATCGGCGACCCGGACCAACCCAAGCTGGCCTTCTTCTTCGATGAGGCCCATCTGCTGTTCAACGAAGCGCCCAAGGCGCTGGTCGAACGCATCGAGTTGGTGGTGCGGCTCGTGCGCTCCAAGGGTGTGGGCGTTTATTTCGTGACGCAGAACCCGCTCGACATTCCGGATTCGGTGCTGGCCCAGTTGGGCAACCGCGTCCAGCATGCGCTGCGCGCCTTCACCCCGCGCGACCAGAAGGCCGTGAAAGCCACGGCCACCACCATGCGCCAGAAGCCGGGCCTGGACATCGAAACCGCGATTACCGAACTTGCGGTGGGCGAGGCGCTGGTGAGTTTTCTCGACGCCAAGGGGCGCCCGAGCGTGACCGAGCGCGTGTTCGTGGTGCCGCCCGGCAGCCAGATCGGTCCCGTCACGCCCGAGCAGCGCCAGGCGGTTATTGCCAATTCGCTCGTCGCCGGTGTGTACGAAAAAACCGTCGACCGCGAATCGGCCTATGAAAAACTCAAGGGCCGCGCCGAAAGCGCACCCGATGCGCCGGCGGCCAAACCGGGCGCCAAGGATGCGGCCGAATCGTCCGGAGGCAGCAGCATGCTGAACGACCTGCTTTTCGGCAGCACGGGCCCGCGCGGCGGCAAGCGCGACGGCCTGGTGCAGACCATGGCCAAGTCGGCAGTGCGCACCATGGGCACTTCGGTCGGCAAGGAAATCCTGCGCGGCGTTCTGGGCGGCATCTTCGGGGCCAAGAAGCGCTGAGGCCGGGCCGGGCGCTCGCCCGGTCGGCGCGCGATCTCGGCGCGATTTACCAGCGCAGCAAGCGGGGGCCCAGCACCGCGCCCAGCACCACAGGCACCGCAATGCCGCTGACGTACCAGACCGCGAGGAACGGTGCCGTCAGCTCCATGCAGTGCAGCGCGTACACGGCGGCACCCACCCCGCCCGCAAGACCGCCCGCGGCCGCGCCCGCCAAGGCCGGACGCGTGGGCGCCAGCCCCCGCAACGCCACCAGCGCCGCCGCGAAGACGGGCAGCGCCATGAGCCCGATGCTGACCGCGCAGATGCGCCACGACTCGCCCATGAGCAGCGGCATGCGTTCTTCGGGCGGCGCGTTGAACCACGACATCGCCGCCAGCACCCACACCACGAGCAGCGGCACGGCAATGCCGATCCAGGCGCGCCGCACCGGAACGCCCGGGCGCGCGAGGCGCTGCACCGCCACGAAGGCCGCCGCGGCAATGCACAGCGGAAACAGCACCTTGACCCAGAACATCGGCCAGAACATGGCCTGCACCAGATCGCGGCGAACACCGTATTCGGTGAACAGGATGGCGAACGACAGCGGTACGCCGGCCAGCACGGCAAGCGCCAGGCGCCGCCCGGCGGCGCGGCGCGGCGCGGGCGCGGCACCGGTGGCCAGCATGGCCACGAGATCATCGGTTTTCATGGCGTCTTGCTCCTGAGTCTGGCCGCGAGCGCCTTGAGGCCGCGGTGAATGCCGACCTTCACGGCCGATTCCGACATGCCGGTGAGGCTTGCCGTTTCGGCCACCGAAAGGCCTTCGAGCTTCACATGCACGATGGGCAGGCGCTGGCGCTCAGGCAGGGTCTGCAGCAGGCCGCCGATGTCGCGGCGCGCATCGCTGGCGTCGATGGCCGATTCGGCGAACACGGCCAGGTCATCGTCCAGTGGATCATGCAGCGCTTCGCGTGCCGACTTGGCGCGCAGCAGGTCGATCATCTTGTAGCGTGCAATCGCATGCACCCAGGCCGTCAGCGGCTGGTCGCTCTGGTAGGTATGGCGCTGGTTGTGCATGGCGAGCAGGCATTCCTGGACAAGATCTTCCACTTCGTCGGGCCAGCCGAAAAGGCGCTTGCCCAGAAAAGCGCGCAAGTGCGCACTGAGTTTTTGCAGGAATTCGCGGTAAGCCGCTGCGTCGCCGGCAAGGCCCCGCAGGAACAGGCTCCGCAACGCCGCCTCGGCGTCGCTCATTCGCGTCCTGCTGTCCATAGTGTTTCGTGCCATCGGACCGGCTGGTTACAGCCCGTTCAAGAAAAAGGTTCCGCCGGATTGTGCCGTTACCCGCCGGACCCCGGCGCCCGCCGCGTCGCGTCCTGGGCTAAGCTCGCCCGAACCCACTGAAGGAGCGCCCGTGCCACCTGCTGCCGCATGCCCCTTGGCCCCTGATCCGGCTTCAGCCCGCAGCTGAGGCACGCGAATGCTGGCCGGCCTCGCTTCGCACCCCTGGGCCTATCCGGCGCTGGAGGTGGTGCATATCGTGGGCATTGCCATGCTGTTCGGCGGGCTGCTTGTGTTCGAGCTGCGCGTGCTCGGCGTGGGCAAGGAACTGTCGCAAAGCCATTTGGCCCGCCTTACGCTGCTGCCGGCGCTGGCCGGTTTTGGCCTGTGCGCCGCGACGGGCCTCACGATGTTTGCCAGCCAGCCCGGCGAACTGCTCGCCAACTCGGCATTCCGCGTCAAGCTGCTCATGATCTGCCTGGCCGGCGCCAACGCCGCCTGGTTCCACGCGCGCGGCGGCCTTGCGGCCACCGGCGCCATACCCAAGGTGCAATGCCTGCTGTCGTTGGGGTTTTGGCTCGCTGTCATCATCTGCGGGCGTTGGATCGCTTACATCTGAACTGAACAAGGAGTCCGAGATGATGCAAAGGCGCATGTTCGTTGCCGGTTCGCTGGGCCTGGCCCTTCCGGCGTGGGCTCACCACGGCTGGAGCAGTTTCGACCAGGACCGCCCGCTCTACCTGGAGGGCCGCGCAACCAAGGTCATGTGGCGCAACCCTCATGGCGAGCTGGAGCTGGAACTGCCCGAGAACCCGACCTTGCCCGCCGACCTGAAGCAGCGCCCGCTGCCCAAGCAGAGCACGGCCGTCGACGGCCCCGGGTTGCTGGCCAAGGCCCAGTTGCCCACCCGCCGCGACCGCAAGTGGCTTGTCGAGCTGGCCCCTCTCACGCGTCTTCAAGCGTGGGGCGTCGAGGAGATCAAGCCCGGCACTCCCGTCTCGGTGCTGGGCTTCACCTTCACCGGCGAAAAAGGCGATCCGGTGCTGCGCGCCGAATACCTCTTCGTCGGCGGCAAGGCCTACGGACTGCGCTCCTCGCCCGCCTGAAGCAGGCCCCTCCCCGGGCGTGCTCCGCGAGTGCCCGCGAAGGCAATCGCCATGAGCGCGCCGCTGCTTGCCAGCGGCGCGGCTCATCGGTACATTGCATTTTTTGAGGGCCTCCAATGTCCGCAGATAGCACAGCGACCCGTTCCTCCATCTCGGCGCCTCCCGCGACCCCTGGCATTTCCGCGGATCCGGCGATCTCCGTCTCTCCCCTTCCCCCGCTCCACGCTTCCTCGTCGACCGGCCATATCCGGCTGACCTCCCATGCCGGCGGCTTCGGTGCGCTGCCCATCCGATGGGGCGCGGCCACCGCCACCGAGCGCGGGCCGGTGGTCGGCACGACCACCAAGCGGGCGCACCGCAACGTCATCGGCACGCACAGCGGCTCCTACAGCGTCTACCGTGCGCTTGCCGTGGCGGCAGGCGCGCTCAAGCGCGAACACAAGGCCGACCTCACCAACACCGCGCCCACCGACGTGATCGGCCCCTATCCGCAGTGGAGCGAGCCGGGCCGCATCGTTTCGCTCGACCCCTGGGGCGCGCTGGTGGCCGATGTGTTTTCCACCGAGCTGGCGGCGGGCTACGACATTCGCCCGACCATTGCCATCACCAAGGCGCACGTGATCCTGCCCGAGGTGATCGAGGCGCTGCAAAGCGGCCGGCTCAAGGCCGACGGCCACTTTCTCACCACCGGCGGTGCCGCCATGGTGACCAAGGCCGCCATCGAACCCGTGTGGTACCTGCCCGAAGTGGCGCGGCGATTCGGCTGCTCAGAGACCGACCTGCGGCGCACGCTGTTCGAGGAAACCGGCGGCATGTACCCCGAGCTTGTCACTCGCTCCGACCTCGAGGTCTTCCTGCCGCCCATCGGCGGGCAGACGCTCTACATCTTCGGCAACCCGCGCGACCTGGCCAACCCGGAGGTGGAGCTCACCGCGCGCATCCACGACGAGTGCAATGGCTCCGACGTGTTCGGCTCCGACATCTGCACCTGCCGCCCCTATCTCACGCACGCCATCGAAGAATGCATCCAGGGCGCGCAGCGCGGCGGCGTGGGCCTGATCGCCTATTCGCGCAAGGAAGGCCGCGCCCTCGGCGAGGTAACCAAGTTCCTGGTCTACAACGCGCGCAAGCGCCAGGTGGGCGGCGACACGGCCGACCAGTATTTCGCACGCACCGAGTGCGTGGCCGGCGTGCAGGACATGCGCTTCCAGGAACTGATGCCGGACGTCTTCCACTGGCTCGGCATCAAGAAAATCCATCGGCTCGTGTCGATGAGCAACATGAAGTTCGACGCGATCACCGGCTCGGGCATCGAGATCGGCGAGCGCGTGAACATTCCGGACGAACTGATTCCGGCCGACGCCCGGGTCGAGATGGACGCGAAGATGGCCGCCGGCTACTTCACGCCCGGCCCGGTGCCGACCGCCGAAGAACTCAAGAAGGCCAAAGGCCGGGGATTGAGCGAATGAGCGACAACAAGGAACACAGCAACAAATACCTGCCCGTGGACGGATCGGGCAACCTGCCGGACGGCAGCGCGGGCGACATCGATCCGGCGACCGAATTCGCGCCCGACACCAGCCGCCCCGCGGGCGCCGCCACCCTCTTGCGCACCACCGGTGCCATTCGCGAGCGCGCGGCCGCGCTGCTCGCTCGCGCACGCAGCGGCGAGTCGCGATGGTTTCGCATCGGCGGCGACGATGCAGCGGACGACGCGGCCCGCGCCGTGGCCGAGGTCACGCGCGAGCGCTACCCATGGGACACCATTCCGTATCACAGCCGCTGGCGCCACTTCGAGGCTGGCGGCGTCGACCGGCTGAAGCAGCTCGACGCACTGCTCGGCGACCACATCGACGCCCGCCAGCGGGCCCGCGCCCACATCGACCTGGTGCTGGTGAGCGTGCTGCTCGATGCCGGCGCCGGCCCCAACTGGCATTACACCGAGCCGGCCACGGGCCAGCGTTTCACGCGATCCGAAGGCCTGGGCGTGGCGAGCTTCCATGCCTTCACGAGCGGGCTTTTCTCGTCCGACCCGGACCATCCGCTGCAAGCCGATGCGGCCGGACTGCGCGGCCTGGTCACCGACCGGCTCGGGGATGCCTTCCAGGTGAGCGACGTCAATCCGCTGGTGGGCCTTGCCGGCCGCACCGTGCTGCTGCGCCGCCTGGGCGAAGCGATGAGCGAACAGCCCGAAACCTTCGGCGACGACGGACGGCCGGCCGGCATGTTCGACGCGCTGGTCGCTCCTTTCGGCGCTGCCGCACCGCCCACAGCAGAAATCACCGCGCACCAGATCCTGTCGCTGCTGCTCGAAACGCTCTCGCGCATCTGGCCCTCGGCCAACTCCATCGACAGCATTGCCGTCGACGGCAGCGACACCACGGGCGGCATCGGTTCGAGCGACCCGGCCCTTGCGCTTGGCGACTGCTGGCGCCACAGCGCGGTGCGCGGGCCCGGCCTCACCAACGGATGGATGCCGTTCCACAAACTCTCGCAATGGCTCACCTATTCGCTGCTCGAGCCCTTCGAGTGGGCGGGCGTGAAGGTGCGCCAGCTCGATGCACTCACCGCCCTGCCCGAATACCGCAACGGCGGCCTCCTGATCGACAGCGGCGTGATCGTGCCGAAAGACCCGGCTTCTCTTGCGCGCACCTGGAAAGCCGGAGACGAGTTCATCGTCGAATGGCGAGCACTCACCGTGGCGCTGCTCGACGAGCTGGCGCCGCGCGTGCGCAAGATGCTCGACCGCACCGAGGAGGAACTGCCGCTGGCCTGCGTGCTCGAGGGCGGCACCTGGGCGGCGGGCCGCGTGCTGGCACAGCGCTTGCGTGACGGAGCGCCACCGCTCCTGATCGAAAGCGACGGCACCGTCTTTTAGACTCGCGGGTCCAGCAACGGCAGAAAAATCAAATGAGCAACGTCCATCTCGTCGACCACCCCCTCGTCCAGCACAAGCTCACGCTGATGCGCCGCAAGGACGCTTCCACCAACAGCTTTCGGCGGCTCCTGAACGAAATCAGCATGCTCATGGCCTATGAGGTCACGCGCGACATGCCGATGCAGGACATCGAAGTGGAGACCCCGCTCGAGACCATGCAGGCCAAGGTCATCGACGGCAAGAAGCTGGTGCTGGTGTCCATCCTCCGCGCGGGCACCGGCATTCTGGACGGCATGCTCACCGTGGTGCCGGGCGCGCGCGTCGGCCACATCGGCCTGTACCGCGATCCCAAGACGCTCACGGCCGTCGAGTACTACTTCAAGATGCCGGGCGAAATGGAGAACCGCGACGTGATCGTGGTCGACCCGATGCTGGCCACCGGCAACTCGGCGGTGGCTGCGGTCGAGCGCCTGAAAGAGCTGAACCCGAAATCGATCAAGTTCGTCTGCCTGCTGACCTGCCCCGAAGGCGTGGCCACCATGCAGAAGGCCCACCCCGACGTGCCGATCTACACCGCCGCAATCGACCGCGAGCTGAACAGCCACGGCTACATCCTGCCGGGCCTTGGCGACGCCGGCGACAGAATTTTCGGCACGAAGTAAAGCCGGCGCCTCGGGCGGCGGCGAGCGACCGCGCGATTCTGTCGGCAACAAGAAGATTTTCATACCTCGAGGAGAAGCACCGTGACAGCACGCCGTCAGTTGATCATTCGTTCCGCCGCCATTGCCGCGGCCCTTGCGGCGGGCGCACCCGGCCTTGCGCTGGCGCAGGCCAAGCTCAAGGTGGCGGCGGTGTACACCGTGCCCTTCGAGCAGCAATGGGTGGGCCGCATCCACAAGGCGCTCAAGGCTGCCGAGGCGCGCGGCGAGATCGAATACAAGGCGACCGAGAACGTCAGCAATGCCGACTACGAGCGCGTGATGCGCGAGTACGCCACGGGCGGCAACCAGCTGATCCTAGGTGAAGTGTTCGGCGTGGAAGCGGCGGCACGCAAGGTGGCCAAGGACTTTCCGAAGGTCGCCTTCCTGATGGGCTCGTCGCTCAAGCCGCAGGCGCCCAACTTCAGCGTGTTCGACAACTACATCCAGGAGCCGGCGTACCTGAGCGGCATGGTGGCCGGCGGCATGACCAAGAGCAACCGCATCGGCATGGTCGGCGGCTTTCCGATTCCCGAGGTGAACCGGCTCATGAACGCGTTCATGGTCGGCGCGAAGGAAACCAACCCCAAGGTCGAGTTCAGCGTGAGCTTCATCAACAGCTGGTTCGATCCGCCGAAGGCCAAGGAAGCGGCTTTCGCGATGATCGACAAGGGTGCGGACGTGATGTACGCCGAGCGCTTCGGCGTCTCCGACGCGGCCAAGGAAAAAGGCAAGCTCGCCATCGGCAATGTGATCGACACGCAGGCGCAGTACCCCGACACGGTGGTTGCCTCGGCCCTGTGGAACTTCGAGCCCTCGGCCGACCGCGCAATCAAGCTCGTGAAGGAAGGCAAGTTTGCCGCCGAGGACTACGGCGTTTACTCGACCATGAAACACAAGGGCTCCGAGCTCGCGCCACTCGGCACTTTCGAGAAGAAGGTTCCGGCCGACATCGTCGCCAAGGTCAAGGCCAAGCAAGCTGACATCCTGGCGGGCAAGGTCACCATCAAGGTCGACGACTCCCAGCCCAAATCGACCGCCAAGTGAGAGGACCGTTGAAGATGCGCTGGCGTTCTCTTCTTGCGGCCGGCGTGCTGGCCATCGGTCTTGCGGGCTGCGCCGGTGTCTACAAGCCCGGCGGTGCCACCGCCAGCGGCATCCGGCTGGACGACACGCCGCGCATCGCGGTGATCTCGGCCTTCGAGCCTGAGCTCAAGCTGTTGCTGAGCCGACTGGAGGGGCCGGCCAGGCACAGCGTCAACGGCGTCGAGTTCACCACCGGCACGCTGGAAGGCAAGCCCGTGGTGCTGTTCCTCTCGGGCATCAGCATGACCAATGCGACGATGAACACGCAGCTGGTGCTCGACCGCTTTCGGGTGACCAGCATCGTGTTCAGCGGCATTGCGGGTGGGGTGAACCCATCGCTGCATGTCGGCGACGTCACGGTGCCCGCCCAGTGGGGCCAGTACCTTGAGGTGCTGATGGCGCGCGAAACCGCGCCGGGCAAGTTCACCGCGCCGCCGTTCATCAAGGATGCCACGCTGCCCAACTTCGGCATGATGCATCCGCGTCCGGTAGAGGTGCGCTCGGCTGCAAAGCCGGGCATCGAGCGCAAGTTCTGGTTCGAAGCCGATCCGAAGATGCTCGAGGTGGCGCGCAGCATCCGCAACGTCGACCTGGCGAACTGCAGTGCCGGCAAGTGCCTGGCGCGCAAGCCCCAGCTCGTCGTGGGCGGCAATGGTGTTTCGGGCCAGGCCTTCATGGACAACAAGGCCTACCGCGAGTACACCTTCAAGACCTTCCAGGCCAACGTGCTCGACATGGAAACCGCGGCCGTGGGCATGGTGGCCTACAGCAATGGCGTGCCGTACATCGCCTTCCGCTCGCTCAGCGACCTGGCCGGCGGCGGCGAAGGCGCGAACGAAATGGGCACCTTCATGGGCATTGCGGCCGACAACTCGGCCAAGGTCATGCTGGCGTTCCTGGCTGCATGGAAGTGACCCTGCCTTCACTCCCTCCCCTTCCGGGGAGGGTCGGGGTGGGGGCATGCGGCGCTCGATCAATCGCAGTGACGTTATGAGCGCTGTTTGCCCCCATCCCAGCCTTCCCCCAGCGGGGGAAGGAGCAAGACCTTCATGAACGGCACTACTGTTCTCCGCCTGCAAGGCATCACCAAGCGTTTCGGCTCCCTCGTCGCCAACGACGCCATCTCCCTCGACCTGCAGGCCGGCGAAGTGCTCGCGTTGCTCGGCGAGAACGGCGCGGGCAAGTCGACGCTGATGTCCATCCTGTTCGGGCACTACGTGGCCGACGAAGGCAGCATCGAGGCGTTCGGCGCGCCCTTGCCTCCGGGCAACCCCAAGGCGGCGCTGGCGGCGGGCGTGGGCATGGTGCACCAGCACTTCACGCTGGCCGACAACCTGAGCGTGCTCGACAACGTGATGATGGGCACGGAGCCGCTCTGGCGCGTGTTCTCGCGCCGCACCGCGGCTCGCGCCCGGTTGCTCGAAGTGGCACAGCGCTTCGGCCTGCCGGTGCAGCCTGACGCGAAGATCGGCAGCCTCTCCGTCGGCGAACGGCAGCGCGTCGAGATACTGAAGGCGTTGTACCGCGGCGCGCGCATTCTCATCCTGGATGAGCCGACTGCCGTGCTGACGCCGCAGGAAAGCGAAGCCTTGTTCGCCACGCTCGCGCAGATGGTGGCGCAGGGCCTCTCGGTGATCTTCATCAGCCACAAACTGGGCGAGGTGCTGCGGGTATCGCGGCGCATTGCCGTGCTGCGCGGCGGCAAGCTGGTGGCCGAGGCGCGCACTGCCGACACCACTCAGGCGCAACTCGCGTTGTGGATGGTCGGTCATGCGGTCGAAGCGCCGCAGCGGCGGCCCGCCGGATCTGTCGGCGATGCGGTCTGCGTGCTCGACCGTGTGAGCACCGCATCGGCCAAGAGCGGCGCGCAAGACCATTCAAGCCCGCTTCGGGAGGTTTCGCTCACGCTGCGCGGCGGGGAGATCACCGCCATTGCGGGCGTCTCCGGCAACGGACAGGTCGCGTTGGCCGAACTGCTGTGCGGCACACGCCGCGCTGTCTCCGGCACGGCCCTGCTGATGGGCCGCGCGCTGCCGCCCTCGCCCTCTCGTCTGGTGCAGCGCGGGGTGGCACGCATTCCCGAGGACCGGCACGCAGTCGGCGTGGTCGGCGACCTGCCGGTGTGGGAGAACGCGGTGTCGGAGCGACTGCGCAGCCCGGTGTTTTCGCGCTGGTCCGTGTTCGTGCGACGCGCGGCCGCGCGAGTGCATGCGCGGCGCATCGAAAAAGCATTCGACGTGCGCGGCGCCGGCCTGATGTCCCCGGCGCGTTCGCTCTCCGGCGGGAATATGCAGAAATTGATCCTCGGACGCGCATTGCTCGCGCCCGAGCAGGCAGAAGATGCCGACAATAGGAAATACCCGACCCGCGCACCGCGCCTCATCGTCGCGCACCAGCCGACCTGGGGCCTGGACATCGGCGCCGTGGCCTATGTGCAGCAGCAGCTCATTGCCGCGCGCGATGCCGGCGCGGCGGTGCTGGTGATTTCGGACGACCTCGACGAAGTGCTGGCACTCGGCGACCGCGTGGCCGTGATGCACGGCGGCCACCTGGGCGAGGCGCGCCCGGCCTCGGCATGGACACGTGAAGCCATCGGCCTGGCAATGGCCGGCGCGACTGACGCCTCGCGCGGGAAGGCCCGGCCATGATGCGGCTCGAAAGACGCCACGAAACATCGCGTGCCGCGTTGGTGCTGGCCCCCATCGGCGCGGTGCTGTTCACCATGCTGGTGAGCGCGCTGCTCGTGCTCTGGGCCGGCGCGCCGGTCGGCCGCACCTACGCGCTGCTGCTGCAGGGCGGCTTCGGCTCTGTGTTCGCCTGGAGCGAGACGCTCACGCGCGCGATCCCGCTCATTCTTACCGGCCTGGCCGCGACGGTCGCGTTCAAGGCACGGCTCTTCAACATCGGCGCCGAGGGGCAGCTGTTCGCCGGCGCGCTTGCCGCGGTGGCCGTGGGCGGCATGCACGGCGGCACGGGCTTCGAGCTTCAGCCATGGCTGCTGTTCCCGCTGATGATGCTGGCCGCCGCTGTGGCCGGCGCCCTGCTGCTGCTCGGCCCGGCACTGATGAAGAACAAGCTCGGCGTCGACGAGGTGGTGACCACGCTGCTGATCAACTTCATCGTGCTGCTCGGCGTGTCGGCGCTGCTCGACGGGCCGATGAAGGACCCGACCGCCATGGGGTGGCCGCAGAGCGTGTCGCTGCAGCCCGACCTGGAGCTCGGCAAGCTGGTTTCGCAAACGCGTGTGCACACCGGGCTGCTCTGGGCGGTGTCGCTCGCGGTGATCGTCTGGGCGATCTTCAAGTACACGGTGCTGGGCTTCGACATTCGCGCGGTGGGCGCCAATGCGCGTGCGGCCGAGTTTGCGGGCGTGCCGGTGACGCGCACCGTGGTCATGGTGGCGCTGCTTTCCGGCGCGCTGGCCGGACTGGCCGGCGCCATCGAGGTGGCGGGCCGCACCAGCTATGTCACGCTCGACATGTCGCCGGGCTACGGCTACACCGGCATCGTGATCGCAATGCTGGCCGGGCTGCATCCGCTGGGCGTGATTGCCGCCGGCGTGTTCGTGGCGGGCGTGCTGGTCGGTGCAGACACCATGAGCCGCGCCGTGGGCGTGCCGACCTACATCGCCGACGTGATCGTGGCGGCCTCGCTGATCGCAGTGCTGGTGGCAACGCTGCTGACGCAGTACCGGGTACGGAGGAAATGACAACGCCGCCCTCTTCGGTCTTGCTCCTTCCCCCGCTGGGGAAGGCTGGGATGGGGGCATCGGCTTCCACCTCGAACGCCGTCTGCCCCCACCCCGGCCCTCCCCGAAAGGGGAGGGAGAAACTCCCCATGACCGACCTGCTCGACATTCTCGCCAACCCTGCCTTCTGGGTCGCGGTATTGCGCATCGCCACGCCGCTCATCCTCGGCACGCTGGGCGTGCTGTTGTGCGAACGCGCGGGCGTGCTCAACCTGGGCATCGAGGGAATCATGGTGGCAGGCGCGTTCACCGGATGGCTCGCGGTGTATGCCGGCGTGCCGCTGTGGGCCGGCGTGGCCGTGGCTGCGCTCACCGGAATGGTGTTCGGGCTGTTGCATGCCTTTCTCACCGTCGGACTCGCTCTGTCACAGCACGTCTCGGGGCTTGGCATCACGCTGTTGGCCACTGCGCTCAGCTACTTCGGCTACCGCGTGAGCTTTCCGAAAGTGAACACGCCGCCGACCATCACGCCTTTCGCGCCCATGGACTGGCTGCCGCTGCCCATCCTGAATGCGCAGACCTCGCTCACCCTGTTCGCGCTGCTGCTCGTGCCGGCCATCGCATGGGTGCTGTACCGCACGCCGCTCGGCCTGGCGCTGCGCATGGTCGGCGAGAACCCGCAGGCGGCCGAGAGCCAGGGCGTATCGGTCGCGGGCACGCGCACCGGGGCCATCGTCGCGGGTTCGGCGCTGATGGGCATGGCCGGCTCGTTTCTCACGCTCTCCGCGTTCAACGCTTTCTTCTTCAACATGGTGAACGGCCGCGGCTGGATCTGCGTGGCGCTGGTGGTGTTCGCCTCATGGCGGCCCGGCAAGGCCCTGCTGGGGCGCTGCTGTTCGCGTTCTTCGACGCGCTGCAGCTGCGGCTGCAACAATCGGGCGATGCCGTGCTGCCCTACCAAATCTACCTGATGCTGCCCTACCTGCTGTCGATCCTGGCGCTGGTGCTGGTGGCGCGCAAGGCCAGCTATCCGCAGGCGCTGATGAAGCCTTATCGGAAGGGAGAGCGCTGATGCCGCGCGCTGCCGCAGTGCGAAAGATGCTGCTCGCCATCCTGGCTACCTTGTGCGGCGCCGGCGCCCATGCACTGGGCAGCGACCTCGGCTACGACACCTTCAAGACGCCCGATTCGGTCACCTGGGTGCAGCTGTGCGGCACCTGGGGCAAGAACCACGAGGGCACCTACCGCGTTGTTCACGCCGACCAGTACGCACAATCTTTCCTTTACGTGCAGCGGATGACGCGCGATGCCAATGGCAGCCTGCATGCCGATCACACACTGGCCATTGCCGAGCTCGACAACGACCATTCCGAGATTGCACTCACCGACCTCGCCTGCCGCGCGACGCCGCGCGGCATCGTGGTCACGGCCAAGGCCGCGTCCGGCCACGACGACAAGCTGCGCCGCGTGACCATCGAGGTCGGCCCGGCACCGGGACAGTACCGCTACCGGGCGCAGCGCACGCGCTGAACGCACGCAGCCGACACACAAGAACACCTCCCACGATGCTCGACCTCCTCATCACCAACGCCACCCTCCCCGACGGCCGCACCGGCATGTCGATTGCCGTGCAGGGCGGCCGCATCGCCGAAGTCACAGCGGGCCTGGACGCACCGGCGCACGAAAAGCTGGATGCACAAGGCCTTCTGCTTGCGCCCCACTTCATCGATCCGCATTTCCACATGGACGCCACGCTGAGCTACGGCCTGCCGCGCGTCAACGAAAGCGGCACGCTGCTCGAAGGCATTGCGCTGTGGGGCGAGCTCAAGCCGCTGCTCAAGGCCGATGCGCTGATCGAGCGTGCGCTGGCGTATTGCGACTGGGCAGTGGCCAAGGGCCTGCTGGCCGTGCGATCGCATGTGGACACGAGCGACCCCAGCCTGCTCGCGGTCGACGCGCTGCTCGAGGTCAAGCGCCAGGTCGCGCCGTACCTCGACCTGCAGCTCGTCGCGTTTCCGCAGGACGGCGTGCTGCGCTCGGCCGGCGGTGTCGACAACCTGAAGCGCGCGCTCGACAAGGGTGTGGACGTGGTCGGCGGCATTCCGCATTTCGAGCGCACCATGGCCGATGGCGCGGCCAGCGTCACACTGCTGATGGAGCTTGCGGCCGAGCGCGGCAAGCTGGTCGACATGCATTGCGACGAGTCTGACGATCCGCTCTCGCGCCACATCGAGACGCTGTCCGCCGAAACCTGGCGACTGGGCATGCGGGGCCGCGTGACGGGCTCGCATTGCACGTCGATGCACTCGATGGACAACTACTACGTGAGCAAGCTGCTGCCGCTCATCGCGCAGAGCGGCGTCAGCGTCGTTTCGAACCCGCTGATCAACATCACCCTGCAGGGCCGCCACGACACCTACCCCAAGCGCCGCGGCATGACCCGGGTGCCCGAGCTGATGGCCGCGGGCGTGAACGTCGCCTTCGGCCACGACTGCGTGATGGATCCGTGGTACGGCATGGGTTCGGGCGACATGCTCGAGGTGGCGCACATGGGGTTGCACGTGGCGCAGATGACGAGCCACGCCGGCATCCGCCAATGCTTCGAGGCCGTGACCACGAACGCCGCGCGCGTGATGCACCTTGAAGGCTACGGCATCGAAGCGGGCTGCGACGCGAGCTTTGTGCTGCTGCAGGCGCGCGATGCGGTCGAAGCGATTCGGCTGCGCGCCACCAGGCTCAAGGTGTTCCGCAAGGGAAAGTTGCTGGCGGAAACGCCGGCCGCCACCGCCGCGCTGCACCTTCTGGGCCGCGAGCAGGCCACCAGCTGGATGATTCGCAAGCCCTAGCTTTGCGCTTGCCGCCGCGCAGGCACTCTACGCAGGCGAGGCCCTGAGGTCGCACCACATGTGCACCTTGGCCAGCAAGGCGCCATCGACCGCAATGGCCAGCGGCTCCACGCCGAAAATCTGGAACCCGCAGCGCTCGTAGAGGGCTTGCGCGGTGCTGTTGCCCTCGGTGACGGTGAGCTGAACCAGCCGCAGCCTTTCGATTGCGCGCGCATGCGCCAGCACCGCAAGCACCAGCCGCCGGCCGAAGCCGGCGCGGCGCGCGGACGCCGCCACGGCCATGCCGAAGAGCGTGGCCTTGTGGCGGGCACGCTGCCGCGCTTCGAAGCTCAAGCCCGCCGCGCCCACCAGCACGCCCGCCTCGTCGAAGGCGCCATAGACCACGCTGGCCTCGCCTGCATCCGAACCCAGCCGTTCTTCCCACCACCCAAGCGGCAGGCCAGAGCGCTCTTCCACCGTCGTGGTAAAGGCGCTGGGGTGCGTGGCATAGGCGTCGAGCATCAAGGCGCGGTAGGCCGCAGCATCGACCGCCGCCAGGCGGCGAACGGCGTTGTGGTCGTTTTCTTCAGAAGCGGACACAGACGGACTGCCTTTCCTGCAGCACGGCCTCCTGGCCGAAGCGCTGCCTGTAGGTGTCGATGATGCGTGCGATGGCGGCATCGTCGTCGGCGCTACGCGAGTGCAGCAGCACCACGAGCTTGGAGGGCTCGCGCACCACGTTGCCCGATTCGCCGCGCCACTGCCCCGCGGCATCGATCACGGTGAGGCCTTTCGGAAAGGCCGGCGTCACGACCGAATCGAGGAAAGCGGTCCACTGCGCGTTCGACACCTGCCCGCCGGCGGGAATGGCGCGGCCGAAGTACAGGGTGTCGCGTTCCAAAGCGTTGAAGCCGGCTGTGCAGGCCGTGGAGGGTCCGGGCGCGGATGGCAGGGTGCTGCATCCGGCGAGCATGGCTAGCGTTGCGGCCGAAGCTGCCAGGCGCAGGCGGGTGACGATCGGACGCATGGTGCGGCTCACCGGGTCGGTTGCCTCAGGCTTCCGGCGCGATGGCCTCGGCGTACTCGTACAGCGCACCAAGAATTTCTTCGCCGCGCTCGTCCGCCGTTTCAGACAGCGCATCGACTTCGCTGAACAGCATTTCGATAGTGCGCGCCCCGCCCTCGCCCTTGAAGAGCCGCGCGACGCGCAGCGCCTCCCAGCGTTCGGTTTCCTCGGGGCTGAGAAGCTCCGGCCAATTGCGCGCCCGGTAGCGGAAGAGGATTTCCTCGAGGCGGCCATCGTCAAAACCGGTACGGTCCTTCGCGAGTTCCTCGGGCGACAGCGCGCGCAGCTGGTTCAGCCGGCGCCTGTCCGCATTGCCGACGAAGCCGCCATACAGGTCTTCGTCCACATCCGGCGTGGCCTCCTTGGGGCGGGCGTACACCTGCGACCAGATGGCGCTCATGTCGGGCAGGTCGCGTGCGATGGCCGCGTGCCGCATGGCCGCGTCGAGATCGACGTTCCAGCGCTCGGCCATGGCGGGCGCCAGCGTGCGCAGGTTGCCGACGACCATCGGCGACTTGTTGAGGTGAATGCCCTTCAGCGGCAGGCGGACCACGCCTTCGGGCAGGTCTGCGGTGCGCGTGAAAAGGCGCAGGCGCAGGGTCTCCACGTCGATGTCGCGCAGCTCGCTCGGGTCGTGCGCCAGATCCCAGGCGAGGAGTTCGTTCTTGTTCGTCGGGTGACTCGCAAGCGGCCACATCACGCTGAGGCACCCGCGCTCGACCGGGAACATGCCCGAAATGTGCAGGAAAGGCTTGGCCGTTTCCCGCATGGCCGGCAGACCGAGTTCGCTGGCCACGCGGTCCTTCTTGTGCAGGCCGAAGGCGAATTCGAAGAGCTTGGGCCGGCGCTCGCGAATCAGCCGGGCCAGCGCGATGGTGGCGCGCACGTCGGAAAGCGCATCGTGCGCAGATTCATGCAGCAATCCGTTGGCGCGCGCTAGGTCCTCGAGCTTGAAGCTGGGCTTGCCGTCTTCCTTCTTCGGCCACTCGATGCCGTCGGGCCGCAGCGCGTAGGTCAGGCGCACCACGTCGAGCAGGTCCCACCGGCCGCAGTCGTTCTGCCATTCGCGCGCATAGGGGTCGATGAGATTGCGCCAGAACAAAAAGCGCGTGACCTCGTCGTCGAAGCGGATGGTGTTGTAGCCCACGCCGATGGTGCCGGGCTGAGAGAAGGCCTTCTCGATCTGCGCGGCGAAGGCATGCTCTGGAATGCCGCGCTCCAGGCAGACCTGCGGCGTGATGCCGGTGATCAGGCAGGCCTCAGGGCTGGGCAGGTAGTCGGGCGCCGGCTTGCAATAGATCATCAGCGGCTCGCCGATCTCGTTCAGCTCCGCGTCGGTGCGAATGGCGGCGAATTGCGAAGGCCGGTCGCGGCGCGGCACGGCGCCGAAGGTTTCGTAGTCGTGCCAGAGAAAGGTGTGGTTCATTCAGAGCAGGGGAGAAAACAATCGTGCAATCGCGTCGCCAAGGCGGCGCCAGAAACTCTGCGGGCGGTTGGCGCGCACCGCGCCGGAACTGTGGAGGTCGGTTTCGAACTGCGCCGCCAAGGGGCGCGCCAGCTCGGGCCCGTAGACCACTGCGCTCACCTCGAAATTGAGCCTGAAGCTGCGGTTGTCGAAATTTGCGGTACCGATCATCGCGCAATGGTCGTCGACCACCAAGGTCTTGGAGTGCAGCATGCGCGCCTTGTACTCCCACACCTTCACGCCGGCCGCAATCAGTTCGTCGAAATAGGAGCGCGCGGCGGCGCTCACAATGGCCGAATCGCTGCGGCGAGGCACCAGCAGGCGCACGTCGACGCCGCGCAGCGCCGCGCTGGTGAGCGCCATCATCGCGGGCTCGCCGGGCACGAAGTACGGGGTGGTGAGCCAGGCGCGTTCGCTGGCCGAATGAATGGCCTCCACATGCATGCGGTGGATGGGCTCGAGCATGTTGTCGGGGCCGCTGGTCACAATTTGCACAGGAATGTCGCCCGCCTCCACCTGCGGCAGCATGGCGCCCATCAGGTGGTCCATGTTGCGGAGGTCTTCGCCGGTGGCGTAGGCCCAGTCTTCGAGAAAGGTGGTCTGGAGCCAGCGTACCGCGCTGCCCTCGATGCGCAGGTGCACGTCGTGGTAGGCGTCGGGCCGCGTGCGCTTGTCTTCCTCGTCGGTGATGTTGACGCCGCCGGTAAAGCCCACGCGACCGTCGCACACCACGATCTTGCGGTGAGTGCGGTAGTTGGTTACCGGCCGAAGGCGCCGGCCGATGCGCGTGTCATGGAATAGCGCAACCTCCACGCCCGCGGCAACAAGCGGCGCCATGAACTTGCGGCCAATGCGCTTGGAACCCAGCGCGTCCAGCAGAAGGCGCACCGCCACGCCCTGCCGGGCGCGTTCTACCAAGAGGTCGCGCAGCGCAGTGCCGATCTTGTCAGGCTCGAAGATGTAGTACTCGAGGTGGATGTGGTCTTGCGCTTCGCGCACCGCATCGAAGATGGCGTCGAAGGTGCGCGCGCCGCCCGAAAGCAGCTCGACGCCCGTGGCGCTGGAAACCGGCAGCCCGCAAGCTGCGGTACCCAGCCTCGCCATCTGCTGCAGCGCCGGCGGCGCATTCTGTGCGGCGTCTCGCAGCCGCGCCAGCTCGCCCTGCGTATGAGCCTTAGCACGGCTGCGCAGGCGCTTGACGCGCTGCTTGCGCAAGCGCTGCGGCCCCAGGAAGTAATAGATGACGAAGCCCGCAAACGGCAACAGCGCCAGCGACAGGATCCAGCTCATCGTGGACACCGGCGCGCGCTTCTGCATCACGATCCAGACCGACAGCACGGCGATATAGCCGCTCCAGGCCAAAGAGAGGCCGGTTTTCCATTCCTGACTGAGCTCGGGGAGGATCAAAGTAAAACTGCGTACGGGGTAAGTTCCGGCCCCAAAGAAAAGGCCGGCAGCGAATGCTACCGGCCTTTTGAGTGTTGCCAGGATTACCGCGGAACCGGCGTTGCCGGCCCCGCTTCTTTATCCTGCGGCAGCCTCTTCGGCTTCAGGCTTGGACTTGCCTTCCTTCTTGGGCAGCGGCTGGATGTCCAGCTGCACCTCGCCCTTGTCGTCAATGTCGACCGACAGGCGGCCACCATCGATGAGGCGTCCGAACAGCAGCTCGTCGGCCAGTGCACGACGGATCGTGTCCTGGATCAGGCGCTGCATCGGGCGCGCACCCATCAGCGGATCGAAGCCCTTCTTCGCCAGGTGCTTGCGCAAGCCGTCGCTGAACGTGACGTCGACCTTCTTCTCGGCCAGCTGCGTTTCGAGCTGGAGCAGGAACTTGTCGACCACGCGCAGGATGATCTGCTCGTCCAGCGCCTTGAAGCTCACGGTCGCGTCCAGGCGGTTGCGGAACTCCGGCGTGAACAGGCGCTTGATATCGGCCATTTCGTCGCCCGCCTGACGCGGGTTGGTGAAGCCGATGGTCGCCTTGTTCATGGTCTCGGCACCCGCATTGGTGGTCATCACGATGATCACGTTGCGGAAGTCGGCCTTGCGTCCGTTGTTGTCCGTCAGGGTGCCGTGGTCCATGACCTGCAGCAGCACGTTGAAGATGTCCGGGTGCGCCTTCTCGATTTCGTCGAGCAGCAGCACCGCGTGCGGCTTCTTCGTGATGGCTTCGGTCAGGAGGCCGCCCTGGTCGAATCCGACGTAGCCCGGAGGCGCGCCAATCAAACGGCTCACCGCATGGCGCTCCATGTACTCCGACATGTCGAAGCGGATCAGCTCGATGCCCATGATGTAGGCGAGCTGCTTGGCCGCTTCGGTCTTGCCGACGCCCGTGGGACCGCTGAACAGGAACGAACCGATCGGCTTGTCTTCGCGGCCGAGGCCCGAACGCGCCATCTTCACGGCGGACGCCAGCACCTCGAGCGCCTTGTCCTGGCCGAACACCACGCTCTTCAGGTCGCGCTCGATCGTCTGCAGCTTGCCGCGGTCGTCGTTGCTGACGTTGGCCGGGGGAATGCGCGCGATCTTCGCGACGATGTCCTCGACCTCGGACTTGCTGATGGTCTTCTTGCGCTTGCTCGCGGGCAGGATGCGCTGCGCGGCACCGGCCTCGTCGATCACGTCGATGGCCTTGTCGGGCAGGTGGCGGTCGTTGATGTACTTGGCGCTCAGCTCGGCCGCAGCCTGCAGGGCCGCCACTGCGTACTTGACGCCGTGGTGCTCTTCGAAGCGCGACTTCAGGCCCTTCAGGATGTCGACGGTTTCCTGCACCGTCGGCTCGACAACGTCGACCTTCTGGAAGCGACGCGACAGGGCCGCATCCTTCTCGAAGATGCCGCGGTACTCGCTGAACGTGGTGGCGCCGATGCACTTGAGCTGGCCGCTCGAGAGCGCCGGCTTCAGCAGGTTCGATGCATCGAGCGTGCCGCCCGAGGCCGCGCCCGCACCGATGAGCGTGTGGATCTCGTCGATGAAAAGAATGGCGTTCGGCTTGTCCTTCAGCGACTTGAGCACGCCCTTCAGGCGCTGCTCGAAATCGCCGCGGTACTTGGTGCCGGCAAGCAACGCGCCCATGTCGAGCGAGTACACCTGCGCCTCGGCCAGGATTTCGGGCACGTCGGTCTGCGTGATGCGCCATGCCAAGCCTTCGGCGATGGCGGTCTTGCCCACGCCGGCCTCACCCACCAGCAGCGGATTGTTCTTGCGCCGGCGGCAGAGAATCTGGATGACGCGCTCCACCTCGTATTCGCGGCCGATCAGCGGATCGATCTTGCCGTCCTTGGCGAGCTGGTTGAGGTTCTGCGTGAACTGCTCGAGAGGCGAAGCCTTCTCGTTCTTTTCGCCGCCGCCCTCTTCGCCCTCGCCGGAAGACGATTCGCTGCTGCCCTTGACGGCCTCGGGCGGATCGCTCTTCTTGATGCCATGGGCAATGAAGTTCACCACATCGAGGCGGGTTACGCCCTGCTGGTGGAGGTAGTACACCGCATGCGAATCCTTCTCGCCGAAGATCGCGACCAGCACGTTGGCGCCGGTGACTTCCTTCTTGCCGTTGCCGGTGGACTGCACATGCATGATGGCGCGCTGGATCACGCGCTGGAAACCCAGCGTGGGCTGGGTGTCGACATCGTCGGTACCCGCCACTTGCGGCGTGTTGTCCTTGATGAAGTTGGTGAGCGACGCCCGCAGGTCGTCGACGTTGGCCGAGCAGGCGCGCAGAACCTCTGCGGCGCTCGGGTTGTCCAGCAAAGCGAGCAACAGATGCTCCACGGTGATGAACTCGTGGCGCTGCTGCCTGGCCTCGACGAAGGCCATGTGCAAGCTGACTTCCAGTTCCTGGGCAATCATGTGATTTCCTTTTGCCTTGCTGTAAATAAGTTCTCAGATGGGTTGGAGCTTGCGCAATTCAACTGGTTCACGCAACAGGCTCGCTCACGCACTGCAGCGGATGTCCGGCCTGGTGCGCCGCCTCCATCACCTGGTTGACCTTGGTGGCCGCCAGGTCGCGGGAATAAACCCCACAAACTCCGCGGCCATCGAGATGAATCTTTAGCATGATCTGGGTCGCGGTTTCGCGATCCTTGTTGAAATATTCTTGCAGGACGACGATTACGAACTCCATGGGGGTGTAGTCGTCGTTCAGCATGACCACTTGGTACATCTGGGGTGGCGCGGTTTTTTGCGGCCGCCGCTCCAGAACGACCGAATCTCCGTCATCCCCTGCCGGTTTCTGGGCCGGCGGAGTGCTGGGAGTCTTGGGAATTCTCGTTGCCATAAAAAAGATTCTATAGAGCGTGCAAGCACCGTGCCGGCGCAAGAAGACTTGGTGGCGCGTAATCGACAAATCAAGGGGCTTGCGTCGTGTGCGACACCACAAACGACGCAAAAAAACTCTGCCGTTTGCGCATGCTGCACGCGTAAATACTACGCGTCGCGCACTTTGAAAAAAATCAGTATTTGGAGCAGGGTGTGCCATTTCTCCAACTGGCGCGGCTGCGGCGTGCCGAAAGAAGAAAGGCCCCCGAGACCGTTAGATCTCGAGGGCCTTGGCTCACGGCGCCCGGGGCGCCAAAGCGCTATTGCTCGCGCAATTTACATGTGGTCGATCATGACCTGGCCGAAGCCCGAGCAGCTCACCTGCGTGGCGCCGTCCATCAGGCGGGCGAAGTCATAGGTGACCTTCTTGCTGGCAATGGACTTTTCCATCGAGCTGATGATCAGGTCGGCGGCTTCGGTCCAGCCCATGTGGCGCAGCATCATTTCGGCCGAGAGGATTTCGGAACCGGGGTTCACGTAGTCCTTGCCGGCGTACTTGGGAGCGGTGCCGTGGGTGGCTTCGAACATGGCGACGGTGTCGCTCAGGTTGGCGCCCGGGGCAATGCCGATGCCGCCGACTTGCGCGGCCAGGGCGTCGGACACGTAGTCGCCGTTGAGGTTCAGCGTGGCAATCACGCTGTACTCGGCGGGGCGCAGGAGAATCTGCTGCAGGAAGGCGTCGGCAATGCTGTCCTTGACCGTGATTTCCTTGCCCGTCTTGGGGTTCTTGAACTTCATCCACGGGCCGCCATCGATCAGCTCGGCGCCGAATTCCTTGGCAGCCAGCGAATAGGCCCAGTCACGGAAGCCACCTTCGGTGAACTTCATGATGTTGCCCTTGTGCACGATGGTCACGCTGGGCTTGTCGTTGTCGACCGCGTACTGCAGCGCCTTGCGCACGAGGCGCTCGGTGCCTTCCTTCGATACGGGCTTCACGCCGATGCCGGAGGTGTTGGGGAAGCGGATCTTCTTGACGCCCAGTTCGTCCTGCAGGAACTTGATGAGCTTCTTGGCCTTGTCGCTCTCGGCTTCGAACTCGATGCCGGCGTAAATGTCTTCCGAGTTCTCGCGGAAGATGACCATGTTGGTCTTGTGCGGCTCGCGCACCGGGCTGGGCACGCCTTCGAAATACTGGATGGGGCGCAGGCAGACGTACAGGTCGAGTTCCTGGCGCAGCGCAACGTTCAGCGAGCGGATGCCGCCGCCCACGGGCGTGGTCAGCGGGCCCTTGATGGAAACCACGTAGTCGCGCACGGCGTGCAGCGTTTCTTCGGGCAGCCAGACGTCGGGGCCGTAGACCTTGGTCGACTTTTCGCCGGCATAGACTTCCATCCAGTGGATCTTCTTCTTGCCGCCGTAGGCCTTGGCAACCGCTGCATCCACCACCTTCAGCATCACGGGGGTGATGTCCAGACCCGTGCCGTCGCCTTCGATGAAGGGAATGATCGGCTGATCAGGCACATTGAGCGAGTTGTCGGCGTTGACCGTGATCTTCTGGCCTTCGGCCGGGACTTTGATGTGCTGGTAGCTGGACATGAGGGGGGATGACTCCGGGAGTGACGTAATTCGGACGACTGTCTGCGAATTCAGACAGCGACGGGGAATCGCTGTACAGCCCGCGAACAAATCGCTGTACATTTTAGACGCAACCCATCAGCAAGCGTTTGTCAACCTGCGAGCCAATGGCTTCGTTAGTGGCTGACCTTCTGCTCGCCGGGAGGCGTTTCCAACCAATTCTCGATAGAGGAATCATCAATGAGCAAAATTCTCGCAGTCATGATCGCTGGCTTGTTCGCCGCTGGCGCTTACGCCCAGAACCCCACCGGCACCACGCCCGAGCAAGGCAACGCTACCAACAGCAAGCCGCAAGCCCGCGCTGAAGCCAAGAAGGAAGCCAAGCCCGCCGGTCAAGTGGCTGCGCCCGCTGGCGACATCGCCAAGACGCCCGAAGGCGGCGCCATCGGCACCGACAAGGCTGCTGCATCCGGCGAAAAGCGCGCTGAAACGCGCGACCAGCGTCGTCGCAACAAGGACGGCAGCGTCAAGCGCAAGTCGACCCAAGGCAGCACCCCGAAGTAATTCGGCCAGCCGCACAAGAAAAGCGCTCTCCGGAGCGCTTTTTTTTCGCCTGCATTGGCGGCGCGGCTGTCAACCGGGGCGAACGGCTGACGCGTTGAAGCTTGGCCTTCTCGCGAAGGTGATCCATATCAACAATCTCAAAGGATGTCTTCATGAACAAGCTGCTCGCAGCCCTCGTCGCCGGTCTTTTCGCAGCCGGTGCTTTTGCCCAACAAGCCGAACCGGCGCCCAAGGTGGACGCGCCTGTGGCGGCTGCCGCGCACAAGGCCAAGCAACCCGCCAAACACGCAGTGAAGAAGCACAAGGCGCGCCACCACGCGGCCAAGGCGCACGCGGCTGCAGCCAAGAAGGTGTAAGCTGCCCAGCTCACCGGCACTGCCTGCCAATGCCCGCATCAGCGGGCATTTTTCTTGGCCCCGCGCCTTTGAACCCGCCTTGAAAGAAGCCTCGATGTTCCAGCGTTTCGCCGCCCTGCTCCTGCTCGCCGCCTCCTTGATCGGCCCGGCGCAGGCACAACAACAGCAACCCCAGACCGACCTCGCACGCACCAAGCTGTCCGTCGGCTTGTACAAGATCGATGCGCAAGTGGCGCAAACACCCCGGCAGCGGGAAATCGGCCTGATGTTCCGCAAGGAAATGCCGCAGTCCGAAGGCATGATCTTTGTCTTCGAGCAGCCGGCCACCCAATGCTTCTGGATGAGAAACACCTTGCTGCCCCTGACCGCCGCCTTCGTGGCCGATGATGGCCGCATCGTCAACCTGGTCGATATGCAGCCCATGACCGAGAACTCGCATTGCTCCGAAGAGCCGGTGCGCTACGTGCTCGAAATGAACCAGGGCTGGTTTGCCAAGAAGAACATCAAGAAAGGCGCCAAGCTGGGCGGCGAGTTGTTTGCCGCCTCCAGGCGCTGAGTCCAGTCCGCCTGCACGGCCCATGAAAAAGCCGACCCGAGGGTCGGCTTTTTTATTGGAAAACCCGGTTCAGCCGAAGTTCTTGGCCGCGAAGTCCCAGTTCACCAGCTTGGCCAGGAAGGTCTCGACGAACTTCGGGCGCAGGTTGCGGTAGTCGATGTAATAGGCGTGTTCCCACACGTCCACCGTCAGCACCGGGGTGTCGCCGGTGGTCAGCGGCGTGCCGGCGGCGCCCATGTTCACGATGTCCACCGAACCGTCGGCCTTCTTCACCAGCCACGTCCAGCCCGAGCCGAAGTTGCCCACGGCCGACTTCACGAAGGCTTCCTTGAACGCGTCGTAGCTGCCCCACTTGGCATCGATGGCCTTGGCCAGCGCGCCGGTGGGGGTGCCGCCGCCCTGGGGCTTCATGCAGTTCCAGAAGAAGGTGTGGTTCCAGATTTGCGCGGCGTTGTTGTAGATGCCGCCGCTGGACTTCTTGACGATCTCCTCGAGCGTCATCGACTCGAACTCGGTACCCTTTTGCAGGTTGTTCAGGTTCACCACGTAGGCGTTGTGGTGCTTGCCGTAGTGGTACTCGAGGGTTTCCTTCGAGTACTCGGGTGCCAGCGCGTCAAGCGCATATGGCAGGGGTGGGAGCACATGTTCCATGGTTTTTTCTCGTGGGTTGGTTGCGGGGAATAAAGGATTCTAGAAAGGAATTACGCACCCGGCGTCGGACGTGGTCCCGTCTCGCCGGGCGTGACGGTCAGGTCGACCGAGCCATCGGCGAGCCGCGCAACCACGGCGTCGCCCGCCTTCAGTTTCTTTGCGCTGACGATGGCGCGGCCGTCGGGGCCGGTGAGCCAGGCATAGCCGCGCTGCAGCACCAGGGCCGGGTCGAGCAGCCGAAGGCGCAAGGCCACGCGCTCGAGGCGCTCGCGCCGCTGCGCCAGCGCGCGCTCGAGCTTCAGCGGGAAATCGGCCGAAATGGAACGTGGCGCATGGGCAAGCCGCTCCGTTCTCGATCGCAATGCGTAGTGCAGCCGCTGGGAATGGTGCGCCAACCGAAGCTGCTGGCGGGCCACGAGTGACGAGGGCCGGCCGAGCCGCGCCGCCGCCTGGTCGAGCCGCTGGCCCAGCGCGTCGAGTCGCGCACCCACCGCATCGCCGAGCCGCTCTTCCAGCAGGTCGATTGCACCGAGCCACGTCGCCTGCGGAGCACTGACGAGTTCCGCCGCCGCGGTGGGCGTGGGCGCGCGCAGATCGGCGCAAAAGTCGGCAATGGTGAAGTCGGTTTCATGCCCCACACCGCAGACCAGGGGCACGGGGCTCTGGACGATGGTGCGGGCCAGGGTTTCGTCATTGAAAGCCCAGAGGTCTTCGATGGAGCCGCCGCCCCGCACCAGCAGGATCACGTCGACGGCCGGCTCCAAGACGTAGAGCGATTGCAGCGCACGAACGAGCTCGGCCGGCGCGCCGGCTCCCTGCACCGCCGCGGGTGCCAAAACCACCGGAATATGCGGAACGCGGCGCCGCAGCGCCGTGACAACATCGTGCAAGGCCGCCGCGCCGAGAGAGGTGACCAGGCCCACCGAGCGCGGCATGGTGGGCAGCGCCCGCTTGCGCGCGGCATCGAAAAGCCCTTCGGCTTCGAGCCGCGCCTTGCGCTGCAGGAACTGCTCGAACAAGGCCCCCTGCCCCGCGCGCTGCAGGCTTTCGACCACCAGTTGCAGATCGCCACGCGGTTCGTACACCGCCAGGCGCCCGCGCACCTCGACCTGGTCACCGTCCCGCGGCGAAAAATCGAGCAGGCCGGCCGCGCGCCGGAACATCGCGCAGCGCAGTTGGCCGGAGGCGTCCTTGAGCGCAAAGTAACAATGTCCACTTGAGGCGCGCGAAAAACCCGAGATTTCGCCGCGCACCGCGACCGGGTTGAACCGCGCGTCGAGTGCATCGGCAACCGCGCGGCACAACGCCCCGACAGCCCAGATCCGCGGACCCGGTGTGGTATTCGGTTCACGCAAGTTCACAAATCGCACAAGTGGCCGGCAGCCACTCTTCCACAGTGAGCGACCACCCACCGGCCGTGAGCCCCCGATACGAAACAGGCGCACGGTTTGTCGTGCAAGCCGTTGATTTCATTGAAAAAAGTGCTGCTCAAAATTCAATCGATCTAATGGGAGGCCCGTCCCATGCGGGTCCGGAGCTGTTGCGCATCGGGTTAGTCACAAAGTTATCCACAGAATCTGTGCGTCTTTGCTTACATGCAAACAAGCCGCGTGGCGATGGTGGGCTCGGTGGATAATCGCCGCGCATTTGCAGTCTACGGGCCGGAGGATTTTCTTGTTTTCCATCATAGTTGCCGCGGGCTGGCCGATTTGGCCATTGCTCGCTTGTTCGGTCATCGCGCTCGCGCTGGTTATAGAACGTTTCACAAGCCTGAAGACCGTGAAGGTGCTTCCGCCCAAACTGCTCGACGAGGCCATGACCGTCTCCCACGGCGCGGTTCCGGGCCCGGACGTGGTGACCAAGCTCGAACGCAATTCGATGCTCGGCCAAGTGCTGGCCGCCGGGCTACGGGCGCTCAACGCCAACCCGCGCTGCACCGAAGACGACCTGCGCGCAGCCATGGAAGCCTCGGGCCGTACCGTGGCGCACAAGCTGGAGCGCTACCTGCCCGCCCTGGCAACCATCGCGTCGGCGGCGCCGCTGCTCGGGCTCCTGGGCACGGTGATCGGCATGATCGAGATCTTCGGCTCGCAGTCGCCCGGAAGCGGGGCGGTGGGTTCGGGCAACCCGGCGCAGTTGGCGCACGGTATTTCGATTGCGCTCTACAACACGGCCTTCGGCTTGATCGTGGCCATTCCGACGCTGATCTTCTGGCGCTATTTCCGCAGCCGGGTCGACGAATACCTGTTGAACCTGGAACTCTCCGGCGAGCGCTTTGCGCGCCACCTGAACGCGCTGCGGAAATGATGGCTTCCCTGCCTGTCACTGCCATCGGAGACCCGGCATGAGCCGCGGCCGCATGCATTTCCGCCACGGCGCGCGGGACGAGCCCGAGATCAACCTGATCCCGTTCATCGACGTGCTGCTGGTGGTGCTCATCTTCCTGATGCTGTCGACCACCTACAGCAAGTTCACGGAGATGCAGCTGCGCCTGCCGACGGCGGATGTCGATTCGCAGCGCGACTACCCCAAGGAAGTGATCGTTGCGGTGTCCGCGGACGGCCGCTACTCGATCAACAAGACGCCCGTTGCCGACCGCAACGTGGCAACTGTGGCCGCAGCCCTCGGTGCGGCAGCCACGGGCGGCAAGGACAGCGTGGTCATCATCAGCGCCGACGCCAGCAGCCCGCACCAGGCCGTGATCACGGTCATGGAAGCGGCGCGCCGCGCGGGCCTGGTGCAGATCACCTTCGCAGCCCAGTCGACGGCGCAAGCAGGACGCTGAGTGCCGCCCCACGGCCGCTGCAGCAGTACCGGCGCACCGGCCTCCCGGCTGCAGCGCGCCTGGCTGCAGCGCGGTGTGCTGGCCTGCCTGCTGTGGCCTCTGTCGCTTCTTTATGCGGCGCTTTTTGCGGTGCGGGGCTGGTTCTACCGGCTCGGGTGGCTGAAGACCGAGCGCGTACCGGTGCCCGTGATCGTGGTCGGCAACGTCATCGCGGGCGGCGCCGGCAAGACGCCGGTCGTGATGGCCGTGGTTCGGCATCTGCAGGCTCGCGGCTTGCATGTTGGCGTGATCTCGCGTGGCTACGGCCGCCGCACCGGCGACTGCCGTGAGGTGCTGGACGAAAGCAATCCTCAAGACGTCGGCGACGAGCCGGCGCTGATCCGCCATGCCACCAGCGCGCCCGTTTTCGTGGCGCGGCGCCGCGCCGAAGCCGCGCAGGCCCTGCTGGCCCGGCACCCGACGACGCAAGTCATCGTGAGCGACGACGGGCTGCAGCACCTGGCGCTTGGGCGCGATATCGAGATTTGCGTGTTCGACGACCGCGGAATCGGCAATGGCTGGCGGCTGCCTGCGGGCCCCTTTGCGCGAGCCTTGGCCGCGCCGGTGCGACCTGGTGCTTCACAGCGGCGAGCGGCCGGCATTCGGCGGCGGCTACACCGCCACTCGCGCACTGGCGCAGGACGCCGTGGCAAGCGACGGCAAACGCGTGCCGCTGAGCACCCTCACCGGCAAGGCGGTGATTGCGCTCGCGGCCATTGCACGGCCCGAGGCGTTTTTCGAAATGCTGCGGGCGCGCGGCCTGACGCTGGCCGAGACGATTGCGCTGCCCGACCACTTCGATTTCGATGGCTGGCAAGTCCCTTCCGGCGCCGGACATCTGCTGCTCTGCACCGAAAAAGACGCGGTCAAGCTGTGGCGCAAAGCTCCCGGCGCGCTTGCCGTGCCGCTGCAGTTTGCACCCGCGCCGGAATTCTTCGCCGCGCTCGACGCAAAGCTATCATCGCTCGATGGATACCAAGCTGCTTGAACTGCTCGTCTGCCCCGTCACCAAGGGCCCGCTGACCTGGAACGCCGAAAAGCAGGAGCTCTGCTCGCGCAGCGCCCGCCTCGCCTATCCAGTGCGCGACGGAATTCCGGTGTTGCTCGAGAACGAGGCGCGCACGCTGTCCGACGAAGAGCTGGGGCTGTGAGCTTTACCGTTCTGGTGCCGGCGCGCCTGGCTTCGACCAGGCTACCCAACAAACCGCTGGCGGACATCGCCGGCCTGCCCATGGTGGTGCGCGTGGCACAGCGCGCGAGCCAATCGACCGCGCTGCGGGTGGTGGTTGCCGCGGACGACCTTTCCATCGTCACAGCCTGCAAGCAGCACGGCGTGGAGGCCATCCTCACGCGCCAGGACCATCCGAGCGGCACCGACCGCCTTGCCGAGGCCTGCGAACAACTCGCACTCGACGGCGGCGACATCGTCGTCAATGTGCAAGGCGACGAGCCGCTGATCGACCCTGCGCTGATCGACGCTGTTGCGTCCGCGCTCGCCCTTCGTCCGGAAGCCGCCATGAGTACCGCGGCCCATGAGATCGATTCGCTCGACGACTTCCTGAACCCGAACGTGGTGAAGGCGGTGCTCGATGCCCAAGGCAACGCGCTGTACTTCAGCCGCGCCCCCGTTCCGTGGTGGCGTGACGGCGCCGTCAACCGCGTGCCGACGGCGCTGCCCAGTCCGGCTCCGCTGCGCCACATCGGCATCTACGGGTATCGCGCGGGTTTCGTGCGCCAATTCCCTTCCTTGCCGCCGGCTCCGGTCGAGGCGACCGAGGCGCTGGAGCAACTGCGAGCGCTCTGGCACGGGCATCGCATCGCTGTGCATGTCACCCACGCGGCACCCGGACCGGGCATCGACACTCCAGAAGACCTGGCCCGCGTGCGCGCACTGTTCGCAGCCAAGCCGACACCCTGAAGCGTGCGCCACAGGGTGGCTGTAACGGAAATTCTTCACGCTCACGCATGCTATCCTCGACGCAATTCCGCCTTGCACGGCTCCCGGGCCGGCGCTTGGCGCGACACAAGATCTAAGAACCGTCCGAGGACACCATGAGACTAATTTTGCTGGGCGCGCCCGGGGCGGGCAAAGGCACGCAAGCGGCCTTCATCTGCCAGAAGTACGGCATTCCTCAAATTTCGACCGGCGACATGCTGCGCGCAGCCGTCAAGGCCGGCACACCGCTCGGCCAGCAAGCCAAGGCGGTCATGGAATCGGGTGGCCTGGTGAGCGACGACCTCATCATCAACCTCGTGAAGGAACGCATCGCGCAACCCGATTGCGCCGACGGCTTCCTGTTCGACGGCTTCCCGCGCACCATTCCGCAGGCGGACGCGATGAAGGCAGCGGGCGTCAAGCTCGACTACGTGCTCGAAATCGACGTGCCCTTCAGCGACATCATCGAACGCATGAGCGGCCGCCGCTCGCACCCCGCATCGGGCCGCATCTATCACGTGAAGTTCAATCCGCCGAAGGTCGAGGGCAAGGACGACATCACGGGCGAAGAACTGATCCAGCGCAAGGACGACGAGGAAGAAACCGTGCGCAAGCGGCTCGAGGTGTACAGCCAGCAGACGCGTCCGCTGGTCGACTACTACTCGGCCTGGGCCAAGGCCGATCCGGCCTCGGCGCCGAAATACCGCGCCATCAAGGGCGTCGGCACGGTCGAAGAAATCACCCAGCGCGCACTGGCTGCACTGAGCAACTGAAGTTCGGCAGCAGGCGGGCTGCCTTGGCAGCTTGCGCGCCTGCCCGCTTGTGCCCGCGGCCCCTCAGGCGGCTGTTCCGATCAGTTCCAGCATCAACGCGATCCGTGCCTTGACCGGCGTCAGGGCGCCGGCATCACGCAGCTTGTCATCAGGCCTCGGAAGAACGCGCCCGCTCGCGCAACGTGTGGCGCGCAGCACGGCGACGCCCGCATCCTGCGCGCGAAGCGCGGCAGCCTCCAGCGCATGGTGCACCGTGCCGTTGCCAGTCGCGGCGAGCACCAGCCCGCGCACCGGCTCGGCGACGCCCATCGCCCGCTCCTGAAGCAGCACGTCGACAATGGCGCCGGTCGCACCGGCGTGGCTGGTGAGGATTTCGACCCTCGGCCATTGCATCGCCGCGGCTTCGCCGGCTTCGAGAAGCTTCGAGCGCGCCGGCGACTCAGGCCAATCCCGCACCCGCCGTACCACCCCCTCCTCCACATAGCCGACCGGACCGACATCGCCCGAAGCGAACGCATCCTGCCGATAGGTGTGCACCTTCTGCACATCGAAGGCACTGTGGATTGCGCCTGCGCAGACCACGGTTACGCCCCGCGCAGCCGGCGCGGCTGCCACCGAGATGGCGTCGCGCACGTTCTGCGGGCCATCGGGCGAAAGCGAACTGGCCGGGCGCATGGCGCAGGTCAGCACCACGGGTTTGCCGGGCGCAAGCACGGCCTGAAGAAAGAAGGCGGTTTCCTCGAGCGTGTCGGTGCCGTGCGTGATCACCACGCCGGCCACATCGGCCTTGGCCAGCCAGAAAGCGCAACGCCGGGCGAGCTGCAGCCAGACGTCGGGTTCCATGTCCTTGCTGTCGAGCTGCGCCACCTGCTCGGCCGCAAGCGCCAGGCCTTCGGGCGCCTCGATGCCGCCGAGCAGGTCTGCCACGCCCACTTGCCCGGCGGTGTAGCCGATGTTGTCGCCACCGCTGGCGGCACGGCCCGCAATGGTGCCGCCCGTTCCCAGAACCACAATGCGCCGCAGGCTCGGCGAGAGCGAATTAACCATGGCTTGCCAACTTTTAAAAACTGGTTAAAAATACAGGTACTGGATATCTAGCCAGTGCCGCAAGGAACAACATATGCAGTTCGCCGTGAAGCTTACCGCCCGCCAGCAGCAAATCCTGGACTTGATCCAGAGCGCCATCGCACGCACCGGCGCTCCGCCCACGCGGGCAGAAATCGCCAATGAGCTGGGCTTCAAGTCGGCCAACGCGGCCGAAGAGCACCTGCAGGCGCTGGCCCGCAAGGGTGTCATCGAACTCGTCAGCGGCACCTCCCGCGGCATCCGGCTCAAGGGCGATGCGCTGCGTTCGCTCAACGAGTCGCGCAACAACCAGTTCTCGCTTTCGCTGCCCGGCATGGCGCAGCTGGCACTGCCTCTTATCGGCCGTGTGGCGGCGGGTTCGCCCATCCTCGCGCAAGAACACGTCGACCAGACCTACTATGTCGAGAACACGCTGTTCCAGCGCCAGCCCGACTACCTGCTGAAGGTGCGCGGCATGTCCATGCGCGACGCCGGCATCATGGACGGCGACCTGCTGGCGGTGCAAGCCACCAAGGAAGCCCGCAACGGCCAGATCGTGGTGGCCCGCCTCGGCGACGAAGTCACGGTCAAGCGCCTCAAGCGCAACAAGCAGGTCATCGAGCTGCACGCCGAAAACCCCGACTACCCCACCATCGTGGTCCAGCCCGGCGAGCCGTTCGAAATCGAAGGCCTGGCGGTCGGCCTCATTCGCAACACCATGCTGATGTAGGCCCTGCGGCCTGCCGCGAAAGCAGCACCCCACCCGGTCGCAACAGGTGGCGGGCGTATGGCGCTAAGTCGCCATCACCCTGTTGCGCCCGATCAAAGAAATCCTGCCTGTGTTCAACCTCAGACTTTTTTGGAGTTCACATGGGAATCGCCCTCCTCGCCATCGTTGATTTGTGGATGCCGCTGCAATCGCTCGCAAGCCGGCTGCTGCCGGCCCGTCGCCCGCGCCGCCACGACAGCAGCAGTGCTTCCGCAGGCTTGCGCTACGTCGCGGTCCGGCCGTCTTGCACGGCCCGGACCCATGGTCCAGCCGCCTCGGCTGATGCGTCCCCCGCACCCGCACGGCCCCTGCGCGTCATTCGCGTGGTGGACGGCCTGCAAGGCGAAAAGCGCAGCACCAACCGCATGGTGATTTCCGGTCGCATGGCCGACGTTTGCGCCGAACTCGACCGCCTGGCGGCACTCGAGGCCATGGAAGCCGTGAGCACCGCGCCCGCCTCCACACGCCTGCATTGAGGCCATGCAACCCCCGGTGACCATTGCCCGGGGCGGGTATCCAAACGTTCACACGCGCGTCATGCCAATGCTGCGAGGCACAATGGCACGCCATGAACATTGTGATCCTCGACGATTACCAGGACGCCGTGCGCAAGCTGCGCTGCGCCACCAAGCTGGACGCGTACGCGGCCAAGGTCTACACCAACACGGTCAAGGGCATTGGTCAACTGTCAATTCGCCTGAAGGACGCCGACGTGATCGTGCTGATCCGCGAGCGCACCCATATCTCGCGCCAACTGATCGAAAAGCTGCCCAAGCTCAAGCTCATTTCGCAGACGGGGCGCGTGGGCAACCATATCGACGTCACAGCGTGTACCGAACGGGGTGTGGCTGTGGCCGAGGGCACCGGCTCTCCCCAAGCGCCCGCCGAACTCACCTGGGCGCTGATCATGGCGGCCATGCGGCGCTTGCCGCAGTACATCAGCAACCTCAAGCACGGCGCGTGGCAGCAATCGGGGCTCAAGTCGGCTTCGATGCCGCCCAACTTCGGTCTGGGCTCGGTGCTCAAGGGCAAAACCCTCTGCATCTGGGGCTACGGCCGCATCGGCCAGCTGGTGGCGCGCTACGGCCAAGCCTTCGGCATGCAGGTCGTCATCTGGGGCCGCGAGGCAAGCTGCGCCAAGGCCCGGTCCGACGGCTTCCAGGTGGCGCAGAACCGGCACGAGTTCTTTGCCGCGGCCGATGTGCTGTCGGTGCACCTGCGGCTGAACGAAGAAACCATGGGCCTGGTCACGCTCGAAGACCTTTCGCGCATGAAGCCGACGGCGCTTTTCGTCAACACCTCGCGCGCGGAACTGGTCGAACCCGATGCCCTGCTGGCGGCGCTCAACCGCGGCCGTCCGGGGCTGGCGGCGGTCGACGTGTTCGAGAGCGAGCCGCCGCTGCAGGGGCACGCGCTCCTGCGCCTCGAAAACTGCATCTGCACACCGCATATCGGCTACGTGGAGCAAGACAGCTACGAGAGCTATTTCGGGCAGGCATTCGACAACGTGGTGAGCTTCATCAAGGGCAACCCCACCAACATCGTGAATCCGGGCGCGCTGCAGGTTCGCCGGTGATTTCATGAGCCGCCGGGCCGCCCCAAGGCGAGTACCGCAGCCGAAGGCGAAGGTCCTTCAGTGAACCGGCCTGCGCCCCGGGGCGCGCTCTGGGCGCTGCTGGCCGGCAATTTCGTGATCGGCACGGGCGTGATGGTGGTGCCCGGCACGCTCAATGAAATCAGCACGTCGCTGGCGGTTACCGTCGCTACCGCGGGCCAGCTGATCACGGTTGCCGCGGTGGTGATGTGCCTCGGCGCACCATTGCTGGCGGCCGTGGTCGCGGGCTGGGACCGGCGCCAGCTGCTTGCCCTCACCCTTGTCTGGTATGCCGCCGGGCACATCGTTGCGGCGTTGATGCCGAGCTTTGGCGCCCTGCTGCCGGTGCGCATGCTCACCGTGGTAGCTCCGGCCATCTTCACGCCGCAGGCCGCGGCCTGCGCGGGCATGCTGGTGCCGCCCGAACAGCGCGGGCGGGCCGTGACCTTCGTCTTTCTCGGCTGGTCGATGGCCTCGGTGCTGGGCCTGCCGCTCGGCGCGCTGATTGGCGGCCACCTGGGCTGGCGCATGGCTTTCACGGCGGTCGCAGTGCTCAGCATCGTGAGCGCGGTGTCGATCTGGCTGACGCTTCCGCGCGGCATCCGCCCCGCGGCGCTCACGGCAGCCGCGTGGTCACGCGTGCTCCGCAGCCCGGTGCTGATGGGCATTGTCGCGGTCACGGCGCTGCAGGGCGCCGGGCAGTTCGTCCTGTTCAGCTATTTCGGCCCCATCCTCAAGCAGGACTTCGGTGCCGATCCCACCACGCTGAGCCTGATGTGGGCCCTGTTCGGCGTTTTCGGGCTGCTGGGCAACATGCTGGTGAGCCGCTTCATCGACCGGGTGGGCGCGGGCCGCATGGTGCTGCTGACGAGTTCGCTCATCGCACTCAGTCTCTTCCTCTGGCCGTGGGCCGGCACGCTCCCCTGGCTTGCGGCCGTTCTCGTGCCGTGGGGCCTGGGGTGCTTTGCCACCAATTCGGCGCAGCAGGCGCGGCTGGTGGGCCTGGCGCCTGCTCTTGCCCCGGGCTCGGTGGCCCTCAACAGCTCGGGCATCTACATCGGCCAGGCCGTGGGCGCCGGGCTGGGCGGATGGCTGCTCGCCAATGATGCGGTGGCATGGATGAACTGGGTCGGCCTCGCGCTGCTGCTGCTGGCCATCGGCCTGAGCGTGGCCATCGATCGCAGCCGCCGCACAGCCTGACAGCGCAGCCCCGCGTAAAACCCGGGAAGCCGCCGCGCCCGGTGGCTGCAAAATCGAAGGCTGTGCAAGCTCCGCGCCCCCGCCTGCCATCAGGCCCGGATACACCTCAACCAGCGAAAATCTTCTTCCAATGACAGTGAACTACACCCGGATCGGCGTCGTCGGCGCCGGCGCCATGGGCCGAGGCATCGCCCAGATCGCCGCGCAAGCGGGCAGCGAAGTGCTGCTGCTCGACAGTTTTGAAGGTGCCGCGGAGCGCGGGCGCGAAGCCCTCGCGGCGCAATGGAACAAGCTGCACGAAAAGGGCAAGATCGACGCCGCGGCGCGCGATGCGCAAATCGCCCGAGTCAAGGCGGTCGATTCGGTTGCAGCCCTGGCTGCATGCGACCTCGTGATCGAAGCGGTGGTCGAAGACATCGAGGTCAAGCGCTCGTTGTTCCGTGAGCTCGAATCGGTTGTTGCACCGACGGCCACGCTCGTGACCAACACCTCGTCGCTTTCGGTCACGGCCATTGCGGCCGGGCTCAAGCACCCGGAGCGCGTGGCGGGCTTTCACTTCTTCAACCCGGTGCCGCTGATGAAGGTGGTCGAGGTGGTGGCGGGCTTCAAGACGTCCGCCGAGGTCTGCAAGCAGCTGGCCGGCTATGCGGTGCAGATGGGCCACAGCGCCGTGCAGGCGCAAGACACCCCCGGTTTCATCGTCAATCACGCCGGCCGCGGCTACGGCACCGAGGCACTGCGCATCGTGGGCGAAGGCGTGGCCGACTTCGCCACCATCGACCGCATCCTGAAGGACCAGGCCGGTTTTCGCCTTGGCCCGTTCGAGCTGATGGACCTGACGGCGCTCGACGTGTCGCATCCAGTGATGGAATCGATCTATCGCCAGTACTACGAAGAGCCCCGCTTCCGCCCCAGCGTGATCACCGCGCAGCGGCTGGCCGCAGGCGTGCTCGGCCGCAAGACCAATGAAGGTTTCTACAACTACAACGACGGCGTGATGCAGCAGCCTGCCGAAGCCGCGCCTCCCACCGTGGCAGCGCTGCCTTCGGTGTGGGTTTCGCCGCGTGCCGCGCGCCGCGCCGAGCTGCTGCGGCTGGTGAATACGCTGGGCGCCCAGATCGACAGCGGTGCCACCGCCGCGCCCACTTCGCTCATCCTGGTGGCGCCGCTGGGCTTCGACGTGACCACAGTGGCCGCGGTCGAGCGCCTGGACGCGACGCGCACCGTCGGCATCGACATGCTGATCGACGATGCCGCCACCAAGCGCCGCGTGCTCGCCACCAACCCGGCCACGCGGCGCGACATCCGCGATGCGGCGCACGCCCTTTTTGCGCGCGACGGCAAGGCCGTGAGCGTGATCCGCGACAGCGGCGGCTTCGTCACGCAGCGCGTGATCGGCACCATCGTGAACATCGCCTCCGACATGTGCCAGCAGCGCGTGTGCTCGCCGGCCGATCTTGAAACGGCCGTACAGCTGGGCCTTGGCTATCCGCGTGGCCCGCTGGCCATGGGCAACCTGTACGGCCCGACCAACATGCTCGAGGTGCTGTTCAACCTGCAGACCGTCTATGGCGATCCGCGCTATCGCCCGAGCCCCTGGCTGCGCCGCCGCGGTGCGCTTGGCCTGAGCCTGCTGCACGAAGAAGAATAAACGGACGCCAAGTCAAGAAAGCACGACACCGATGACCGCCGAACTCAAGAGCACCAGCGAAGGACGCACCATGGTGCTGACCATCGCCAACCCGACCCAGCGCAACGCGCTGGGCCCAGAGATCTACGCCGCAGGCATCGAGGCACTCAACGGCGCCGAAAGCAGCGACGAGATCCGCAGCGTCGTCATCGTGGGCGAAGGCGCGTGGTTCTGCGCGGGCGGCTCGCTGCAGCGGCTGTCCGACAACCGCCAGCGCGACCCTTCGGTGCAAGCTGAAGGCATCGAGGGCCTGCACAACTGGATCGACTCCATCCGCACCTTTCCAAAGCCGATCATTGCGGCGGTCGAAGGTGCGGCGGCCGGCGCGGGCTTTTCGCTGGCGCTGGCCTGCGACTTCGTGGTGGCTGCACGCGATGCGATTTTTGCGGCGTCGTACAGCAACGTGGCGCTCTCGCCCGACGGCGGCCTGAGCTGGCACTTGGGCCAGGCGTTGCCGCGCCAGCTGGCCAGCGAATGGCTGATGGCCGGCGAGCGCATCGGCGCACCGCGGCTGCATGCGCTGGGGCTGGTCAACGAGCTGAGCGAAAACGGCCAGGCGCTCGCAAGCGCGCTGGCGCTTGCGGCCAAGCTCAATGCCCGCGCACCGAACTCGCTGGCCAGCATCAAGGAGCTGCTCAGCGAGGCGCGCGGCGCCACCTTTGCGTCGCAGCTCTCGCAGGAGCGCGATCACTTCGTTCGCAACCTTCACCATCCGAATGCCGGCATCGGCATTGCCGCTTTTCTCGATAAGAAGCCGCCGCAGTACGAATAGCGGCACGACGTCACTCCCGTGACACCCTTCAGCCTTTCAGTCGCCGACAGGACAGACCAATGGACGACCCCATTCTTACCATCGAAGAACGTGAAGCGATCAACAGTGGTCGCTGGTTTTCTTCTCTCTCTCCATCGCTACGGCACGACATTCTTCGATGTGCTTTTGTCAAACGCTACAAGGACGGCGACCTGATCGCCGCCCGCGGCGATCCGCCCGATCACTGGATTGCCTGCGCCAAGGGCGCGGTGCGCGTGAGCTCGACGGCCGTGTCGGGCAAGCAGGTGACGCTGACCTACGTGGAGCCAGGCATCTGGTTCGGCGACGTGGCGATGTTCGACGGGGACCGGCGCACGCACGATGCCTATGCGCATGGCGACACCACGGTGCTCTGCGTAGCGCGGGCCGACTTTCAGAAAATCCTGGCCACGCACGTGGAGCTGTACGAAGCGCTGATGCGGCTGCAGGCGCGCCGCATCCGCACGCTGTTCGGGCTGGTGGAAGACCTCAACACCCTGCCTTTGCGCGCACGGCTGGCCAAGCAGCTTATTCACCTGGTGCGCAGCTACGGCGTGCCCAACCTGGAAGACGGCAGCCAGACGCGCATCGGCCTGCAGCTGGCGCAGGAAGAACTCGCGCAGCTGCTCGGCGCCTCGCGCCAGCGGGTCAACCAGGAACTCAAGACCATGGAGCGCGAGGGCACCATCCGGATCGAGCCGGGCGGGCTGGTCGTGCTGGATCGCGCGGCCTTGATGCGTGTCTCCGAAGCTGAGACCTGAGAAAACCAAAAAGAGACTGAGACATGAGCCAGGACTTCTCGAACTTCATCGGCACCCGCGCCGTTTCGCAGCAGCATGCATTCGACATCGAAGCGCTTGCAGCCTGGCTCACGAGGAACCTCGACGGCTTCAAGGGCCCGCTCACGGTCGAAATGTTCAAGGGCGGACAGTCGAACCCCACCTACAAGCTGGTGACGCCCACGCAGAGCTACGTGATGCGCGCCAAGCCCGGGCCGGTCGCCAAGCTGCTGCCCTCTGCCCATGCGGTGGAACGCGAGTTCAAGGTCATGAGCGGCCTGCAAGGCACTGACGTGCCCGTGCCGCGCATGCACTGCCTGTGCGAGGACGAATCCATCATCGGCCGCGCCTTCTACGTGATGGAGTTCATGCAGGGCCGCGTGCTCTGGGACCAGTCGCTGCCCGGTTTCACCAACACCGAGCGCGCGGCCTACTACGACGAGATGAACCGCGTCATTGCGGCGCTGCACACTGTGAAGTTCGCGGAGCGCGGCCTCGCCGACTACGGCAAACCGGGCAACTATTTCGAGCGCCAGATCGGCCGCTGGAGCAAGCAATACAAGGCCTCGACCGATGGCGCCGGCGAACTGTCGCAGCCGATCGACGCCATGGAACGCCTGATCGACTGGCTGCCCGCCCACATGCCGGCCAGCGCACGCGACGAGAGCAAGGTCTCGATCGTGCATGGCGACTACCGCCTCGACAACGTGATGTTCCACGCCACGGAGCCGCGAATCATCGCGGTGCTCGACTGGGAGCTCTCCACGCTGGGCCACCCGCTGGCGGACTTCAGCTACCACTGCATGTCCTGGCACATGCCTCCCACCACCGGCCGCGGCATCGGCGGCGTGGATGTCGCGGCGCTGGGCATTCCCACCGAAAGCGAATACATCCGCCGCTACTGCGAGCGCACGCGCATCAGCACGCCTGAGGCGCTGGCGCCCGACTGGAACTTCTACCAGGCCTACAACCTGTTCCGCATGGCCGCGATCCTGCAAGGCATTGCCAAGCGGGTCGAGGCCGGTACCGCGTCGAGCGAGCAAGCCGTGGCCTCCGCCCGCGGCGCGCGACCGATGGCCGAGATGGCCTGGCAGTTTGCCCAAAAGGCGTAAGCAGCCCCCAAAACCCCACCAGGAGACAGCATGGATTTCGAATATTCGGCCAAGACCAAGGAATTGCAGAAACGCGTCACCGCGTTCATGGACGAGCACATCTACCCGGCCGAAGCCGAGTACGCCGCCGAGCTGGCCGCCAACACGGCCGCGGGCAAGCGCTGGACCGCGCTCAAGACCGTCGAGAAGATCAAGGCCAAGGCCAAGGCCCAGGGACTGTGGAACCTTTTCCTGCCGGTCGACAGCGCCTCCGCCTCGGGCTATGAAGGCGCGGGCCTCACCAACCAGGAATACGCACCGCTGGCCGAGATCATGGGCCGCGTGCAATGGGCTTCGGAGGCCTTCAACTGCTCGGCGCCCGATACCGGCAACATGGAGACCATTGCCCGCTACGGCTCGGAGGCCATCAAGGCACGCTGGCTCAAGCCGCTGCTCGAAGGCGAGATCCGCTCGGCCTTCGCCATGACCGAACCCGACGTTGCCTCCAGCGATGCCACCAACATCTCGACCCGCATCGAGCGCCAGGGCGACGAGTACGTGATCAACGGCCACAAGTGGTGGATTTCAGGCGCCGCCGACCCACGCTGCGCCGTCTTCATCACCATGGGCAAGAGCGACCCCGATGCGCCGCGGCATTCACAGCAGAGCATGGTGATCGTGCCGGCCGATGCCAAGGGCATCCGCATCGTGCGCCCGCTCAACGTCATGGGCTACGACGATGCGCCGCACGGCCACGTCGAGATGTACTTCGAGAACGTGCGCGTGCCTGTCGACAACATCCTGCTGGGCGAAGGCCGCGGCTTTGAAATTGCCCAAGGCCGCCTTGGCCCCGGACGCATTCATCACTGCATGCGCCTGATCGGCCTGGCAGAGCGTGCGCTCGAGCTGATGTGCAAGCGCGCTTCTTCGCGCGTGGCCTTCGGCAAGACGGTCGCTTCGCAGACCGTGACACAAGAGCGCATTGCCGAGGCACGCTGCAAGATCGACATGGCGCGCCTGCTCACGCTCAAGGCCGCCTGGCTGATGGACGTGGCGGGCAACAAGGTTGCGAAGAACGAAATCGCGATGATCAAGGTGGTGGCGCCGAGCATGGCCTGCCAGGTGATCGACTGGGCCATGCAGGTGCATGGCGGCGGCGGCATGTGCGACGACTTTCCGCTGGCCTACGCCTACGCCGGCGCGCGCACGCTGCGCTTTGCGGACGGCCCGGACGAAGTGCACCGCAATGCAATCGCGAAATGGGAGCTGGGCAAGTACGCGCCCGGCAAGACCGAAGCCGAGGCACCCGTCACGCGCTTCTGATCTGCATTTACCCCTCTCCCTCCGGGAGAGGGTTGGGGTGAGGGCCGACGGCGACCAGTTCGCCTCGGCCTTTTTTTTTCAGAGCTTCTTCTGCAAAAACACTGCGTGCCCGAACGCAGGGTCGAGTTGATAGCCGCTGAATCCTTCACGCTCGTAGCTCCGCAGCGCCGATGCATTGCCAGACAGCACTTCCAGCGTGAGCTTGCAGGCACCGCGCGCACGGGCCTCCTGCTCCACCCGTTCGAACATGCGTTGCGCAACCCGCCGGCCGCGATGGCTGGGCAGCACGACGACGTCGTGCACATTGACCAGCGGCTTGCAGGCGAAGGTCGAAAAACCTTCGATGCAGTTGATGAGCCCCACGGGCTGCGTACCGTCGTAAGCCAGCACGCTGAAGGCCTGCGGCCGCGCTGCCAACGCAGCGGGCAAGCCGGCGCGCACCTTGGCCTCGAGCGGCGTGCCGCCGCCGGCTGGGTCCTGCGCATAAGCATCGAGCAAATCGACCAGCGCGGCCGAATGCGCGAGATTGCCGTAGTCCACCAGCACGACTTCGATCATCGCCGTCACTGTGCGGGCTCGAGCGTCGCGGCAAGGCGTTTGGCGCAAGACTCGGCCTGCTTCGCGTCGCGTGCCTCGACCATCACGCGCACCAGCGGCTCGGTGCCGCTCGCACGGATCAGCACGCGGCCGCCGTCGCCAAGTTCGGCCTCGATACGCTGCGTTTCGCTGGCCAGCGCCTTGTTGCTCTTCCAATCCTGTCCGGGCGTGAGCCGAACATTGATGAGGGTCTGCGGAAACAGCGTGATGTCCGCCAGCAGTTGCGCCACCGTCTTGCCGCTGCGCACGCAGGCTTGCAGCACCTGAAGCGCGCTCACAATGCCGTCGCCGGTGGTGTGGCGGTCGAGCGCCAGCAAGTGGCCGGAGCCTTCGCCGCCGAGCAGCCAGCCGCGCTTGTCGAGCTCTTCGAGCACGTACCGGTCGCCCACCTTGGCGCGCACGAATTCGATGCCCTGGTTGCGCAGCGCGACCTCGACGGCCTTGTTGGTCATGAGGGTGCCGACCACGCCGACGGGCCTTTCTCCGCGCGCAATGCGCTCGGCCACCATGAGGTAGAGCAGTTCGTCGCCGTTGAAAAGGCGTCCGCTCGCGTCGACAAGTTGCAGCCGGTCGGCGTCGCCGTCGAGCGCAATGCCGTAGTCGGCCTTTTGTGACGTCACGGCCTCCACCAAGGCGGCCGGGTGGGTCGCGCCGAAGCCCTTGTTGATGTTGAGCCCGTCCGGCGCGCAGCCGATGCTGGTGACCTCGGCCCCCAGCTCATGGAACACATTCGGCGCCACCTGGTAGGCCGCGCCATGCGCCGCATCGATCACGAGCTTCATGTCGCGCAGCGTCAGGTCGTTGGCGAAGGTACTCTTGCAGAACTCGATGTAGCGGCCGGGCGCGTCGTTGAGGCGGCGCGCCTTGCCGAGTTCTGCCGAGGTTGCCCACACGGGTGCCTCTTCGAGCGCGGCCTCCACCGCGAGCTCCCATTCGTCGTCGAGCTTGCTGCCGTGGGCGTTGAAAAACTTGATGCCGTTGTCGGGGTAGGCGTTGTGGCTCGCGCTGATCACCACGCCCAGGCTCGCACGCTGCGCGCGCGTGAGGTAGGCCACGCCCGGCGTGGGCAGCGGGCCCAGCAACACCACGTCGACACCGGCAGAGTTGAAGCCCGATTCCAGCGCCGATTCAAGCATGTAGCCCGAAATGCGCGTGTCCTTGCCGATCAGCACTGTCGGGCGCGACTGGCTCTTCTTGAGCACGCGGCCCACCGCATGCGCAAGGCGCAAGACGAAATCGGGAGTGATAGGCGACTGGCCGACCGTGCCGCGGATGCCGTCGGTGCCAAAGTATTTACGGGTCATGAGGTTTGTTCTTGTTGTCGATTGTTTGAAGCTGGTGCACCCGCCTGCGGCTCTTCGGCCTTCATGGCCCGCCACACGGCGAGTGCGGCCACGGTGTCGCGCACGTCATGCACCCGCACGATGGCCGCGCCGCGGTCCACCGCGAGCATTGCCGCCGTCACGCTGGGCACCAGGCGCTCGGCCGCGGCCGGAATGCCGCTGACGGTGCCGATCGAAGATTTGCGCGACCAGCCCAGCAGCAGCGGATAACCGGCCTCGAGCAATTCACGCTGGCGTGCCAGCAGGGCAAAATTTTGCGCCACCGTCTTGCCGAAACCAATACCGGGGTCCAAGGTGATTCGCGAAGGATCGACGTTCAGCAAACGAAGTTGCGCCGCTTGCTCGGCCCAGAACGCCAGCACCTGGGAGAGCACGTCGCCCTGCATGGGCGCGGTCTGCATGGTCTGCGGATCCCGGTGCATGTGCATCAGGCAAACGCCGCACGAAGGATGCGCCGCCACGGCTTCGCGTGCACCGGGCTGCCGCAGCGCCCAGACGTCGTTGACGATGTCGGCGCCCAGGTCGAGCACCGCGCGCATGACTTCAGGCTTGTAGGTGTCCACGGACACCGGCACGCCCAGCCTGACCGCTTCGCGCACCACCGGCAGCACGCGCGCCAGTTCGGCATCGAGCGGCACGGCCGGGCTGCCGGGCCGGGTCGACTCGCCACCAATGTCGAGGATGTCGGCGCCCTCTTTCAGCAACTGCTCGCAATGCTGCAGCGCGGCCGAGGTGGAGGCATGCGCCCCGCCGTCGGAAAACGAATCGGGGGTGACGTTGACAATGCCCATCACACGCGGCTGCGCGAGATCGATGGTGAATCGAGCGGTCTGCCAGGTCGGCGAAGCTGCCGTCATGGGGCACCTTCGCTATGAAAAACGGGGCCAAGGGCCCCGTTGTTGTGTGAAGCCGGATGCACTTCAGGCAGCTGTCGGTGCCGGATCCGGATTGACAGCCGGCGTACCGCCGCTGCCGCCGCTGCCCGAGGGCGGAATGCGCGGCGTCCAGTCCTTGGGCGGACGCGGTGCGCGGCCGGCCATGATGTCGTCGAGCTGTTCGCTGTCGATGGTTTCCCACTCGAGCAGGGCCTTGGCCATGGCGTGCATCTTGTCGCTGTTTTCCTCGATGAGGCGGCGCGCCAGGGCGTACTGCTCGTCGATGATGCGGCGGACTTCGGCATCGACCTTTTCCATGGTCTGCTCGCTCATGTTCGTGGTCTTGGTGACCGAGCGGCCCAGGAACACTTCGCCTTCGTTCTCGGCATAGACCATCGGGCCAAGTGCATCGGTCATGCCGTAGCGCGTGACCATGTCGCGGGCGATGGAGGTCGCGCGCTCGAAGTCGTTGCTGGCGCCGGTGGTCATCTGGTGCATGAACACTTCTTCGGCGATTCGGCCGCCGAACAGCATGCTGATCTGGTTCAGCATGTATTCGCGGTCATAGCTGTAGCGGTCTTGCGCCGGCAGGCTCATGGTCACGCCAAGGGCGCGGCCGCGCGGAATGATGGTGACCTTGTGGACAGGGTCGCACTTGGGCAGCAGCTTGCCGATGAGGGCGTGGCCAGACTCGTGGTACGCCGTGTTGCGGCGCTCTTCCTCGGGCATGACCATGCTCTTGCGCTCCGGGCCCATGAAGATCTTGTCCTTGGCCTTCTCGAAGTCCTGCATTTCAACGACGCGCGCATTGCGGCGCGCAGCCATCAGGGCAGCTTCGTTGCACAGGTTGGCCAGGTCGGCGCCGGACATGCCGGGCGTGCCGCGCGCGATCACGCTCGGGTTCACGTCCTGCCCGAGCGGCACCTTGCGCATATGCACGCCGAGGATCTGCTCGCGGCCGCGGATGTCGGGCAGCGTCACGTACACCTGACGGTCGAAACGGCCCGGGCGCAGCAGCGCGGCGTCCAGGATGTCGGGGCGATTGGTTGCAGCCACCACGATCACGCCGAGATTGGTTTCGAAACCGTCCATCTCGACCAGCATCTGGTTCAGGGTTTGTTCGCGCTCGTCGTTACCGCCACCCAGGCCGGCGCCGCGCTGGCGGCCCACCGCATCGATTTCGTCGATGAAGATGATGCAAGGAGCGTTCTTCTTGGCGTTCTCGAACATGTCGCGCACACGGGCCGCGCCCACGCCGACGAACATTTCAACGAAGTCGGAGCCCGAGATCGAGAAGAACGGCACCTTGGCTTCGCCGGCGATCGACTTGGCGAGCAAGGTCTTGCCGGTACCCGGAGGGCCGACCAGCAGCAGGCCGCGCGGAATGCGGCCGCCGAGCTTCTGGAAGCGCTGCGGGTCTTTCAGGAAGTCGACCACTTCACGGACTTCTTCCTTGGCCTCGTCGCAGCCTGCGACGTCGGCAAAAGTGACCGTGTTGTTGTTCTCGTCCATCATGCGGGCCTTGCTCTTGCCGAAGCTGAACGCTCCGCCCTTGCCGCCGCCCTGCATCTGGCGCATGAAGTAGATCCAGACGCCGATCAGGAGCAGCATCGGGCCCCAGCTCACCAGGAGCGTCATGAGGAGCGAGCCCTCTTCGCGCGGCTTGACGTCGAACTTGACGTTGTGGTCGATCAGGTCGCCCACCAGACCGCGGTCGAGCACCGTGGCCGTCGTGCGGATCTTGCGATCGTCGTTGGTGACGGCGATGATTTCTCCGCCGCCCGCGCCTTCAGGAATGACGGCGCTCTTGATCTGGTTGTTTCGGACCTGATCCAGGAATTCCGAATAACTCACCGTCCCCGAGCCGACGCCGCCGCGGGTGTCGAACTGCTTGAACACAGTGAACAACACCATGGCAATGACGAGCCATACGGCAACTTTGGAAAACCACTGATTGTTCAAACGAAGCTCCAGTCGAAAGCGCGTGACAAGATTGTGAAAAGAACGCGCTGTGGGTACGCAATTGCGCCCCATTTTAGGCTTTTCAAGCTACGAAAAGCCGGCATTTCCCTAATGCAGCCATAGCCTCCGAAGGGTTTGCGCCCCATTGACACCCCTTGGCGGCCCGTTCAAGGGGTTGCAGCGTCAAGGTATCAAAGCGTTTCCTGAGCCTTCAGACCCATGCCGACCAAAAAGGTTTCGGACGATTTGTCGCGCGAAGCCTTGGGCTTGAAGGGCTTTACGGTGCGAAAGTTCGCCTTGAACAGCTTCACCAGCTCGTCGTAGCCGCTGCCATGGAAGAGCTTGGCCACCAGCGCCCCTTCGGGCTTCAGGTGGTGCTGGGCGAAGTCGATTGCAAGCTCGATCAGGTGCGCAACCCGGGCGGCGTCGGCCGAGTGAATGCCCGAGAGGTTGGGCGCCATGTCCGAAACCACCAGGTCGGCCTTGCGGCCCGCCAGCACGCCCAGCACCTGCTCCAGCAGCTCCGCCTCGCGGAAGTCGCCTTGCAGGAAGGTCACGCCCTCGATGGGTTCCATCGGCAGGATGTCCAGCGCAATGATGGTGCCGTTCAATTCCCCGGCCGCGGCGCCGTCCGGCGACATGCGCCGCCGCAGGTACTGGCTCCAGGCGCCCGGGGTGGAACCCAGGTCGACCACCAGCTGGCCCGGCTTGACCAGCCCCAGCGACTCGTCGATTTCCTTGAGCTTGTAGGCGGCACGTGCGCGGTACCCCTCCCGCGTGGCCAGCTTCACATACGGATCGTTGATGTGGTCGTGCAGCCACGCCTTGTTGACTTTTTTGCTTTTTGCCTTGGTGCTCATGGGTGGCCTCCCGTGCTTCGCGCTGCGGTATTCGCTTGGAAGCGGCCCGGCGTTTCGAGAGGTTGCTTTCTACCCTCGATAATACGGGGATGCCCGCCATTCAACTTACCCCTGCCGAGCGCAAGGTGCACCGCGCCGAAGCTCACCACCTGGATCCGATCGTCATGGTCGGTGGAGACGGGCTGACCCCTGCCGTTAAAAAAGAAGCCGATGCGGCGCTCAAGGCCCACGGCCTGATCAAGATCCGCGTCTTTTCCGACGACCGCCTGGCGCGCGACGCCATGCTGCAGGAACTGGCCGATGAACTCGACGCGGCGCCCATCCAGCACATCGGCAAGCTGCTGGTGTTGTGGCGCCCCAAGCCCGAGAAGGAGCGAGTGGTCGACGAAGACCGCATGCCCGGCCCGCGCGACATCAAGGTGCTGAAGTACAGCAAGCGCGGCGGCCAGCGCCCCGAAATCAAGACCCTGCGCGTGCTCGGCAACCAGCGGCTCACCCCCGGCGGCACCATCAAGCGCGCCAAGGCGAAGCGGCCGCTTTCGGCCAAGAAGCGTAACCAGGCAGACTGAACTTGGTGCCAGCGCAAGGCGCCCAGCGCCATATCCTCTGCATGAAGTGGGGCACGAAATACGGCCCCGAATACGTCAACCGCCTCTACGCCATGGTGCGCCGCAACCTGAGCGGCGACTTCAAGTTCGTGTGCCTGACGGACGACGGCACCGGCATTCGCCCCGAAGTGACGTGCCTGCCGATTCCTCCACTCAACCTGCAACTGGCGCCGGGCCAGCGCGACGGCGCGTGGAAGAAGCTCACCACCTTCGAAAAAGACCTGCACGGCCTGCGCGGCACCGCCCTCTTCCTGGATGTGGACGTGGTGATCGTCGGCAGCCTCGATGCATTCTTCGAGCACCCCGGCGAGTTCCTGATCATTCATGACTACGCGCGCCCCTGGCGGCGACAGCGGATCACCGGCAATTCGTCGGTCTACCGCTTTGAACTCGGTGCCCATGCCGACGTGCTGGCGTACTTTCGCGACAACATGGACAAGGTGCAGGGCGAGTACCGCAACGAGCAGACCTACCTGTCCGCCATGATGCACAAGCAAGGCAAGCTGGGCTATTGGCCCGCGGCCTGGTGCCCGAGCTTCAAGTACCACGGCATACCCACCTGGCCGACCAACTACTGGGAAGAGCCCTTCGTGCCCGAAGGCGCGCGCATCATGGTGTTCCACGGCGAATGCAATCCGCCGGATGCGCTGGCGGGTCGCCGCAACCGGGCTTTCCGCTACATCCGGCGGGCAAACTGGATCGCGAAGTTCTGGAAGGAATGAGCTGAACGGACACGGGGCGGCAGCGCCGCCGCTGGTCCTCAGCTTGCCGCGGGCGCCTTGGCAGCGCCCATGCGCCACAGCAGTGCACCCGCGCACAGCCACTGAACCAGGTACATGCCGCTTCCCACGGCGTGCCAGAGCTTCAGGTTGTCGCGCGCAAGAATCCGGGGTGCCACGGCATATTGCTGGAGCAGTGCCAGCAGCAAGGCACCCAGTATCAGGAAGATGGCGGTCATCGACGCGTTGTCGATGCGGTCGTCCATCTTGGTCCTGAAATGAACCAGCAGCAGCAGGCCGCAGCCGATGGCGATCCAGCTCTGCGCCTCGAACAATTGCCCTGCGAAATTGCCCGCCACGGCGGGGTTGCCGAGCCGTGCGAAAAGCATCGGCACGACCAGAAAGCCGATCGTCGTGAGGCTGCCCCACCAGAAGGCGGCGAGCAACAGCGCGAGGCGGTCTTTCATCGGGCGTGAATCAGGTGGTCAGATGTAGCGAACCGCCACGATCTCGTAGCGCTTCAGGCCGCCCGGGGCCTGCACCTCGGCGACATCGCCTTCTTCCTTGCCGATGAGCGCACGCGCGATCGGGCTGGAGATATTGATGAGTCCGAGCTTCAGGTCGGCTTCGTCCTCGCCGACGATCTGGTACTTGACCGCTTCGCCGGTTTCTTCTTCCTCGAGTTCCACCGTGGAGCCGAACACCACCTTGCCGCCGGCATCGAGTTCGGCCGGATCGATGATCTGCGCGGCCGACAGCTTGCCTTCGACTTCCTGGATGCGGCCTTCGATGAAGCCCTGGCGGTCCTTGGCGACCTCGTACTCGGCGTTTTCGCTCAGGTCGCCCTGCGCGCGGGCTTCGGAAATCGCGTTGATGACCCAGGGGCGGTCCACGGTCTTGAGCTGATGCAGCTCGGCGCGCAGCTTCTCGGCACCGCGCTTGGTAATTGGGATGGTGGCCATGTTTGGTTCTCCATAAAGCGAAACCGCCGAACGCTGCCGTTCGGCGGTCGATTGGGGGAAAGGATCAGACGAGTGTGCGTCCGGTCAGCCGGCTCAGGATGGCGAGCGGGCTCGAATCCGGATTGTATTGCTTCGACGCAGCCAGATGAAGGGTCTGCTCGAGCATGTACTGGCCCGCCATAACGGCGTGCGAGGTCTGGTCCGAGAAGCAAACCCACACCGAACCCGGCGGAAATTCGGCCTTCTCCTGCGGCGAATTTTCCTGGTAGGCCATGTCCGATTTCATGCCGTCGTGCAGCTGCAGCATCAGGTGGTCGTATTCGCTGCGGAACGACTTGGTCACGTGCAGCGACTGCAGCAACTTCGCTTGCCAGCGCACATAGGGCTTGGCGCGCGGCAGAAAGCGCTTGGCGATGTCCTCGAAAGGTTCGCCCACGCGCCACACGCGCGGCGCGCCTTCTGGGTTCACGTTGGTGAACACCCGAAGGATGCGCTCGCCATAGTTGGGCCGCGAGGGAAATGCATCGACATGCAGGCGGCGGTCGTCGGCGCGCCACGATTGCACGCGCGTCTCGACTTGCGCTGGCCGGTAGCTGGTCGGCGCCAGCCGCAGGGCTGGCGTGTAGTGCGGCAGCAGGCCGTGGATGAGTTGCTGCGCCTGCGCGCGAAACCGCCCCACCATTGCCGTTGCCTTGCGCTGCACGTCCTCGTCGCCGACAGCGCCCTTGAGCTTGCCGTTGGCGTCGAGGCTGATGTTGCGCACATCCGGCGACAGCAGGCTCGGCGTGAGCAGGCTGCGCTCTTCGGGCAGCAGCTCGAAGCCCAGGCGCGGAAAGTACAGCACCTTGCCCGCTTCCAGTTCGGCGATCCACGCTTCGTTGGGCGTGGCCGCGTTCCAGTCCGCGAGGTCGAGTTCGACGAGCTGCGTTTCCATGGCCACGCTCAGGCGGCTGCCAGCTGCGCGTGCATCTCCTGCACCGAGATCACGCCGAGCTCGTCCATGAAGCCCATGCCTTCGACCGCAGCCTCGGCACCAAAGATGGTGGTGAAGGTGGTCACGCGCGCGAGCAGCGCCGAGGTGCGGATCTGGCGCGAGTCGTTGATCGCGTTGCGGCGCTCTTCCACCGTGTTGATGACCAGGGCGATCTCGTTGTTCTTGATCATGTCCACGATGTGCGGGCGGCCTTCGGTCACCTTGTTCACCGTTGCGCATTCGATGCCCGCGGCGCCGATGGCGGCGGCCGTGCCCTTGGTGGCGATGATCTCGAAGCCCAGCTTGACCAGGCCGCGCGCCACTTCCACGGCGCGCGCCTTGTCGTTGTTCTTCACCGAGATGAAGACCTTGCCCGACTTCGGCAGGTGCGTGCCCGCGCCCAGCTGCGACTTCACGAAGGCTTCGCCGAAGGTCTTGCCCACGCCCATCACTTCGCCGGTCGACTTCATCTCGGGGCCGAGGATGGTGTCGACGCCCGGGAACTTGACGAACGGGAACACGGCCTCCTTCACGCTGAAGTAAGGCGGCGTCACTTCCTTGGTCACACCCTGCGACTTGAGCGACTGGCCGGCCATGCAGCGTGCCGCCACCTTGGCGAGCTGGATGCCCGTGGCCTTGCTCACGTAAGGCACGGTGCGCGAAGCACGCGGGTTCACTTCGAGGACGTAGATGACGTCCTTGCCGTCCTTCTGCTGAATGGCGAACTGCACGTTCATCAGGCCCACCACGTTGAGCGCGGCGGCCATGGCGGCGCTCTGGCGCTTCAGCTCTGCAATGGTCTCGGCGCTCAGGCTGTAGGGTGGCAGCGAGCAGGCGGAGTCGCCCGAGTGCACGCCGGCTTGCTCGATGTGCTCCATCACGCCGCCGATCAGGGTCTGGCCCTCGGCATCGCGCAAGCAATCGACGTCGCACTCGACAGCATCGTTCAGGAAGCGGTCGAGCAGCACCGGCGAGTCGTTGCTCACCTTGACCGCTTCGCGCATGTAGCGCTCGAGGTCGCGCTGCTCGTGCACGATTTCCATCGCGCGGCCGCCGAGCACATAGCTCGGGCGCACCACCAGCGGATAGCCAAGGGCCGCGGCCTTCTCGAGCGCCTCGGATTCGGTGCGCGCGGTGGCGTTCGGCGGTTGCAGCAGCTTGAGCTCATGCAGCAGCTTCTGGAAACGCTCGCGGTCTTCGGCCGCGTCGATCATGTCGGGCGAGGTGCCGATGATCGGCACCCCGTTTGCCTCGAGGTCGAGCGCGAGCTTGAGCGGCGTCTGGCCGCCGTACTGCACGATCACGCCGAGCGGCTTTTCCTTGTCGACGATCTCGAGCACGTCTTCGAGCGTGAGCGGCTCGAAGTACAGGCGGTCGCTGGTGTCGTAGTCGGTCGACACGGTCTCCGGGTTGCAGTTGACCATGATGGTCTCGTAGCCGTCCTCGCGCATGGCGAGCGCGGCATGCACGCAGCAGTAGTCGAACTCGATGCCCTGGCCGATGCGGTTGGGACCGCCGCCGAGCACCATGATCTTCTTCTTGTCCGTCGGGTCGGCTTCACACTCGTCCTCGTAGGTCGAGTACATGTAGGCCGTGTTGGTCGCGAACTCAGCCGCGCAGGTGTCCACGCGCTTGTAGACCGGGCGCACTCCCAGCGCGCGGCGCTTCTCGCGAATGGCGGTGTCGGTGGTCTTGAGCTGCTTGGCCAGGCGGCGATCGGAAAAGCCCTTCTTCTTGAGCGCGAGCAGCGTGTCCTTGTCGATGTCGTCCAGCGACTTGGTTTCGAGCTCGAGTTCGATCTTCACGATCTCTTCGATCTGCACCAGGAACCACGGGTCGATCTTGGTCAGCGCAAACACCTCATCGACGCTCAGGCCCATGGCGAAGGCGTCGCCCACGTACCAGATGCGCTCGGGACCCGGTTCGCCCAGTTCCTTTTCGAGCACTTCGCGGTCTTGCGTCTTCTCGTTCAGGCCGTCGACACCCACTTCAAGGCCGCGCAGCGCCTTCTGGAACGACTCCTGGAAGGTGCGGCCCATGGCCATCACCTCGCCCACGGACTTCATCTGCGTCGTGAGACGCGAGTCGGCCTGCGGGAATTTCTCGAAGGCGAAGCGCGGAATCTTGGTGACTACGTAGTCGATCGACGGTTCAAACGACGCGGGCGTGGCGCCGCCGGTGATTTCGTTGCGCAGCTCGTCGAGCGTGTAGCCCACGGCCAGCTTGGCCGCGACCTTGGCAATCGGGAAGCCCGTGGCCTTGGAGGCCAGTGCCGACGAACGCGAGACGCGCGGGTTCATCTCGATGACGACCATGCGGCCGTCCTTCGGGTTGATGGAGAACTGAACGTTCGAACCGCCGGTATCCACGCCGATCTCGCGCAGCACGGCCAGCGAGGCGTTGCGAAGGATCTGGTATTCCTTGTCGGAGAGCGTCTGCGCGGGTGCCACGGTGATCGAGTCGCCGGTGTGCACGCCCATCGGGTCGAGGTTTTCGATCGAGCAGACGATGATGCAGTTGTCGGCTTTGTCGCGCACGACTTCCATCTCGTACTCTTTCCAGCCGAGCAGCGATTCTTCGATCAGCAGTTCGTTGGTGGGCGAAGCTTCGATGCCGCGCTTGCAGATGGTCTCGAACTCTTCCGGGTTGTAGGCAATGCCGCCGCCGGTGCCACCGAGCGTGAAGCTGGGGCGGATCACGGTCGGGAAGCCGACCGACTTCTGCACGGCCCAGGCTTCGTCCATCGAGTGGGCAATGCCGGAGCGTGCCGAGCCGAGGCCGATCTTGGTCATCGCGTCCTTGAACTTCAGGCGGTCTTCGGCCTTGTCGATGGCTTCGGGCGTGGCGCCGATGAGTTCGACCGGCTTGTTGGTGGCTGCGCCGGTGTACTTTTCGAGCACGCCGTTGCGCCAGAGGTCGAGCGCGCAGTTGAGCGCGGTCTGGCCGCCCATGGTCGGCAGGATCGCGTCGGGGCGCTCCTTGGCGATGATCTTCTCGACCGTCTGCCAGGTGATCGGCTCGATGTAGGTCACGTCGGCCGTGGCCGGGTCGGTCATGATCGTCGCGGGGTTGCTGTTGATCAGGATGACCTTGTAGCCCTCTTCGCGCAGAGCCTTGCAAGCCTGCACGCCGGAGTAGTCGAACTCGCAGGCCTGGCCGATGATGATCGGGCCGGCGCCGATGATGAGAATGGATTTGAGGTCTGAGCGCTTGGGCATCTTATTTGTCCTTGGTGAAACCGATGCCGCGGCCGCTGTAGGCGCCCGGCTTCGGTTCATCCATCAGTTGATGGATCGCGTTGAATACATCGCGAAAGTTCTGGTCGTATCGCTGTTCCAGCGCGTTCAGCTTGCGTTTGAGATCGGCGTGCTCCGACAGCATGCTGCGCAGCTTGACGAAGGTACGCATGATCTCGATGTTGACGGCCACGGCGCGTTCGCTGCGCAGCACGCTCGACAACATGGCCACGCCCTGTTCGGTGAACGCCACGCTGCGGTAGCGCGCGCCGCCGGAACCCGGCTTCTCGGCTTTTGAGATCACAAGTTGTGATCTCAAATTCTCGAGGTCGTGGTTTTCGAGGGTGAAGGCAAAGTCCGCGGGAAAACGATCGAGGTTGCGGCGCATGGCCTGCAACAACACGCGGGTCTCGACGCCGTAGAGCGCGGCAAGGTCCTGCGCCAGCATGACCTTGAGGCCGCGCAGCACATAGATCTTGCCCTCGGCATCGCGCAATGCGGCGATGACCGAGACGTCGAGCACCGCGGGTGCATCAGCCACGTGCCTGCTCTCCACGTGCCTGCTCCATGAGCGCGGTGAAGCGGTCGAACAGGTAGCCGATGTCGTGCGGGCCGGGCGAGGCCTCCGGGTGGCCCTGGAAGCAGAACGCCGGCCTGTCGGTGCGCGCAAGGCCCTGCAGCGTGTTGTCGAACAGGCTGATGTGGGTGGCGCGCAGGTTGGCCGGCAGCGACTTCTCGTCGACCGCGAAGCCATGGTTCTGGCTGGTGATGCTCACGCGGCCGTTGTCCAGGTCTTTCACCGGATGGTTCGCGCCGTGGTGGCCGAACTTCATCTTGAAGGTCTTCGCACCCGAGGCCAGCGCCATGATCTGGTGCCCCAGGCAGATGCCGAAGGTCGGAATGCCGGTCTCGATGAGTTCCTTGACCGCGCTGATGGCGTAATCGCAAGGCTCCGGGTCGCCCGGGCCGTTGGCCAGGAAGATGCCGTCGGGTTTGAGCTTGAGCACATCGGCGGCGGGCGTTTGCGCCGGCACCACGGTGATGCGGGCGCCGCGCTGCGCGATCATGCGCAGGATGTTCTTCTTGACGCCGTAATCGAACGCCACCACGTGGAACTTGGGCGTGATCTGCACGCCGTAGCCCGGCTTGCCGTTCGAGTTCACGAGCTTCCACTCAGTTTCGGTCCACTCGTAGGTCTGCTTCACCGACACGACCTTGGCCAGGTCGAGCCCGGCCATGTTGGGCGCGCCCTTGGCGGCGGCAATGGCCTTGTCGATCAGCGCCTGCGTCACGGCTTCGCCCGCGGCCAGGCCGAGGATGCAGCCGTTCTGCGCGCCATGGGTGCGCAGGTGGCGGGTCAGCTTGCGGGTGTCGATGTTCGCGATGGCCACCGTCTTGCCGGCCACGAGGTATTCGTTCAGCGTCGCGGTCTTGCGGAAATTGGATGCGACGAGCGGCAGGTCTTTGATGATCAGGCCAGCGGCATGGATCTTGTCGGCTTCGATGTCTTCCCCGTTGACGCCGTAGTTGCCGATATGCGGATACGTGAGCGTCACGATCTGCTGGCAATAACTCGGGTCGGTGAGGATTTCCTGGTAACCGGTCATGGAGGTGTTGAACACCACTTCACCGGTCGTGGAGCCGGCGGCTCCGATCGAATTGCCTTGAAAGACCGTGCCGTCTGCGAGCGCCAGGATGGCGGGCGGGAAACTTCCCTTGAGAGACAAAAGCACTGGGTTCTCCGGATGGTTACGGTCGCCCGGAGCCCCAGGCGCGTTGCCTGCGGACTGCTGCTTAAGGGGAAGATGGCGTTGTAGGCGGCCGGGCGACGCTATTGCGAGTAAGCCCCCGATTGTAGCCCGGCGGCGTCACCCTCCTGACTTGAAAGGCCGGAAAACATACGAGGCCGACGCCTTTATGGCGTCCGGGAATCAGGAATTCACCCGCGCAAGGCCGGCCGCGCCGCTCGCGTGCAGGCAGATGGCGGCCGCGGCAGCCACGTTCAGCGATTCCTCGCCGCCGGGCTGCGCAATGCGGATGTGGTGCGTTGCCCGGGCTTCCAGCGCCGCGGAAACGCCCTGCCCCTCGTGCCCCATGAGCCAGGCGCAGGGATGCGGCAGCCTGGCCTCGTGCAGCCATTCGCCCCGGTGCGAGCTGGTGGCCACCAGCGGCACCTTCAGCTCGTCGAGCGCATCGGCTTCCACGCCTTCGATCAACCGCAGGCCGAAATGGGCGCCCATGCCTGCCCGCAGCACCTTGGGCGCCCACAACGCGGCCGTGCCCTTGAGCGCAATCACCTGCCTGAACCCGAAAGCCGCCGCGCTGCGCAGGATGGAACCGGCATTACCGGCGTCCTGGAGGCGGTCGAGCACGACGCTGGGCGCGTCGGGCAGCAGCGCCGGCCGCTCAGGCAGATCGAGCACGAAACCCATGGGCGCGGGCGACTCCAGTCCGCTGGCCCCGCGCAAGAGATCGTCGTCGACCACTACGGTTTTTATAGCAACACTCGCCCATTCGGCAGGACACTGCGGCCAGAACGATTCTGAAAAAACGGCGATGGCGGGCTTGATGCCCCTGGCGAGCGCCGCGCGGCAGAGGTGATCGCCCTCCAGCCACACGCGGCCGAGCTTGCGGTAGGCACCGGGGTCCTGGGCCAGCTTGCGCAAGTCCTTGAGCAGCGGGTTGTCGCGCGAGCTGATGTGGCTCGCGCCCGATGGAGTGGTCATGCGTCGGGAATCTCAGGGCGCCGTGCGCAAGTCGAGATGCACGGTCTCGACCGTTGAGGCGGCCACCGCGAGCGGCATGGAGGCTTCGGCCGGCACGGCAGCCTCGCCGGCTGCACGTGCCAGGGCCGCGGCCACCGGGCTGAACGAGCGGCGGTGGTGAACGCAGGCGCCATGGCGCAGCAGCGCCTCCAGATGCTCCGGCGTGCCGTAGCCCTTGTGGCCGGCAAAACCATAGTGGGGAAATTCGACGTGCAGTTGCTCGCACAGGCGGTCGCGGTGGACCTTGGCGAGGATGGAGGCAGCCGAGATCGCCTTGACCCGCGCGTCGCCCTTCACGATGGCCTCGGCCAGCACATCGAGTGTGGGCAATCGGTTGCCGTCGACCAGCACTTTCGCAGGCTTGAGGCGCAGCCCTCCACCGCGCGGCGCATCGCGAGCATCGTGGCCTGCAGGATGTTGTGGGTGTCGATTTCCTCGACCGTGGCCTGCGCCACCGAGCAGCACAGCGCTTTTGCAAGAATCTGGTCGTGCAGGCGCTCGCGCTGGAGCGCCGTAAGCGTCTTGGAGTCGGCCAGTCCGCGGATCGGCCGTTGGTCGTCCAGGATGACGGCCGCGGCCACCACCGGGCCGGCCAGCGGTCCGCGGCCCGCTTCGTCCACGCCCGCAACAAGGCCCGGCGCGTCCCACACCAGGGCCGCCTGCTCAGCCTTCAAGAACTTTCTGGATCGCATCGGCGCAAAGTGTCGGCGTATCGCGCTGCAGTTGCACGTGCAGCTCTGAAAATTTTTGTTGCAGCGCCCGGGTTTTTTCAGGTGCATCGAGCCATTCCAGCGTGGCGTGGGCCAGCGCCTCCGGCGTGGCTGCCTCCTGCAGCAGCTCGGGCACCACGAACTCGCGCGCCAGGATGTTGGGCAAACCGACCCAGGGCTGGAGCTGCTTGCGCTGCATCAGGCGCCACGAGAGCGCGTTCATGTTGTACGCGATGACCATCGGCCGCTTGAACAGCGCTGCCTCGAGCGTGGCGGTGCCGCTGGCAATCAGCGTCACGTCGCACGCAGCCAGCGCGGCGTGCGACTGGCCGTCGAGCAGCTTCACCCGGCCCGCCGCGCCACTGGCCTGCAACAAGGCCTCGACCTCCACGCGGAGCCCCGGAAGGATGGGGGCGACAAACTGAAGTGCCGGCCTTGCCTTGAGCATTTGCGCCGCGGCGGCGAAGAATCGCGCGGCCAGATAACGCACCTCCGAACGGCGGCTGCCGGGCAGCAAGGCGACGACCTGCGCATCCGGCGCCAGGCCCAACGTTGCGCGGGCGGCGCCACGGTCGGGTGCCATCGGAATCACATTGGCCAGCGGATGGCCGACGTAGCTGCCCTGCACCCCGTTTTCCGCCAGCAGCGCGGGCTCGAACGGAAAGATGCACAGCACATGGTCGGCCGCGGCGCGAATCTTTTCGATGCGCTCTGCGCGCCAGGCCCAGATCGAAGGACAGACGAAGTGAACAGTCTTCATGCCGCGGCTGCGCAACCCAGCCTCGAGATCGAGGTTGAAATCGGGTGCGTCCACGCCAATGAAGAGTTCGGGCCACTCGCGCAGCAGCCGTGCCTTGAGCTGGCGGCGGATGCCGGCAATTTCGGCATAGTGGCGCAGCACCTCGATATAGCCGCGCACCGCGAGTTTTTCTTGCGGCCACCAGCTCTGGAAACCGTGCGCGAGCATTCGGGGCCGCCGATGCCGGCGGTCTGGAGCGATGGCCAACGCGCCTGCAGGCCGTCCAGGAGCAGGCCGGCCAGCAGGTCGCCGGACGCCTCTCCCGCGACCAGCGCGAACCGTCGCTGTTCGTCCTTGCCCATGCGACTGCTACTTCCAGCGCGCGATGCCGCGCGTCGAGTTGAAGAGAAAACGCTCCATCAGCGCCACGTCCTCGGCCGCTTCAGGGGTTTCGGCCGCCAAGGCGTTGATGCCGGCGCGCGCTTCTTCGAGCGTCTTGCCCTGACGGTACAGCAGGCGATGCATCTGCTTCACCGCCGCAAGGCGGGGTGCCGAAAAATCGCGCCGGCGCAGACCCACGACGTTGAAGCCGCGCACAGCCAGCGGGTTGCCGTCGACCAGCATGAAGGGAGGCACGTCCTGCGACACGGCACTGGCAAAACCCACCATGGCGTGCGCGCCGATCGAAACGAACTGGTGAATGCCCGTCAGCCCGCCGATCGTGACCCAGTCGGCCAGATGCACGTGGCCGGCCAATGTGGTGTTGTTGGCCAAGGTGGTGTGGTCATCGACACGGCAGTCGTGCGCGATGTGCGTGTACGCCATGATCCAGTTGTCGTTGCCCACGCGCGTGATGCCGCCCGCCCCCGGCACGCCGAGGTTGAAGGTGCAGAACTCGCGAATGACGTTGCGGTCGCCAATGACCAGCTCGGTCGGCTCGCCGGCGTATTTCTTGTCCTGCGGCACGGCGCCCAGCGAAGAAAACTGGAAGATCCGGTTGTCGCGGCCGATGGTGGTGCGGCCCTCGATCACGCAATGCGCGCCGATGGTCGTCCCGGCGCCAACCCGCACATGAGGGCCGATGATGGTGTACGGCCCGACCGAAACCGAGGCGTCGAGTTCTGCCTTCGGATCGATGAGCGCTGTCGGATGAACCTGCGTCATGCCTTGTTGTAACCGCCGCAAGATCAGTTGATCTGGCGCATGGCGCACATGAGCGTGGCCTCGCAGGCGAGCTCGGCGCCCACCAGGGCACGGCCCTTGAACTTGGAAATGCCGGCCTTCATGCGCTCGATCTCGACTTCGAGCGTGAGCTGGTCGCCCGGCTCCACGGGGCGCTTGAAGCGCGCACCGTCGATGGCTGCAAAGTAGTAGACCGTGTTGTCGTCGGGCACGATGTCCAGCGAATGGAACGACAGCAGCGCCGCCGCCTGCGCCATGGCTTCGAGCATCAGCACGCCCGGCATCACCGGGCGGTGGGGAAAGTGGCCGTTGAAGAACGGCTCGTTCATCGTCACGTTCTTGAGCGCCGTGATGCGCTTGCCCTTTTCCATGTCCAGCACGCGATCCACCAGCAGGAACGGGTAACGGTGGGGCAGCAGCTTGAGGATTTGATGGATATCGAGCGTCGTCGTCATGATTTTCTGTTCCTGCATCGTCTTCATTTTTTCTGGGGTGCCTTCTCCAGCGCCTTCAGTCGTTCGCGCAGGCTGTGCAACTGCTTGAGCGTTGCAGCATTTTTTTCCCAGCTCGCATTGTCGTCGATGGGGAACATGCCGGTGTACTGGCCGGCCTTGTGGATCGAGCGTGTGACCACCGTGGCCGCCGAAACGTGCACGCCATCGGCAACGGTCAGGTGACCCAGCACGATGGCACCACCGCCGAAAGTGCAGTGCGCGCCGATGGTGGCACTGCCCGCCACGCCGACGCAGCCCGCCATGGCCGTGTGCTTGCCCACGCGCACGTTGTGGCCGATCTGGATGAGGTTGTCGAGCTTCACGCCGTCTTCGATGACGGTGTCGTCGAGCGCGCCGCGGTCGATGCAGGTGTTGGCCCCGATCTCGACGTCGTTGCCGATGCGCACTGCGCCCAACTGCTCGATCTTGACCCACTCTCCCTTGTGCGGCGCCAGGCCAAAGCCGTCGGCGCCGATCACCACGCCGGGATGCAGCAGGCAGCGCTCGCCGACCACGCAGTCTTCGCTGATGGTCACGCGCGACTTCAGCACCGTGCCGGCTCCGATGCGTGCACCCCGCTCCAGCACGCACAAGGCGCCGATGCGCGCTGTCGGGTCCACATGGGCTTCGGGGTGGATGACCGCGGAGGGATGGATGCGATCGGCTTCGGGGCGCGCATGGTGCGCCTTCCAGAGTTGGGTGAGCCGCGCAAAGTAGAGGTACGGATCGGCCGCGACGATGAACGCTCCGCGCGCCGCTGCCGCCTCGCGCATGGCCGGCGAAACGATCACGCAGGCGGCCTTGGATGCCGCCAATTCCTGCTGGTATTTGGGATGGCTCAGGAAACTGAGCGCATCGGGCTGAGCATTCTGAAGCGGCGCAAGCCGCTCGATGGAGAGCGCGGCGTCCCCGTGGAGCTCGCCCCCGAGGGCGTCAACAATGGCTCCGAGCTGCAATGCCACGCCGTTTTTGCGGCGTTATTTGCCGCCCGCAGGCGCGGAAGAAGTGGTCGAGGCGTTCAGCGCCTTGATCACCTTGTCCGTGATGTCGTGCTTCGGATTGATGTAGATCGCCTCCTGCAGGATGGCGTCGTACTTTTCAGCCTCGGCCACCTGCTTCACCACGCGGTTGGCACGCTCGTAGACCTGCTGGAGCTCTTCGTTCTTGCGCGCATTGAGGTCTTCCTGGAACTCGCGGCGGCGGCGCTGGAAATCACGGTCCTGGTCGACCAACGCGCGCTGGCGTGCCGTACGCTGGCTTTCCGACAAGGTAGGCGCCTCGCGCTCGAACCTTTCGGAGGCCGACTTCAAAGCCTCGCCCTGCGTCGTGAGGTCTTTCTCGCGCTTGAGGAACTCGGACTCGAGCTTGGCTTGCGCAGCCTTGGCCGGCTGGGCTTCGCGCAGCACGCGGTCCGGATTCACGAATCCGATGCGAAAAGTCTCCTGCGCCTTCGCAGCAGGCGCGGCAACCAGCGCAAAAACGGGGATCAACAACGCGCCAGCTGCGGCGCGGATCAAATGCGTCATTTAGAAAGAAGTTCCGATCTGGAATTGCAAGCGCTGAATTCTATCCTTCGGGATCGTGACGAAGCCGGTCGCCGGATCCACCACTTCCTTCTGGGACCTGATGGGGAAGGCGTAGGCCAGGCGCAGCGGCCCGAGCGGCGAAATCCAGCTGACGCCGAGGCCGACGGAGGCGCGCAGCTTCTTCTGGGCCTTGTACTGGGCGTCGGTCAGGCCTTCGGCCCGCGAGCCGAACACATTGCCGACGTCGAAGAAGCCGTACAGGCGCAGAGTGCGGTCGTTGCCGGCGCCGGGGAACGGCGTGCTGAGCTCGGCATTGAAGATCGCCTTCTTGGTGCCGCCCAGGGCGGCGCCTTCGGTCTGGCCGAGAACAGCAATCGGTGCGTCGCGCGGGCCAAGCGAGTTCTGCTCGAAGCCGCGGATCGAGCCGAGGCCACCAGCGTAGAAATTCTTGAAGATCGGGTAGACCTTGCCGCCGTAGGCTTTTGCGTAGCCGACTTCGCCGTTGATTGCGAAGGTGTACTGCTTGTTGATTGGGAAGAACTGCTGGTACTGGTAGCTCGTCTTGAGGTACTTCATGTCGCCACCGACACCCAGTTCGAGGTTGGCGCGCTGCAGGCGGCCGCTCGTCGGAATCAGCGCGCTGTCGCGGTTGTCGCGGCCCCAGCCGATGGTCAATGGCACGCCCCACACGCTGTCCTGATCGCATCCCGTGATAAAGATGTTGGAGGCATCCACCTTGCACTGGAAGTAGTCGCGGTACGACTTCGGCGTCAGGAGGGCAAACGAGCTCTGCGCGTCAAAAGCGTAACGCTCAAGCCCGATACCGAAGAAGACCGTGTCGACTTCGCTGAACGGCACGCCAAAGCGGATCGAAGCGCCCTGGTTGACCAGCTTGTAGTCGCCGTCGACCGAGTAGTTGTACGGCCGCGTCGTGGTGTGATAGACGCTCACCGTGCGCGAGATGCCGTCCTGCGTGAAGTACGGGTCGGTGGTGGTCAGCGAAAGCGTGCGGTTGTACTTGCTGGTGTTGACCTGCAAGCCGAGGAAGTTGCCCGAACCGAACACGTTCTCCTGCGAGATACCGAAGGTGAGGGCCACCTTCTCGGCGCTGGAGTAGCCGGCGCCGAGCTGCAGGCTACCCGTGGGCTTTTCCGCCACGTTCACGACCAGGTCGACCTGGTCGGGCGAACCCGGGATTTCCTGGGTTTCGACGTTCACTTCGGTGAAGAAGCCGAGGCGGTCCACGCGGTCGCGCGAGATCTTGATCTTGTCGCCGTCGTACCACGAAGCTTCGAACTGGCGGAACTCGCGCCGGATCACTTCGTCGCGCGTCTTGGCGTTGCCGCCCACGGCCACGCGGCGCACATAAACGCGGCGCGACGGTTCAGCTTGCAGCGTCAGCGTCACGCGGTTGTTGACGCGGTCGATTTCAGGACGGGCCTGGACGCGCGCAAACGCGTAGCCGAAGGTGCCGAAATAGTCGGTGAAGGCCTTGGTGGTTTCGGTGACCTGCTCGCCGTTGTACGGCTCGCCGGGCTTGATGGTCACGAGCGACTTGAACTCTTCGTCGCGGCCGAGGTAGTTGCCGTCGAGTTTGACGCCGGCCACCACGAATTTTTCACCTTCGGTGATGTTCACCGTCACCGTCAGGTCCTGCCGGTCGGGCGAAATGGCCACCTGGGTCGAATCGATGCGGAACTCGAGGTAGCCGCGGGTGATGTAGTACGAGCGGAGCGTTTCCAGGTCGGCGTTCAGCTTGGTGCGCGAGTACTGGTTCGACTTGGTGTACCAGCTCATGAAGCCGCCGCTGTCCTGGTCGAACAGGCTCAGCAGCGTCGATTCGCTGAAGGCCTTGTTGCCGACCACGCGCACTTCGCGGATGCGGGCCGAATCGCCCTCGATCACGGTGAACGTGAGGTTGACGCGGTTGCGCTCGATGGGCGTGACCGTGGTCACGACCTGCGCGTTGTAGAGGCTGCGGCTCACGTACTGGCGCTTGAGCTCCTGCTCGGCACGGTCGGCCAGGGCCTTGTCGTAGGGCCGGCCGTCGGTCAGGCCGACTTCGCGCAGCGCCTTCTGGAGCGCGGCCTTGTCGAATTCCTTGGTGCCGACGAAATCGACGTCAGCGATGGTGGGCCGCTCTTCGACGATCACCACCAGCACGTTGCCGTTGACGTCGATGCGCACGTCCTTGAACAAACCCAGGTCGAACAGCGCGCGGATGGCGGCCGATCCGCGTTCATCGCTGTAGGTATCGCCCACACGCAGCGGCAGCGACGCGAAGATCGTGCCGGGCTCCACGCGTTGCAAGCCTTCGACGCGAATGTCGCGCACCGTGAAAGGCTCGACGGCCCAGGCTGCGGTGGCCGCCAGGGCGCTGGCCACTACCGCGGCAACGCTACGCAGGCGAAAGCGACTGAAGTTTGTGTTCATCTGTGAATTGGGCCGGCGCGGAAAGGGCCGGCAGAAAGTTAACCAAAGAGCCGCGTGACGTCGTTGAAAAGTGCGACCGACATCATGACCAGCAGCAAAGCGACACCGCCGCGCTGAAGCCGTTCCATCCAAGCGTCAGAGACGCTCTTGCCGGTCAGGCCCTCCCAAAGATAATACATCAGGTGTCCCCCATCGAGGACCGGCAGCGGCATGAGATTGAGCACACCCAGGCTCACGCTGATCAGCGCAAGGAACACCAGGTACTGGGTCAGCCCGAGGCTTGCGGACTTGCCGGCATAGTCGGCGATCGTGAGCGGCCCGCTCAAGTTCTTGAGCGAAGCTTCGCCGATGACCATCTTGCCCATCATGCGGACGGTGAGCGCCGAGACCTCCCAGGTGCGCACAATGCCGCGCCAGACACCATCGACGGGGCCCTGCCGGACCGTGACCATTTCGGGCGGCGCGCCCACGTAGGCGCCGATCCGGCCGACCTTCACGCCCGCCTCTTCACGCAGCTCCGGCCTGACTTCGAGCTCGACCAGCTGGCCGCCGCGCTGCACCTGCCAGGTTTGAACGCGCGGCTGATCGCCGTCGATCGAAGTCCGGATCAACTCGCGCAATTGCTGACCGTCGACGATGGGCGTGTTGCCGATGGCCCGGACCAGATCGCCGTTATGCAGGCCGGCGCGTTCTGCGGTGCTGCCCGCCATGACCTCACCGATCTCGGGACGCGTGAGCGGAGCGAGCACGCCGATCTTGCGGAACATCTGCGGGTCGGCGTCCTTGGCCTGCATGCGGCTCAGCGGCAGCACGATCTGGCGTTCGGGCCGGCCGCCCTCGCCTGCGATTTCAAGCGTCAGGTCCTGGCCGTCGAGGGCGCCGCGCGTCATGCGCCAGCGAAGGTCTTCGAACGACTGCACCGGCTCCAGGTCGCCGTCGAAGCCGGCGCGCGTGATGTGCTCACCGCCGCGCAAGCCTGCGGCTTCCGCGAGCGAGGCCGCAACGGGGCGGGCCAGCTTGGCGACGGGCTCATCCACGCCGATCCAGTTGACGGCTGTATAGAGCACCACCGCGAGCAGCAGGTTGGCGATGGGCCCGGCGGCGACGATGGCCGCGCGCGCACGCAGCGGCTGGGTGTTGAAGGCGCGGTGCCGTTCTTCGGGTGCTACCGGCCCTTCGCGCTCATCGAGCATCTTGACGTAGCCGCCAAGGGGGAATGCGCCGATGACGAATTCGGTCGACTGGCCGGGATGCTGGCGCTTGGGCTGCCAACGGTACAGCGTCTTGCCGAAGCCGACCGAGAACCGCAGCACCTTGACGCCGCAAGCGACGGCGACGCGATAGTGGCCGTATTCGTGCACGGCAATCAGCACGCCGATGGCAACCACAAAGGCTATGACAGTGAGCATCCGAGTCCTCGGTTGTCCGGCGTATCAGGCCGCAAAGCGCAGCGCCGCGGCATTGGCGGCCGCACGGGCACTGGCATCGAGCGCCAGCAGGTCCGCCAGCGATGCGGGCTTGGAGGGAGAAATGGCTTCCAAAGTTTCCATGTTGACCGCATGAATGCGATCGAAGCGAAGCCGCCGGTCAAGAAAGGCCTCGACTGCGACTTCGTTGGCTGCATTGAGCACCGCCGTGGTCCCGGGGGCCGCGCGAAGCGCGTGCCAGGCCAAGCCCAAGCCCGGGAAGAGCGCTGCATCGGGCGCATCGAAGCTCAGCGCCGCCATCTGGCGGAAGTCCAGGCGCCCCGCCCCGCTTTCGATGCGCTCTGGCCAGGCCAGGCCGACGGCAATGGGCACGCGCATGTCGGGCGTGCCGAGCTGCGCGATGACCGAGGCATCGGTGAACTGGACCATCGAATGCACCACGCTCTGCGGATGGATGACCACCTCGATCTGTTCAGGCAGCACGCCGAACAGGTGGCGGGCCTCGATCACCTCGAGCGCCTTGTTCATCATGGTCGCGGAATCGACCGAAATCTTGCGCCCCATGACCCAGTTCGGATGCGCACAGGCCTGCTCAGGCGTTACCGTGCCCAGGGTGCCGGGCGCGCGCGTGCGGAACGGGCCGCCCGAAGCGGTCAGGATGATCTTGTCGATGCGCCGCGACCACGTGGACGGATCTTCAGGCAGCGACTGGAAGATGGCCGAGTGCTCGCTGTCGATCGGCAGCAGCGTGGCGCCGCCTTCGCGCACAGTGCGCATGAAAAGCTCGCCGCCAACGACCAGCGCCTCTTTATTGGCCAGAAGAAGCCGCTTGCCGGCGCGCGCGGCAGCCAGGCACGGCCCGAGGCCCGCAGCGCCCACGATGGCGGCCATGACGGCATCGACCTCTTCGTGAGATGCTATCTTTTCTATAGCATCAGGACCGCTCAGGACTCTCGTCGGGAGATTGTTCCGTTCGAGCTTCTCCGCCAGCAAGTCCGCATGCGGCGCACTGGCCATGACCGCGAAACGGGGCGAAAACCGCGCGCATTGCGCCAGCAACTCGTCGACCTTGGTCGCTGCGGAGAGTGCAAAAACCTCGAAGCGCTCGGGGTGCCGGGAAATGACGTCGAGCGTGCTGACCCCGACCGAGCCGGTCGAGCCCAGCACCGTGATGCGTTGTTTGGGTGTGTTCACAAGGAAGCCAGCATCATTGCGATGGGAAGCGCAGGCAAGAGGGCATCCACGCGGTCGAGCACGCCGCCGTGGCCCGGCAGCAGGCGGCTGCTGTCCTTCGCGCCGGCACTGCGCTTGATCAGCGATTCGACCAGGTCGCCGACCACGCTCATCGCGGCTAGGAACACCACGCCCACGAGCAGCAGCCACCAGCCGCGCTCATGCAGCCGGGTGTAGAGGCTTGCCACCGTTGCCCCGGCTGCCCTGTCGGCCCAGACCCACGCAAAGGCCAGCACCACCACGCCCGCCATGCCGCCCCACACGCCTTCCCAGCTCTTGCCGGGGCTGATGGCGGGTGCGAGCTTGCCGCGGGTGAACTTGAGGCCGAAGGCGCGTCCCGCGAAATAGGCGAAGACGTCGGCCACCCAGACCAGCACAAGAATGGAAAGCAGAAAGTTGATGCCGACCATGCGCGCCTGCACGGCCGCGAGCCACGCCACCCAGAGCGCCAGCAACCCGCCAACCAGCCGCAGGCCGCGCGGAATCCGGGGCCAGCCCGGCACCGCGACGCGCAGCAACGCGGCGCCACCAAGCACCCAGGCCGCGCTGGCCAGCAGCCACATGAGCATGAGTGGCCGCTCGAGCAACCCGAGCCACCACGACAACGCGCAAAGCGCCACCGTTTCCAGGCCAAGGAACACCGACAGTTGCTGCCCGTATCCGTTGAGGCGGCCCCATTCCCAGGCTGCGGCACCGATCAGCACCAGCATGACGCAGGCAAAAGGAACGTGCGACGGATAGAAGAGCGCCGGCAGCAAGATCGCCAGCAGGACGATGGCCGTGAGGATGCGTTGTTTGAGCATGCGGCGGTATTTCGGGCCGTTGAAGGCCGTCAGGCCAACTGGCGATCTGAGGTGGAATCGCTGCCGGCCGTGACCTGCGCGGAAGTCTTGCCGAAACGGCGCTCGCGAACCTGGAATGCGGCAATTCCCGCGTCCAGCTCGGCTTCGTCGAACTCCGGCCACAGCTTGTTGCTGAAGAAAAGCTCCGCATAGGCGCTTTGCCACAGCAGGAAGTTCGACAGGCGCTGCTCGCCGCCGGTGCGAATGAGCAGGTCGGGGTCGGGCACATGGGCCAGGGCCATGGCGCGATCGAGGTTGGCTTCGGTAAGCGGCTCGCCCTGCTCCGCCAGCTTGGCGGCCGCGCGTGCAATGTCCCACCGGCCACCGTAGTTGAAGCAGACGTTGAGAACGAGCTTGGTGTTCTGCGCGGTTGCCTCTTCGGCATCGACCAGGCCTTGCACCATTTTCTTGGAGAGCCCGGCCCGTTCGCCGACGAAGTGCAGCCGCACGCCGTCGCGGCTCAACTTTGGCACCTCGCGCGCGAGCGCGCCGACCATGATTTCCATGAGCCCCGAAACCTCTTCAGGCGGCCGGTTCCAGTTTTCGGACGAGAACGCGAACACCGTGAGAACGCCCACGCTGCGGTCGACACAGGCCCTGACGCATCGGCGCAGCGACTCGACGCCCTGCTTGTGGCCTGCCACGCGAGGCAGGAATCGCCGCGTGGCCCAGCGTCCGTTGCCATCCATGACGATGGCAATGTGGTGGGGAATCTGCGGCAAAGACGAGGCCATGCGCAGCCTCAAACGGCCATGATCTCCGCTTCCTTGGCCGCGACCAGCCGGTCGATTTCCGCAATGTGGCGGTCGGTGACCTTCTGGATCTCGGCCTCGGCGCGCTTCTGGTCGTCCTCGGAGGCAAGCTTTTCCTTGACCAGCTTCTTGACCGCTTCGTTAGCGTCGCGGCGCAGGTTGCGCGTGGCGATCTTGGCGCTTTCGCCTTCGTTGCGGACCAGCTTGGTCATTTCCTTGCGGCGCTCTTCGCTCATTGCGGGAAGCGGCACGCGGATCAGGTCGCCCATCGACGCCGGGTTCAGGCCCAGGTCGCTTTCGCGGATGGCCTTTTCGATCTTGGCGCCCATGCCCTTTTCCCAGGGCTGGACGCTGATGGTGCGCGAGTCGAGCACCGACACGTTGGCCACCTGGCTCAGGGGAACCTGCGAGCCGTAGTACTCCACATGGATGGAGTCGAGCAGCGCGGAGTTGGCGCGGCCGGTACGGATCTTGGTGAGGTTGTTCTGGAACGCAGCCAGCGACTGGTTCATCTTCGCATCGGTCGTGCTGCGAATTTCTGCAATGGTAGGGGTCGTCATCTCAATACTCCTCAGGCATGCACCAGCGTGCCTTCGTCCTCGCCCATGACGACGCGCTTGAGTGCGCCGTTCTTGAAGATCGAGAACACCTTGATCGGCAGCTTCTGGTCGCGGCACAGCGCAAAGGCCGTCGCGTCCATGATGCCGAGATTTTGCGCGATTGCCTCGTCGAAGGTGAGCGTGGAATAGCGCGTTGCATCCGGATGGGTCTTGGGGTCGGCGGAGTAGACCCCGTCGACCTTGGTCGCCTTGAGCACCAGCTCGGCGCCGATTTCCGCACCGCGCAGTGCGGCGGCCGTGTCGGTGGTGAAGAACGGATTGCCGGTACCCGCGGCAAACACCACGACCTTGCCTTCTTCGAGATACTGCAGCGCCTTGGGCCGCACGTAGGGCTCGACCACCTGCTCGATGGCAATGGCGGACATCACGCGCGCCACAAGCCCTTGCTTGTTCATGGCATCGGCCAGCGCCAGCGAATTCATCACGGTGGCCAGCATGCCCATGTAGTCGGCCGTGGCGCGGTCCATTCCGACCGAACCTCCCGCGACGCCGCGGAAGATGTTGCCGCCGCCAATGACGACGGCGACTTCCACGCCCATGTTCACCACTTCGGCCACCTCTTCGACCATGCGGACGATGGTCGCACGGTTAATACCAAAGGCATCGTCTCCCATTAACGCCTCACCCGACAGCTTCAACAAGATTCGCTTGTGGGCTGGACGGGGATCAGACATGGGCAATTTCCTTACTTGGGTTGGCGGGGGCGAGTGTAGAACGAGGCGGTGAAAAAGCGGCGGCACACGCACGTGCGCCGTCGCTTTGGGGCGTAACAGTTTTTACGCGGCGGCCTTGGCGGCAGCAACTTGCGCCGCCACTTCGGCTGCGAAGTCGTCGACCTTCTTTTCGATGCCTTCGCCAACCACGTAAAGGGTGAAGCCCTTGATGGTGGTATTGGCGGCCTTGAGCATCTGCTCGACGGTCTGCTTGTCGTTCTTCACGAAGGGCTGGTTGTGCAGCGAGACTTCCTTCAGGTACTTCTGCACGCCGCCTTCAATGCGCTTGGCAACGATGTCGTCCGGCTGCGGCTTCTTGCCTTCGGCTTCAGCGGTCTTGCGGTCTTCATCGGCCTTGCCCTTGGCAACGGCGCGCTCTTTCTCGATCAGGTCGGCAGGCACGTCGGCGGCCGAAATAGCGACCGGCTTCATGGCGGCGATGTGCATTGCCACGTCCTTGGCCGACGTTTCGTCGCCCTCGAACTCGACCATTACGCCGATGCGCGTGCCGTGCAGGTACGAAGCCAGCTTGCCGTTGCCGGCAAAGTGCTTGAAGCGGCGGAAGCTCATGTTCTCGCCGATCTTGCCGATCAGGCCCTTGCGCACGTCTTCGAGCGTGGGACCGAAGCCGTCCTGCTCATAGGGCAGCGCGCCGAGCGCAGCGATGTCGGCGGGGTTGTTCTTGGCGACCAGCATCGCCGCAGCGTTGGCCATGGCCAGGAAGCTGTCGTTCTTGGTGACGAAGTCGGTTTCGCAGTTGATTTCGATCATGCCGCCGGCCGAGCCTTCGACAAACGCCGTGACCACGCCTTCGGCGGTGATGCGGCCCGAAGCCTTGCCAGCCTTGTTGCCGAGCTTGATGCGCAGCAGCTCTTCGGCCTTTTCCATGTTGCCGTCGGCCTCTGTCAGGGCCTTCTTGCATTCCATCATGGGCGCGTCGGTCTTTGCGCGCAGTTCGCCGACCATGCTTGCGGTGATTGCAGCCATTGTTCTATCTCCGTGTCCAAAAAATCAGATTAAAAAAAAGGGGCACCAAAGCCCCTTCTTCAGGCGCGTGAGAGCACTCGATCAGGCCGAGGCGCCCTCTTCGACTTCGACGAATTCGTCGCTGCCTTCGGCGATGGCCTTGACCACGTCACCGGTGGCGCTGTTGCGGCCTTCGATGATCGCATCGGCGATGCCGCGGGCGTACAGCGTGACGGCCTTCGACGAGTCGTCGTTGCCGGGAATGACGTAGTCGATGCCTTCGGGCGAGTGGTTGGAGTCCACCACGCCGATCAGCGGAATGCCGAGCTTCTTGGCTTCTGCCACGGCGATCTTGTGGAAGCCCACGTCGATCACGAAGATGGCGTCGGGCAGCGCGGTCATGTCCTGGATGCCGCCGATGTCCTTTTCGAGTTTCTCGATTTCACGGGTGAACGTGAGTTGCTCTTTCTTGCTCAGGCTTTCGAGGCCAGCTTCTTGCTGGGCCTTCATGTCCTTCAGGCGCTTGATCGAGGTCTTGACCGTCTTGAAGTTGGTCAGCATGCCGCCGAGCCAGCGGGTGTCGACAAAAGGCACGCCGGCGCGGCGGGCTTCGGCAGCCACGATTTCACGGGCCTGGCGCTTGGTGCCGACCATGAGGATGGTGCCGCGGTTGGCGGTGAGCTGCCTGGCGTACTTCATCGCGTCCTGGAACATCGGGAGCGACTTTTCCAGGTTGATGATGTGGATCTTGTTGCGATGGCCGAAGATGAACGGGGCCATCTTGGGGTTCCAGAAGCGGGTTTGGTGACCGAAGTGGACACCGGCTTCCAGCATTTCGCGCATGGTGGTCGACATTGAAAATTACTCCAAAGGTTGGGTCTAAAATCCAGCCCGTTTTGCGCCTCCTTCGAATGGAGTCACAACACCTTGATTGGGCCGGTTTGCGAATGTGTCTGGCTGGGCGCGGCGAGAGCCGTCGCATGATCAGCGAAACCCAACGAGTATAGCACGGCCTGCCCGTCCTTCCCCCTTGTCCACCCCCGGAACCGAGCCGTCCGCGCCCTCGCAGCCCACCCATGAACGACCTTCACGCCGCCCGTTTGAACCTTCTGGCGGGCGGCAGCGATGCACGCACCGAAATGGAGCGCGCCATCGAGATTTCCGAATCCCCGGTGTGCAACCACGTTTTCACCCGCACGCTGTTCGACGAAGCGCGCCGGCAAGCCGACCGGCCGGCGCTGCAAAGCAGGCTCTCCGGGCTTGCATTCACCGCCAAGGACCTGTTCGACATCGAAGGACAGCCCACTCCCGCGGGCTCCGTGGTGCTTTCGCACGCCCCGGCCGCCAAGGCGGATGCCGTGGCCGTGGCGCGGCTGCGCGCCGCGGGCGGCGTGCTGACCGGCCGCACCAACATGACCGAGTTTGCTTTCTCGGGCGTGGGCGTCAACCCGCATCACGGCACCCCGGCCAATGTGAGCGACTCGGCCACGCCGCGCATTCCGGGAGGCTCTTCTTCCGGCGCCGCCATTTCGGTTGCCACCGGCGCGGCGTTCATCGGGCTGGGTTCCGACACCGGCGGCTCTATCCGCATTCCCGCGGCGCTGAACGGCATCGTGGGCTTCAAGAGCACCGCCCGACTCGTTCCGGCCGACGGCGCCCTGCCGCTGTCGACCACCCTGGACACCGTTTGCGCCATGACGCGATCGGTGCGGGATGCCGTCACCGCGCACGAAATCCTCGCGGCGCGCCGCGTGACTGCCGGCGCAGCCGCTCTGGGCGCATACCGGCTGGCCGTGGTGAAGAACGTGTTTTTCGACGACATCGAGCCCGCCGTGGCCCGCGCCTTCGAAGGCGCGCTGCGGGCACTGCGCGCCGCCGGGGCCCAGATCGAAGAAATCGAGCTGCCGGAATTGGCACAGCTGCAGGCCATCAACGCCACCGGCGGCTTTTCGGCGGCCGAGTCTTATGCCTGGCACCGGCTGTTGCTGGAACGCAGCGGCGCCGGCTACGACCCGCGCGTTGCGCAGCGCATTCTCAAAGGCGCCGGCATGAAGGCGCACGAATACATCGACCTCCTGAATGCCCGGCACGCGTGGATTGCCCGCGTCGAAGCGGCGCTCGCGCCCTACGACGCCGTGCTGTCGCCGACCGTGCCGATCACCGCGCCTCCCATCGCGAGCGTGGCGCCGGGCGCCGAGCACGACGACGAGTTCTTTCGCATCAACGCACTGCTGCTGCGCAATCCGTCGATCGTCAACATGCTCGACGGCTGCGCCATTTCGCTGCCCTGCCATGCCGCCGGCGAGTTGCCCGTCGGCCTGATGCTGTGGCACGCCGCACTGCACGACGACGCCGTTCTCGCGATTGCCTTACAAACGGAACACGCACTGCGAAGACAATAGGCTGCACGCCTACCGACGGGCGTCAGCCATCTCTTCTTACTCAAGCATTCAATGAAAATCGCGATCGTGGGCGCCGGCATCATCGGCGTCACCACCGCCTGGGAACTGGCTTCGGACGGCCATGAAGTGTCTGTGTTCGAGCGCCGCGGCGCAGCGGCCGAGGAAGCCAGTTTTGCGAATGCGGGCGTGGTCGCACCGGGTTATGTAACGCCCTGGGCCGCACCGGGCATGCGCGCCAAGGTGCTGCGTTCGCTGCTTTCCTCCCACGGCGCCATCAAGCTGCGCTGGCCGCTGAATTCACGCGATATCGGTTGGATGTCGCGCTGGCAGAAGGCCTGCAAGCTCGAAACCTACCTGGCCAACCGCGCCCGCATGCAGCGGCTGGCGTTCTACAGCCGCACCCGCCTGCACGCGGTGACCGAGGCGCGCGAACTCAGCTACGAGCGCAGCGACGGCTACCTTGTGCTGCTGCGCTCCAAGCGCGAGAAAAAGCTGGTGCAGCCCGGCCTCGACGTGTTGCGAGCGGCGGGCAGTGTCTTTCGCGAAGTCGACGCCGACGAGGCCCGGCGCATCGAACCCGCGCTCAGCACCGACACCGCGCTTGCAGGCGCCATTTACCTGCCCGAGGACGAAGTGGCCAACTGCCGCCAGTTCGCGCTGCTGCTCAAGTGGGAGGCCGAGGCACTCGGCGCCCAGTTCCATTTCAACTGCGACATCGCGCCGCTGAGCCGCGCCGACCCCACTTCCGTTTCGCTCGCAAGCGGTTCCCCACCGCTGCGGTTCGATGCCGTGGTGGTGTGCGCCGGGCTGGCCTCGGCTGCGCTCGTGCGGCCGCTCGGGCTTCGGATTCCGCTCGCACCCATCTACGGCCACTCCATCAGCGCGCCGATTCGCGAATCGCTCAACGCGCCGCGCAGCGCGGTGATGGACGAGCGCTACAAGGTCGCGATCTCGCGGCTGGGCCAGCGCGTGCGCGTGGCCGGGAGCGCCGAAATCGGCGGGTCGCTCAGCACGATGAACCCGTCCGCGGTCCAAACGCTCTACAAGGTGCTGCACGACTGGTTTCCCGGCGCGGTCACGCTGCAGTCGGGCGTGCAGCAATGGAAAGGCGCGCGGCCGATGCTGCCCGACGGCCCTCCGGTACTCGGCGCCAGCGGCGTGCCGGGCGTCTGGCTCAACCTGGGCCACGGCTCGAGCGGCTGGGCGCTGTCGTGCGGCAGTGCGCGGGTGGTGGCCGACCTGATCGGGGGCCGCGATGCCGGAGTCGACCTCGAGGGCCTGGGCGTCGAGCGGCTCCATCTTTCCTAAAGCTTCCACAGCACTCCTGCCTGGGCACATGGGCGGCAAAATGGCCTGATGCAACGCATCACGTCCGACACCGTCGCCGACCTTTTCGATATTGCGGCAACGCGGCGCATCGAGCAGGCCGCCGCAGCCGCCCTGCCCGGCCACACGCTGATGCATCGCGCCGGCCTTGCCGTGGCGCGGCTGGCCATGGCGGTCGCGCCGCATGCACGCACCGTATGGATCGCCTGCGGGCCGGGAAACAATGGCGGCGACGGTTTTGAAGCGGCCGCGCAGCTGCAGCACCGGGGCTTTTTGCCGATCGTCACGTTCGCCGGTGATGAAAGTCGTCTGCCGCCAGACGCGAAGGCATCGCTGCAGCGGGCCAGGGATGCTGGCGTGATCTTCTCGCCGAAGCCGCCCGCCGCCTATGGATTGGCCATCGATGCGCTGCTCGGCATTGGCGCCACCCGCCCCGTCGAGAATGCCATGGCCGAATGGCTGCGGCAGATGCATGCGACGACGCAACCGGTACTGAGTGTCGACGTGCCGTCCGGGTTGAACGCGGACACCGGCGTTTCGAGCATCGCCCCTCATTCGGGTGCCGCATCGCCCCGCTTCTGCGTCACCTTCCTGACCCTGAAGCCAGGCCTTTTCACCGCGCAAGGCCGCGATGCCGCGGGCACAGTCTGGTTCGACGACCTGGGTTGCGGCGCCGGCATCGCTGAACAGCCCGCCGCGCGCCTTGCGGGCCGGCCGACGGCCCCGCCACGCAGCCACGCATCGCACAAAGGCAGCTATGGCGATGTTGCGGTGATCGGCGGCGCACCCGGCATGGCCGGCGCCGCGCTGCTGGCCGGATCTGCTGCGCTGCATGCGGGCGCCGGTCGCGTGTTCGTCGGGCTGCTCGACCCGAGTGCGGCTCCTGTCGACCTTGCACAGCCCGAGCTGATGCTGCGAGACGCCGATGCGCTCGATCTTTCAGGCATGACAGCGGTCTGCGGGTGCGGCGGAGGCGCCGATGTGCGCGCGGTGCTGCCACGCGTGCTGGCGACAGCGGCTGCACTGGTGCTCGATGCCGATGCATTGAACGCCATAGCGGGCGACAGCGCATTGCAGGCGCAACTGGCATCACGCAGCCGACGCGGAAAGCCGACCGTCATCACACCGCATCCGCTCGAAGCCGCGCGCCTGCTGGATTGCACGGCCGCCGACATTCAAGCCGATCGGCTGGCAGCAGCCGGCGAACTGGCATCGCGCTATGGCGCAGTTGCCGTACTCAAAGGCTCGGGAACGGTCATCGCCGACAACAGCGGCGCGCCGCCCGTGATCAACCCGACCGGCAATGCCGCGCTCGCAACCGCCGGCACGGGCGACGTGCTGGCCGGGATGATCGGCGCCGCGATGGCGTCAAAACAGTCGCCATTCGAGGCTGCGCAAAGCGCCGTCTGGCGCCATGGCCACATTGCCGACACCTGGCCGGCCGATGCAACCCCGCTCACGGCCGGGGCACTGGCGCGCCAGGCACCCGGCTGACGAGCTTCTAGCCGCGCCCGACGAAGGGCATCTTCGTCGCCATCACGGTGTGGAACAGCACGTTGGCTTCCAGCGGCAGGTTTGCCATGTAGAGCACCGACTGCCCGACGATCTTGACGTCCATCAGCGGCTCGATCGCCAGTTCGCCGTTGGCTTGCGGCACGCCCTTGGCCATGCGCGCTGCCAGTTCGGTCATGGCATTGCCCACATCGATCTGGCCGACTGCGATGTCGTACTTGCGCCCGTCGAGCGACGCGGTCTTGGTGAGGCCCTCGACCGCATGCTTGGTCGCGGTGTAGGCTGGCGAATTCGGCCGAGGGGCCGTTGCCGAAATGGAGCCGTTGTTGATGATGCGGCCACCGCGCGGGGTCTGCGCCTTCATCGTGCGGAACGCCTGCTGGATGCAGAAGAACATGCCGTTCAGGTTGATGTCGACCACACCGCGCCATTGCTCCGGCGTCCAGTCTTCGAACGGACCCGGCGGGTTGCCCACGCCGGCATTGTTGAACAGCAGATCGACGCGGCCGAAGCGCTCGACCACGGCCGCGAACAGCGCCTGCACCGATTCGGCATTGGCCACGTCGGTGGGCACCGCAAAGGCCCGCGCACCGGCGCCGGACTCTTCCGCCACCTGCTCCAGCGGCTCGGGGCGGCGCCCCGCCAGCGCCACGCTCCAGCCGTCGGCCAGCAATGCCAGCGCCGCGGCGCGTCCGATGCCCGAGCCGGCACCCGTGACGATTGCGATGCGGCCCTTGTTGTTTTCCACGCTCATGCTCAGTGTCTCCTTCTCAGCTTGTCTGTATTGCTTGTGTATGGGTGCGATGCGTTGTGCGTCATGTGCGACGCGGTGGCTTGCGGCCCTTCATCTTGTTTGCGGCCTTCTTCACCGCCGACTTGAAGGCCTGCATTGCCGATTGGGGCCCGGGAGCCGCAGTTACCGCGCGATCGGTGCGCTGCTCAGGGGCCGCTTCGGCCTTGTGGCGCGAGCTGCGCTTGGCTGACGCCTTGACCGGCACGCCGGCCGAGTTCACGCCCTTGTCCTTCATGGCACGCGCCGTGAGCTCTTCACCCTCGCGCACCAGGCGGAAATCGATCTTGCGCCCGTCCAGATCGACGCGGCTCACCTGCACCCGCACGCGGGTGCCGATGGCATAGCGAATGCCGGTCCGTTCGCCGCGCAGTTCCTGGCGCATCTCGTCGAACTTGAAGTATTCGCCGCCGAGTTCGGTGATGTGCACCAGCCCCTCGACATACATGGCGTCCAGCGTCACGAAGATGCCGAACGTGGTGGCCGCAGTGACCACGCCGCCGTACTCCTCGCCCAGGTGCTCGCGCATGTACTTGCACTTGAGCCATGCCTCGACGTCGCGGCTGGCTTCGTCGGCACGGCGCTCGTTGGCGCTGCAATGCAGGCCGGCCGCTTCCCAGGCCAGCACTTCCTTGGTGGGCGCAACCGTGGCCTTCTGCGGCTTGGTGGTAGGCGCCTTGACGCGCGAAGCCAACCGCTTGGCGAGCTTGGCATGCGCCTCTCCCGGCGTCGGCAGCATCGGCAGCTGATAGCGTGTCTTGCCGAGAATCGCCTTGATCACGCGGTGCACCAGCAGGTCCGGGTAGCGCCGGATCGGGCTTGTGAAGTGCGTGTAGGCCTCGTAGGCCAGGCCGAAGTGGCCGCTGTTGATGGGCGTGTAGATCGCCTGCTGCATCGAGCGAAGCAGCATGGTGTGGATCTGCTGCGCGTCGGGGCGTTCCTTGGTGGCTTCGGCAATCGCCTGGAACTCGCCCGGCCGCGGGTCGTCGGTAATGCTCAACCCGACGCCCATGGCCTTCAGGTAGCCGCGCAGAATTTCTTTCTTCTCGGGTGTCGGGCCTTCGTGCACGCGGAACAGGCCCGGGTGCTTGCCTTCGGCGATGAAGTCGGCGCTGCACACGTTGGCCGCGAGCATGGCTTCTTCAATGAGGCGGTGCGCCTCGTTGCGCGTGCGCGGCACGATCTTCTCGATGCGGCCTGCGTCGTCGCAAATGATCTGCGTCTCGGTGGTTTCGAAGTCGACTGCGCCGCGCTTGCCGCGCTGCTTGAGCAGGGCCTTGTAGACGTCGGCCAGGTTCAGCAGGTCCTTCACCCGGTCCTTGCGCTTGGCCGCCTCGGGGCCGCGCGTATTGCCAAGGATGGCGGCCACTTCGGTATAGGTGAAGCGCGCATGGCTGAACATCACCGCCGGGTAGAACTGATAGGCGTAAATCTCGCCGTCGGCAGCCACGAGCATGTCGCACACCATGCACAGGCGCTCGACTTCGGGGTTCAGCGAACACAAGCCGTTCGAAAGCTTTTCCGGCAGCATCGGGATAACGCGGCGCGGAAAGTAGACACTGGTCGCGCGGTCGTAGGCGTCGATGTCGATCGCCGATCCGGTCTGCACATAGGCGCTGACGTCCGCAATGGCCACCAGCAGGCGCCATCCCTTGCCTCGGCCAACCTTCGCGGGTTCGCAGTACACGGCGTCGTCGAAGTCGCGTGCGTCTTCGCCGTCGATGGTGACCAGCGGCACGTCGGTCAGGTCGATGCGGCCCTTCTTGTCGGCGGGGCGAACCTTCTCCGGCAACGCCTTGGCCTCGGCCAGGCATTCCGCGGAAAACTCGTGCGGGACGCCGTATTTGCGCACGGCAATTTCGATCTCCATGCCCGGGTCGTCGATCTCGCCGAGCACTTCCTTCACGCGGCCCACGGGCTGGCCGAACAGCGCCGGCGGCTCGGTGAGCTGCACCACCACGACCTGCCCCACCTTCGCGGGACCGGTTGCGCCCTTGGGAATCAGTACGTCCTGTCCGTAGCGCTTGTCTTCGGGCGCCACAAGCCAGATGCCGCCTTCATGCAACAGGCGGCCGATGATCGGCTGCTCGGGGCGCTCGACGATTTCGACCACCCGCCCCTCGGGACGACCGCGCCGGTCTTGCCGCACCACGCGCGCCTTGACGCGGTCTTTGTGCAGCACTGCACGCATCTCGTTCGGGGGCAAATAGATGTCGGCTTCGCCGTCGTCGCGCTGCACGAAACCGTGTCCGTCGCGATGTCCCTGAACAGTTCCTTCAAATTCATCCAGCAGACCGCTGGAGTGGCCATTATTTTTGATATGATTCTCTCTTTCCTGAAATTCAAAACATAACTGCTTCGGCAGCTATGTGGGCCCAGATGGCGGAATTGGTAGACGCACTAGTTTCAGGTACTAGCGAGTAACATCGTGGAGGTTCGAGTCCTCTTCTGGGCACCACCCCTACCAAGCTGAAACCCCTGTGAATCTGTGATTTACAGGGGTTTTTTCTTTTCCCTGGGAACATGATCGAGGGATGTTCTCCCTCACGAAAGCCGGTCACGGCCAAGGCAGGCCAGACCGACGGCAATTCGCCGCATTCGCCCACGCCATCGCAGTCCCGAAGCGGGAGTTTTTGCGAAACGGTTTTCGACGACACGGATTCGGACAAGTGGAACGGGCTTCGTCTCATGAAGTGATGCAGCAACCTGCTCACCGAGGAGCGGCTTTTCGCCATTCTGACGCAGTACATCGACGAATGATCGCGCACAGTCTCATGAAGCGCGGCAACCGAGTCAATACACCGCGTTGCCAGTAAAGGTGAACCGCAAACCCAACCTGATGAGCGCGGCGTTCAACTCGCTGCGATCACAAGATGGATCTGCGGAGTTGCGACAGGCCTTGGAGCCCGCCGTGCACCTTACCACGCCAAGGTTGCGACCCGATCCACCAATCGATCGTTCCCCCCTGCCGTCCGCCATACTCGAGCCGCCTGACCGCCCCTCCTCGTCCATGTCCATTTTCCAAAACATCCGACAGTGGGCTTCGCGGATCAAGCGCGACGCCGTCACGCTTTGGTTTGCCTACCGGCATCCCGGCACGCCCTGGTTCGCAAAGGCCCTTGCGGCCTTTGTGGTCGCGTATGCGCTGAGCCCGATCGATCTGATTCCAGATTTCATTCCGGTACTTGGCTATCTGGACGACGCCTTGCTGTTGCCTGGCCTGATCTGGCTGAACATCCGGCTCATTCCCACGGGCGTCCTCGAGGAATGCCGTGCCCGCGCGGACGCGTGGATGAAAGAGCAAGGCGCTAAGCCCCGGAGCATCGTCGGCGCGGTTCTCGTCCTTTCGATCTGGATCGCCGTCGGCGTTGCCTTATGGGCCTGGTTAAACACGCTGAACTAGCCGTATTACGGTACAGGCGACTCTCAGTCCTCAAAAAGTGTGGCGAAAGTCACACTTTTCCATCAATATGCTTCTAAAGGTAACTTGAAAACGCACAAAAGGTTACGTTTGGTTTGAAAATATGGGCATCAAACCTACTGGAAACCCATCGTGATCGCAGCATTCACCTTGTTAATCGGCATGTTCCTCGGCGCGTTGTTCATGAGCCTTCTGGTCATTTCGCGCTCGGATGACTGACAACCGCCGGGCCGTGGCCGCCCCGCCCAAGCCAATCGAAAAGCCCGCTTCCGCGGGCTTTTCTTTGAGTCTTGACTATGCAAATCAGGACAGAACGGCTCAGATCGGCAAAGCGATCAGATCGTGGCCTTCGGCACCCACGATGCGGGCCTTGGTGAACTCACCCACCTTGAGCGTCTTGCTGATCTTTTCGGGTGGCAGCAGGCGCACGGTGCCGTCGATCTCGGGCGCGTCGGCGTAGGTGCGGCCAACGCCGCCCTTGCGGCCCATGCCGGGCGCTGAATCCACCAGCACCTGCATCGTTGCGCCGATGCGCTGTTGCAGCTTGGCAATCGACACGGCTTCAGCCACTTCCATGAAGCGGGCACGGCGTGCTTCGCGCTCGGCCGCCGGCAGCATGCCGGGAATGTCATTGGCCGTCGCGCCTTCCACCGGACTGTAGGCAAAGCAGCCTGCCCGGTCGATCTGCGCCTCGCGAATGAAGTCGAGCAGGTGCTCGAACTCCTGCTCGGTCTCGCCGGGAAAGCCCGCGATGAAGGTGCTGCGGATCACGAGCTCTGGGCAGACTTCGCGCCAGCGCGCCAGGCGCTCCAGGTTCTTTTCGCCGCTGGCGGGCCGCTTCATGCGCTTGAGCACATCGGGGTGGCTGTGCTGCAGCGGCACGTCGAGGTAAGGCAGCACCTGCCCGCTCGCCATCAACGGAATGATTTCGTCCACGCTCGGGTATGGGTACACATAGTGCAGACGGACCCACGCGCCGTACGGCTCGGCAATTTCGCCCAGCGTGCGCACCAGTTCGAGCATGCGGGTCTTGACGGGCTTGCCGTCCCAGAACCCGGTGCGGTATTTCACGTCTACACCGTAGGCCGAGGTGTCCTGGCTGATCACCAGCAGCTCCTTCACGCCCCCCTCGAACAAGGCCTTGGCCTCGCCGAGCACGTCGCCGACCGGCCGCGACACCAAGTCGCCCCGCATCGAGGGAATGATGCAGAAAGTGCAGCGGTGATTGCAGCCTTCGCTGATCTTCAGGTATGCATAGTGGCGCGGCGTGAGCTTGAGGCCGGCAATGCCGAAGGTGTTGGGAACGAGATCGACGAACGGGTCATGTGGCTTCGGCAGGTTGGCATGCACCGCATCCATCACTTCCTGGGTGGCGTGCGGACCGGTCACGGCCAGCACGCTCGGGTGCATTTGCCGAACCAGATTGCCGCCCTGGTCGCCCGTCTTGGCGCCAAGGCACCCCGTGACGATGACGCGGCCGTTTTCCGCCAGGGCCTCGCCGATGGTGTCCAGGCTCTCCTTCACCGCATCGTCGATGAAGCCGCAGGTATTGACGATCACCAGGTCGGCGCCTTCGAAGGTCTTGGCCGTCTGGTAACCCTCAGCGCTGAGCTGGGTCAGGATCAATTCGGAATCGGTAAGGGCCTTGGGGCAGCCCAGGCTCACAAAACCGACCTTGGGGGCAGCCGGCGTGGCGGTACGTTCGGGGGAGGCAACTTCGCTCATATATGCCTCTATTGTCCCAGCTATCGGCCGGGACCGGGATTTCAGGGGCGTTTGATGCCGAATGCGCCCAGAACCTGCTCGGTATTCTTCTGCATCTGTTCCTGCATTTGCAGGAACACGTTCTTGGACTGCTCGACGTAGTTGCCCATCAGCCCCTGGAGCATCGGCGACTGCATGGTCATGAAGCGCGACCACATTTCGGGCGTCAGGCCTTCTGCCTTTTCGGCGAGCTGGGCCTGCACTTCGGTCATGGCCTGGATGTTCTTCTCGAGGTAAGGCCCCATGTAGCCCTGCATGGCTTGCCCGTAGAAACGGATGATGTTGGCCAGCACCTGCTCGGTGAACATGGGGGCCCCGCCCGCCTCTTCTTCGAGAATGATCTGCAGCAGGATGCTGCGCGTGAGGTCGTCCCCGGTCTTGGCATCGCGCACCACGAACTGGGCGTTCTGTATCACCAGCTGCTTCACCTCGGTGAGCGTGATGTAGGTGGATGTCTCGGTGTCGTAGAGCCTTCGGTTGGGGTACTTCTTGATTACACGTTGCACCGGCTTGACCCCGGACTTCTTGCTCTGCACTGCGGACTCCTTCACATGGATGCCCATGTCATCCGATCAATTCTAGGTAGCGGTTTTGCTGCATCGCGACAAGGTTTACCCTGACCGCACATCCGCTGCCTCAGTCGGGCGTTGTCGCGTATTCGGCGCCGCAGGCATTGCAGCCGGCGCTCTCGGGGCGCTCCGCGGTCGCCTCTCGAAAACGCAATGGGCTCTTGTGGCCGTACACGACCCAGCAACGCGGGCAATGTTCATGGCCGGCCGTGGGCAAGTAGGCACGGGAGCGCTGTTCGGCACGCTCCTGCGTCACTGCAATGCCCTGCTGAAGGGCGCGCGCAATTTCGCGCGCTGCCATGGTTTCGGTACGGCCGCTCGCGTGGTCGTTGATGCCGTAGACCGCGCGTGCAAATTCAATGGGGGCTTGCCGGAGCAATGCGGCCAGGCGCATCTCGGCATGAGCCCGATCAACCAGCGTTGATCGCGTATTCATCAGATCGCTTATCAAGAAAATTGGAAAAGGTTTGCAGAGCGGCCAAGGTAGCACAACAACATGGCCATGGTCTTTGTCTGCTTCACCGCAAGGACGATTGAGACACCGGGGAACCCGGTGAAAGCTCTGTTCAACAGACCCGGTGGTTGGCCGGAAGTTGAAACAGAAATTGGTAGGCGCGATTGGACTCGAACCAACGACCCCCACCATGTCAAGGTGGTGCTCTAACCAGCTGAGCTACGCGCCTAAGGATGTGTCCGAGAAGCAGCTATTGTAGCAGGAGAAAACGCGCTTTTTAGCGGCGACGTGCAGATCGCACACCGGCAACCGCCGTCACCACGCCAAGCACCTGCGCAAGCCGCGCGGCATCGGAGATTTCCACAGTGAAAGTCATCCACGCCGTGCCCTTGACCGATTGGGTCTGCACGCCGATCACGTTCATCTTCTCTCGTGCGAACACATCGGAGATGTCGCGCAGCAAGCCTTGGCGGTCGGCCGCTTCCACGGCCACGTCGACCGCATACATCGGTGCTTCGCCGCCCTTGGCAGCGCCCCACTCGACATCGATCACGCGCTCGCCGTCGCGCGAAGCCATCATTCGGAAGTTGCTGCAGTCGGTGCGATGGACGCTCACGCCGTGGCCGCGCGTCACAAAGCCGCTGATGGCATCGGGCGGCGCGGGCTTGCAGCACTTGGCCAGCTGCGTCATCAATGAAGACACGCCCACTACCAGCACGCCGCCCTTGCCGGACTTTTCGCTCGCGCGCGGCTTCTTGAGCTGCACGCCGTCGTCGGGGTTGGGCGCGGGCTCCGGCGGACGCAACAGCATCTCGATGTTGCGCAGCGAAAACTCGTCCTTGCCTACGACTTCGAACAGATGGTCCGCCGACTTGAACCCCAGTTGCGAAGCCAGGTCTTCGAGCCGCGTGGAGGTCTTGCCTTCGCGCTGCAGCAGCTTCTCGACGGCCTCGCGCCCGCGCGCCACGGTTTCGTGCGTGATCTGCGCGTTGAACCACGCGCGCACCTTCGCGCGGGCGCGGTGGCTTGCAAGATAGCCAAGCTCGGCGTTGAGCCAATCCCGCGAAGGACCGCCCTCCTTGGCCGCGATGATCTCCACCGTCTGCCCGTTGGACAGCGGTGTATTCAGCGGCACCATCGCCCCATCGACGCGCGCACCGCGGCACCGGTGGCCGAGCGTGGTGTGCACGGTATAGGCAAAGTCGACCGGCGTCGCGCCCTGCGGCAACTCCACAATGGCGGCGTCCGGCGTCAATACATAGATGCGGTCGTCGAAAAGGCCCTGGCCCTGCGAGCCACCCGAAAGATCGCGCTCCCATGCCAGCAGCTGCCGCAGCACGGCGATCTTGGCGTCGTATTCCCCGCTCGCCCACACGCCGGCATAGCCCTTGTGCCCCGCCTCCTTGTAGGCCCAGTGCGCTGCCACGCCGTGCTCGGCATGGTCATGCATTTCTTCCGTGCGGATCTGAATCTCGATCGGCTTGCCCGGCTTGCCGTCGACGACCTCGCGCACCACGGTGTGCAGCGACTGGTAGCCGTTGGGCTTGGGCCGAGCGATGTAGTCGTCGAACTCTTCGTCGATCGGCAGGAAGTGCGAGTGCACCCAGGCCAGCGCCGCGTAGCAGTCCTTCACGTCGGGCACCACCACGCGCAGCGCGAGGATGTCGAACACCTGCGCAAAGTCGAGTGACTTGCCGCGCATTTTTTTGACGATGCTGTAGATGTTCTTCGGACGTCCCTGCACCGTGGCGCGCACGCCCTCGGCCTGCAGTTCGCGTTCGAGCTGCGAGCGCAGCTGCTCGATGTGGCCTTCCCGCTCGACGCGTTTCTCGTCGAGCAGGCGCGCAATCAGCTTGTAGGTTTCGGGTTCCAGAAAGCGGAACGAGAGATCTTCGATCTCCCACTTCACCTGCCAGATGCCCAGCCGGTTGGCCAGCGGCGCAAACACCTGTAGCGATTCGCGCGCCACGCTCTCGGGCGCGGGCTGCTTGCTGGCCGCTGCATGCCGCAAGGTCTGCAGCCGCGAAGCCAGGCGCAGCATCACCACGCGCAGGTCGCGCGAAAACGCGAGCAGCATCTTGCGCACGTTCTCGGTCTGCGCCCCTGCGCCTTCGGACAGATGGTGGCCTTGCGAAGCCGACCGCGCCTGTTCCTGCACGCGGACCAGCTTGGTGGTTTCCACCGCCAGCGCCGCAAAGTTGTCGCCGAACACCTTGGCGATCACCTCCTGCGGGCGGTTGAGGTGCTGGCAGGCGTACACCAGGTAGCTCGCGGCCTGCATGGCCTCGGAGCCGCCCATCTTCGCGACGATGGCCGCCACCGCATCGGCGTGCGCCAGCGTGTTTTCGCCGGTGTCGAGCTTTTCGTCGGCAATCAACGGTTCGGCAAAAGCCCGCGCGCGCGCCAGCATGTTCTCCATGACCGGGGTGCGATCGGCCGTTGCGGCGGACAAGGGATAGTCCACCATGACCGCGTCGGACGTGTTTGCCGTTTGAAGGCTGGAAGACTCGCGCTTCACGTTGGCCTCAATCGAACAGGAAGGATGTGACGGCGGAGACCTGCGCAGGGTCGATGAAGGTCGGCGCATGGCCCACGCCTTCGAACTCGATCAGCTTTGCGCGCGGACCGCGCTCGGTCATGGCCAGGGCCGTATCGCGCGAGAGCAGATCCGACTGGGCGCCGCGCGTCACGAGCGTTTGCGCGTCGATGGCGTCGTAAAGGCTCCACATCACGGCGCCGCCCTGGGCCGCGGCCTCGGGCGTGATGGCGCGCAGCGCCACGGCAATGGCCGGGTCGTAGTGAAGCACCCACGGGCCCGAACCGTCATCGTTGCCGGCTTCAAGCCTGCCCGACCCATCGGCCGTGCGCTGCGACGCCGGCACCACCATGTGCTGCGACAAGGCAAGCCACTGCGCCGGCGTGTGCGGGCCAAAAGTGGTCGAGATCGACCACACGGCGTCGGCCGCCTGCTGCACGCTGTCGTAGCGGCCGCCCTGCCCCACGTAGGCGCCGATGCGCTGAAGGGCCCTGGCTTCGATCGTCGGGCCGACGTCGTTCACGACGAAGCGGCGTATCGGCCTGGCCAGCGGCAATTGCTTGTGACCCGCCAGCACAAAGCCGATCAGCCCGCCCATGCTGGTACCCAGATAGTCGAAGGTATCGATCGGCTGTTGGCGGTGCAGCTCGCCCACCAGCGCCAGCATGTCGGCCGCATAGACGGGCACCTGGTAAAGCGCCGGGTCGCGCAGCCAGTCGCTTTGGCCGCGCCCCGCAACATCGGGACAGACCACGCGCACATTGCCGCCGGCGCGCGCCACGATGGCCTGGGCCAGCACGTCGAAATCGCGCCCTTGCCGGGTGAGCCCGTGCACGCACATCACGACATGCGCACTGCGCGCATCGCCCCATTGCCAATAAGCCATGCGATGACCGCCCTGGGCGTCATCGCACGCCACATGATGAAGCGTCGGGTCGGTCATGAAAACGAAGTCGTCCTGGTGCGGATAATGGTCTCGTCGCATCCTAATTCATCCGGAGATTGATCTTTATGCTCAAAGGCAAAACCGCGCTTGTCACGGGGTCCACCAGCGGTATTGGCTTTGCCATTGCCAAGGCCCTTGCACAGCAAGGCGCACACATCGTGCTCAATGGCTTTGGCGATGCCGAGGCTCCCAAGTCGCAGATCGAGACGCTCGGCGTGCGCGCCGAATATCACGGCGCCGACATGAGCAAGCCCGACCAGATCGAAGACTTGATGAAGTTCGCCGCGGCCAGGTTCGGCCGCGTCGACATCCTCGTGAACAACGCCGGCATCCAGCACGTGGCCAAGGTCGAGGACTTTCCGCCAGAACGTTGGGACGCGATCATCGCAATCAACCTGACCAGCGCGTTTCACACGACACGGCTTGCCATTCCGGCCATGCGCGAAGCCAACTGGGGGCGCATCGTCAACGTGGCGTCGGCCCACGGGCTGGTCGCCTCGGCGCAGAAGTCGGCCTACGTGGCGGCCAAGCACGGCATCGTCGGCTTCACCAAGTCGGTTGCGCTCGAAACCGCGACCACCGGCATCACCAGCAATGCAATCTGCCCGGGCTGGGTGCTGACCCAACTGGTGCAAAAGCAGATCGACGACCGCGCCGCACGCGAAGGCATTTCGGCCGAGCAGGCGCAAAACGAACTGCTGGGCGAAAAGCAGCCTTCGCTGCAGTTCACCACGGTCGAGCAGCTCGGCGGCCTGGCGGTGTTCCTGTGCTCGCCCGCCGCCGACCAGGTGCGCGGCGTGGCCTGGCAAATGGACGGCGGCTGGACGGCCCAGTAATCAGCGCGGCGCGGCCGGCGCGCCAGCCGCGCTTGCTTCTTATTTGAGCTGCACCGACCCCGACACGTTCACGACCACGCTGGTCTTCCCGGCCTCCACCGGAACCGGCGCATCGGCGGAAAAAGACTTGGCGGATGCCGCCATGACGCGCGGCCGGATCGGGCCGTTGTCGTTCGCGTTCACCGAGACTTCGCGCAGCGTGTAGCCGCCGAAGCCGAAGCCCTTCGCCAGTTCCGTGGCCTTCTGCTTGAAGTTCTCGATGGCGATCGTCTGAGCCTCGGTCTCGCTCTTGGCGCGCTGCTCGCGGCTCAGTGCAAAACCTACATTGCCGACGCTGAGCGTGGTGATGCGCCCGGCAGTCTGCGTGATGCGCGGAAAGTCGCGGCCCTCGAGCACCATTTCAGCGGAGCCCTGCCAACCGTTGATCTTGCCTTCGCGGGTGTAGCGCGGCGACAGGCTGAAGTTGCCCGTGCGCACGTCGAGCTGCCCAGGTTGGGCGTTTTTCTTGGCTTCGGCCAGCGCTGCGTCCACCGCGGCCTTGAGCTGCGACTGAACAGTGGCGGCGTCGGTGGCGTCGCGCGTGGTGGTGAGCGTCATGCTCAGCAGGTCCTGCTGCACTTCGACCGTGCCCGAAGCCGTGAGCTGCAGCACGTTCTGCGGCGGCGCGGCCATGTTCTGGGCCATGGCGGTGCTTGCGGCCCCAGCCGCGGCCAATGCGACGCAAGCCGCGATCAGTTTGATTTTTTTCAAGACGAGATACTCCCTGGATTGGTACTCAAGACGCCAAACGCGCCGCGCCGCCTCAGCGGCGCTGGCTGCGTGGCAAGGTCAGCGCGCGGCTGGCCGAAATCGGCGCCGGCGCGATTCGCTCGGCCGGCTGCGATTCTGCCGAATTCGGCCGCGGAGGGGTGCCGGGGGGCGTCCACTGCCTTCGCACCTGCTGCCGCAATTCGAAGAGCTCGGCCGCCGTGAGGCGCCGGCCAGCGGCCGCCTCTTCCCGCCGAATCTCGTCGCGCTGGGCCGCACGGTGGGCGGCTACAGCTTCGCGCACTTCGCTCCGGCGCACGTCGCCAACCTTGAGAAAGTCGCCGGCCACAGCCAAGGCAGGGCCACAGCCGCAGGCAACGATGATCGGAAACGCGGAAAGAAGAGTTCTCATTGAACGAAAGCCATCAATGAGGTGGACTTTGCCATTGCCGGGCTAACGTCGGATGACTAGACAGCGAGCGACCGCAAGTTTTGTAACTTAGTGTCAAACCATAAGTAAAACCGGCTCAACGAGGGCCTAACGCCTTCAGAATCGGCGCTGTTACAAATTCAACGTTGTAGAAATGACTCAAGTTCCCGCTCGCACTGACAAGATCGTGATCGTCGACGACGACGCCCGCATCCGCGACCTGCTTCGCCGCTACCTGACCCAGGAAGGTTTCGAAGTGATCGTGGCCGAGGACGGCAAGGCGCTCAACCGCATCCTGCTGCGCGACACGGTCGACCTGATCGTGCTCGACCTGATGATGCCCGGCGAAGACGGCCTTTCGGTCTGCCGACGCCTGCGCGCCGCCAACGACCGCACGCCGATCATCATGCTCACCGCCAAGGGCGAGGACGTCGACCGCATCGTCGGCCTCGAAGTCGGCGCCGACGACTACCTTGGCAAGCCCTTCAACCCCCGCGAACTGCTGGCCCGCGTGCACGCGGTGCTGCGCCGCCGTCCGCCGCTCGAGGCACCGGGCGCCCCTTCCACCGAGAACGAAACCGTGACCTTCGGGCCTTTTGCGTTCGATCTCGGTTCGCGCACGCTCAAGAAGGACGGCGAGGAGCTTTCGCTCACCACCGGCGAATTCGCGATGCTGAAGGCGCTGGTGCGCCATCCGCGCCAGCCGCTGTCGCGCGAAAAGCTGGCGCAGCTGGCCCGCGGCCGCGAGTTCGAGCCCTTCGACCGAAGCCTCGATGTTCAGATCTCCCGCCTGCGCAAGCTGGTCGAGGCCGACGCCGCAGCGCCCCGCTACATCCAGACGGTGTGGGGCGTGGGCTACGTGTTCGTGCCGGACGGCGCGGCCTGAACGACGTTCAGAGGTGGCCATCGGCCTGCAATCCGCCAGACCCAGCCCAGCCCAGGAGGACGGCGCCCAGGTCACGATGCCAAGCCCTCTCGAGGGCACCGGCCAGCGTGACCGGCGACCGGGCCTGAAGCTCGGCTTCAGCCTTTTCTGGCGCACATTCTTCCTGCTCGCACTGCTGCTGATCGGCTGTACGGTCGCCTGGCTGCAGACTTTCCGCTCGCTCGAATACGAGCCACGCGCCATCCAGACCGCGCACCAGATCGCCTCGCTTGTGAACCTGACGCGCGCGGCGCTGGTGTATTCGGACGCGATCACCCGGGTGTCGCTCATCAAGACGCTGGCCGACCAGGAAGGCGTGCGCATCCTCCCGCGCGAGCCCAACGACCGGTTTCAGCCTTACACCAGCGGCGCGCTCGACCAGCGGGTGACCGAAGAGCTGATCGACCAGCTCGGCGAGGGCACCACGGTGGCCAGCCGCGTCAATGACGAGCCGGGCCTGTGGATCGGCTTCACCATCGAGAGCGACGCCTACTGGCTGCTGCTCGACCCGACCCGCTTCAGCCGCGTGGGCGGCCGTACCTGGCTGGTGTGGCTCAGCACGGCCATGGCGCTCTCGCTGGCCGGCGCGGCGCTGATCACCCGGCTGATCAACCTGCCCCTCAAGCAGCTTTCGCGCGCCACCATGCAGGTGCGCGAAGGCGAATACGAGGCGCACCGGCTCGACGAGCGCGCCCGCACCAACGAGATTCGCGCGGTGAACATCGGCTTCAACCGCATGGCCGACCAGCTCGCCAAGATCGAGCAGGACCGCGCCATCATGCTGGCCGGCATCTCGCACGACCTGCGCACCCCGCTGGCGCGCCTGCGGCTCGAAACCGAGATGAGCGTGTCCGACGAAGACGCGCGCGACCACATGGCGGCCGACATTGCCCAGCTCGACGCCATCATCGACAAGTTTCTCGACTACGCGCGCCCCGACCATGTCGACCCCAAGCCCGTGCTGCTGCGGGACGTGGTCGACGCCTGCACCTACGCCGTGCAGGACTACGAAGAAATGAACATCCGCGTCGACGTGCCGCCCGACCTGCGCGTGATGGGCGACGAGGTCGAGCTCACCCGCGTGATCTCCAACCTGGTGGAAAACGCCCGGCGCTACGGCAAGACGCCTTCCACCGGCGTGGCCGACGTGGTGATCCAGGCGCAAGCCAACAACGATGCGGTGCTCATCAAGGTGCGCGACCACGGCGCGGGCGTCGAGCCGGCCCTGCTCTCGCAGCTGACCAAGCCCTTCTTCCGCGGCGACGTGGCGCGCACCTCGGCGGCCGGCGCCGGCCTCGGCCTGTCGATCGTTGCCAAGAACATCGAGCGCATGGGCGGCACCTTTGCGCTCACCAGCACGCCGGGACGCGGCCTTGCGGCGCACATCCGCATGCCGCGCGCCATGCCGGTGCCAAAACCGGCCGAGGCCCCCAGCCGGCGGGCGTAGGGCGGAGTGCGGCCGCCGGTCAGCGGTAAAGCAGCGCCACGGCGCGCGCTTCCATCGCCCGGCCCTCGCCAACGGGGCCGAGCTTCTCGGCCGTCTTGGCCTTCACGTTGACCTGCTCGGGCGCAAGCCCCAGCGTCTCGGCAATGCGTTGGCACATCGCCGGAATGTGCGGCGCCAGCTTGGGCGCCTGCGCAATCACGGTGCTGTCGATATTGCCGATTTCCCAGCCCGCGGCACGCACGCGCCGCGCCGCCTCGCCGAGCAGCACGGCCGAATCCGCGCCGCGAAACTGCGCGTCCGTATCGGGAAAATGCCGGCCGATGTCGCCCAGCCCCGCCGCGCCGAGCAGGGCGTCGGTAATGGCATGCAGCAGCACGTCGGCATCCGAATGCCCCAGCAGGCCGGTGGTGTGCGGCACCTCGACCCCGCCCAGGATCAGCTTGCGCCCAGCCACGAGCTGGTGAACGTCCCAGCCTTCGCCGACGCGAATGTTGAACGGCGCTGTCATACCGAGTCCTTCTTGCGACCGAGCAGAACCGCTTCGGCCAACGCAAAGTCTTCGGGGAAGGTCACCTTGAAGTTCTGCGCGCTGCCCGGCACCAGCAGCGGCGACAGGCCGATCGCCTCGATGGCGCCGGCTTCGTCCGTGACTGCATCGCCCGTGCGCTCCAGCGCATCGAGCAGCATGCCGACGCGGAACATCTGCGGCGTCTGCGCCAGCCATTTGTCGGCACGCGGCAGCGTTTGCGACACCCGGCTGTCGCCGGAAGAAACCTTCAGCGTATCCGCCAGCCGGTGCGCAAGCAGCCCGCCGACGGCGTCGTGCTCGCAAGCCGCGATCAGCGCCTCGATCTGACTCGACGTGACCAGGCAGCGTGCCGCGTCGTGCACCAGCACCCAGTCATGCGCCCCGGCCCCCTTCTGCCGCAGCGCCGCCAGGCCGTTGCGCACCGTGGCCGCGCGCGTGACGCCGCCTACCTGCAGCAGGAATTCACCCGTGGACGGAAAGCGCGGCAGCGCCGCTTGAATGTCGCGGTCTTCGGGCGACACCACTACCGCCAGCCCGGCAAAACGGCCTGCCAGCGCACGGAATGCCTCCACCGTGTGGGCCACCATCGACGCCCCCGCGATCCGCTGGTATTGCTTGGGCTGCACGCCACCCGCACGGTGGCCGGAACCGGCGCAAGGAATCAGCACGAAGAATCGGGAGGAAGACATGGGGTCCGGCAGCGGCCAAGGGCCGTCAAGCGAATAAGGGGCCGCCATTCTAGAATCGACAGCTTCACACCCCTCGCCAGCCGGCGCGGGGTGTCGTGCATTTTCAGAAGCGTTCAATGGACCTCCCCCACCTCACGGCGGGCAAGCGATTCACGCTGCCGCGTCCTCCCCTATCGGCCGACGCCCTGCTGCTGGCGCAATTGGGCGTGCGCGAAAAAGCCGCCGGCCGGGCCACCGCGGTGTTCACAGCGGACGCGAACGATGCGCAGCGCCTGATCGACGAAATGGCGTTCTTTGCGCCGGACCTGCGCTGCGCCTTGTTTCCGGACTGGGAAACGCTGCCCTACGACAGCTTTTCTCCCCACCAGGACCTGATCAGCGAGCGGCTCGCCACGCTCTGGCGCATCAGCCAGAAAGAAGCCGACGTGGTGCTGGTGCCCGCCACCACCGCGCTCTACCGGCTGGCGCCGCCCGCCTTCCTGGCCGGCTACACCTTTCACTTCAAGGCCAAGCAGAAGCTCGAGGAATCGAAGCTCAAGGCCCAGCTCACCCTCGCCGGCTACAGCCATGTGACGCAGGTAGTGAGCCCAGGCGAATACGCGGTGCGCGGCGGCCTGATCGACCTGTTTCCCATGGGCTCGCTCGTGCCCTACCGCGTCGACCTGTTCGACGACGAGATCGACTCGATCCGCACCTTCGACCCCGACACCCAGCGCAGCCTCTACCCCGTGCCCGAGGTGCGCCTGCTGCCGGGCCGCGAGTTTCCGATGGACGACGACGCCCGCGCGCGCTTCAGAAGCCGCTGGCGCGAGCTGCTCGAAGGCGACCCGACCAAGAGCCGCATCTACAAGGACATGGGCAACGGCGTGGCCACCGCCGGCATCGAGTACTACCTGCCGCTGTTCTTCGACGAGACGGCCACGGTGTTCGACTACTTCGGGCCCGACGCCACCGTGGTGCTGCACGGCGACCTCGAACCCGCGTTCCAGCATTTCTGGCAAGACACCAACGAGCGCTACCGCCTGGTGCGCGGCGACCCCGAGCGGCCGGCGCTGCCGCCCGAGGCGCTGTTCCTCAAGGCCGAGCAGTTCTACCAGCGGGCCAAGCCGCATGCGCAGCTGGCCATCCGAGGCGACATCGCCGCCGAAACGCCGTATGCGGAATTCGACCGGCTCCCGCCGTTCGCAGTCGTGCGCGGCGCCGAAGACCCACTGGTCGGCCTCAAGGCCCACATCAAGGCAACGCCGCACCGCGTGCTGCTGATTGCCGAAAGCGAAGGCCGGCGCGAAAGCCTGCTCGACTTTCTCCGTGCCAGCGGCGTGAGCCCGCCGGCCTTCGACTCGCTGGCCGAGTTCGAGGCTTCGACCGACGAAAAAATCGGCATCGCCACCGCCGCGCTGGCCTCGGGCTTTGCGTGGCGCGAACAGGGGATCGACCTTGTCACCGAAACCGAGCTCTTCGCCACCGCGCCCACCACCCGCCGCCGCAACAAGAAGCAGGAACAGGTCAGCGACGTCGAGGCGCTGATCAAGGACCTGTCCGAGCTCAATGTCGGCGACCCGGTGGTCCACACCGCGCATGGCATCGGCCGCTACCGCGGCCTGATCCATATGGACCTGGGCCAGGGCGTCGATGCCGAAGGCAAGCCGCTGCTGCAGGAAATGCTGCACCTGGAGTACGCCGACAAGGCCACGCTCTATGTGCCGGTTTCGCAGCTGCACCAGATCAGCCGCTACACCGGCGTGAGCGCCGACGAGGCCCCGCTGCACAAGCTCGGCTCCGGCCAGTGGGAAAAGGCCAAGCGCAAGGCTGCCGAACAGGTGCGCGACTCTGCCGCCGAACTGCTCAACATCTATGCGCGCCGGGCCGCTCGGCAAGGCCACGCTTTCCGCTATTCGGCCGCCGACTACGAGGTGTTCGCCAACGACTTCGGCTTTCAGGAAACGGCCGACCAGAAGGCCGCGATCCACGCCGTGGTCCAGGACATGATCTCGCCGCAGCCGATGGACCGCCTGGTCTGCGGCGACGTGGGCTTCGGCAAGACCGAGGTGGCGCTGCGCGCCGCGTTCATCGCCATCACCGGCGGCAAGCAGGTGGCTTTTCTCGCGCCCACCACGCTGCTGGCCGAGCAGCACTACCAGACGCTGGTCGACCGCTTCGCCAAGTGGCCGGTCAAGGTGGCGGAAATGAGCCGCTTCCGTTCGGCCAAGGAAATCACCGCGGCGGCCAAGGGCCTCGCCGAGGGCACGGTCGACATCGTGGTCGGCACGCACAAGCTGCTTTCGCAATCGGTCAAGTTCAAGAACCTGGGCCTGCTCATCATCGACGAGGAGCATCGCTTCGGCGTGCGCCACAAGGAGGCGATGAAGGCGATGCGCGCCGAGGTCGACGTGCTCACCCTCACCGCCACGCCGATTCCGCGCACGCTGGGCATGGCGCTCGAAGGACTGCGCGACCTGAGCGTGATTGCCACCGCGCCGCAACGGCGCCTGGCCATCAAGACCTTCGTGCGCAACGAGGGCACCGGCGTCATTCGCGAGGCCGTGCTGCGCGAGTTGAAGCGCGGCGGACAGGTCTACTTTCTGCACAACGAGGTCGAGACCATCGAGAACCGGCGTCAGAAGCTCGAGGAGATTCTTCCGGAAGCGCGCATTGCCGTGGCCCACGGCCAGATGCCCGAGCGCGAACTGGAGCGCGTGATGCGCGACTTCGTGGCGCAGCGCTACAACCTGCTCTTGTGCTCGACCATCATCGAGACCGGCATCGACGTGCCGACCGCCAACACCATCGTGATGAGCCGCGCCGACAAGTTCGGCCTCGCGCAGCTGCACCAGCTGCGCGGCCGCGTCGGGCGCTCGCACCACCAAGCCTATGCCTACCTGATGGTGCCCGACACCGAGGGCCTCACCAAGCAGGCGGCGCAGCGGCTCGACGCCATCCAGCAGATGGAAGAACTGGGTTCGGGCTTCTACCTGGCCATGCACGACCTGGAGATCCGCGGCACCGGCGAGGTGCTGGGCGAGAACCAGAGCGGCAACATGATGGAGATCGGCTTCCAGCTCTACAACGAGATGCTGAGCGAGGCCGTGCGCGCGCTCAAGGCCGGGCAGGAGCCCGACCTGCTCGCGCCGCTGTCGGTCACCACCGAAATCAACCTGCACGCCCCCGCCCTGCTGCCCGACGACTACTGCGGCGACGTGCATCTGCGCCTCTCGTTCTACAAGAAGCTGGCCACCGCGAAGACACCCGAGCAGATCGATACGCTGCTTGAAGAAATCGTCGACCGCTTCGGCAAGCTGCCGCCGCAGGCGCAGACGCTGATCGACACGCACCGGTTGCGCGTGCTGGCGCGGCCGTATGGCGTGGTCAAGGTCGATGCGGCGCCGGGCGTGATCCACATCACCTTCAAGAAAGACCCGCCGGTCGATTCGATGGCCATCATCCACCTGATCCAGAAGAACAAGCACATCAAGCTTGCCGGCAACGAAAAGCTGCGCATCGAGCGCGAACTGAAAGAGCCGAAGGACCGCGCGCAGATGGTGCGCGACGTGCTGCGCAGCCTCGGCCAACCCATCGTCAAGGAAACCGCCCCCGCATGAGCGCTACAGAAATTTCTCCCGGCCTGGTTATCCAGCGCGTGAAGCCGCCGCTGAAGCTTGCCGACTTCAAGCTGATCGCGTTCGACATGGATTCGACGCTGATCAACATCGAGTGCATCGACGAGATTGCCGATGCCGTCGGCAAGAAAGCCGAGGTGGCGGCCATTACCGAAGCCACGATGCGCGGCGAAATCAAGGACTTCAAGGAAAGCCTGCGGCGCCGCGTGGCGCTCTTGAAAGGCGTGCCGGTCGAGGCGCTGCAGCAGGTGTACGACGAGCGTCTGAAGCTCAACCCAGGTGCTGCCGAACTGGTCGCGACGTGCAAGGCGGCCGGGCTCAAGGTGCTGCTGGTGTCGGGCGGCTTCACCTTCTTTGCCAACCGGGTGAAAGACCGCCTGGGCATCGACTTCGCGCGCTCCAACCTGCTCGACGAAGCCGATGGCCAACTCACCGGCCAGGTGGTGCAGCAAAGCTGGGGGGACATCTGCGACGGCGCCGAGAAGCGCCGCACGCTGCTCGAAGTCGCGTCGCTCATGGGCATTTCTCCGCAGGAGACCATCGCCGTGGGCGACGGCGCCAACGACCTGCCGATGATGGGCGAAGCCGGCCTTTCAGTGGCCTACCACGCCAAGCCGAAGGTGCGCGAGCAAGCCATGGTGGCCATCAACGAGGGCGGCTTGGACAGAGTGCTGGAGATACTGAAATGACCGACAACACCGCCCCGCTCTACAGCGCAGATGCGCTCAGGGACTACGGCAGCGCATTGCTGCAAAAAGCCGGGCTTGCCGCCTCGATGGCCGACAGCGTTGCCCGCACCCTGGTCGAAGGCGACCTGCTGGGCCACGACACGCACGGCCTCGCCCTGTTGGCCGGCTACGTGAAAGAGATCGAATCCGGCGGCATGACGCCGGACGGCGCTCCGGAGGTTCTGTCTGATCGCCCCGCCGCCGTGCTGTGGGACGGCAAGCGCCTGCCCGGCCCCTGGCTCATGGACCAGGGCATGGACATGCTGCTCCCGCGTGCCCGCGAGCTCGGCACCGCCTCGCTCGTGATCCGCCGCAGCCATCACATCGCCTGCCTGGCCGTCTACATGCTGCGCGCGCTGCAGGAAGACATGCTGATGCTGCTCGCCTGCTCCGACCCCAACACGGCCAGCGTCGCGCCCTTCGGCGGCACCCAGGCGGTGTTCACGCCCAATCCGCTGGCCATGGGCTTTCCGCTGTCGCAAGGCGGCGTGATGGTCGACATTTCGGCTTCCATCACCACCAACGGCATGAGCAACCGCAAGCGCGCAGCCGGCGAGACTTTTGCCGAAGAGTGGCTGATCGACGCCACCGGCAAGCCTACGAACAACCCGCAGGTGCTGTTCGACCAGCCGCCCGGCACGCTGCTGCCCGTTGGCGGACTCAGCCACGGCCACAAGGGTTATGGAATGGCGCTGCTGGTCGAAACGCTGACCGCCGGCCTCGCAGGCCACGGCCGGGCCGATCCGCCCGAGGGTTGGGGTGCGACGGTGCACATCACGCTGCACGATCTGCACGCGTTCGGCGGCAAGGAAGCCTTCTTGCGCCAGATGGACCACGTGGCGGCCCAGTGCCGCAACAACGCGCCCGTCGATCCGGCGAAGCCGGTGCGCCTGCCGGGCGAAGGCGGCTTGAAGCGCCGTGAAACCCAGTCGAAAAACGGAGTGCGGCTGCACCCGTCGATTGCGCGTGCGCTGCAGGATGCGGAGCAGCGCTATGGGCTGCAACTCGCGCAGGCGCTGATCTAGGAAGCGGTCTGCTATCTATTTGACGTTGCGCTGTTCCGTTCAGGGCGCGCACCCGCCGACGGGGTACCTTTCTCCGCGAATGTCCCCCGGCCTGCGGCCTCCTCCTTTATTTCGCTGCGCAAGGCACCCCATCGACGGGAGCGTGATTCAGAGCGGTCGTTGATCGGCGGTGCACCCAGAGCGTGCCCAAGTGCACAGGGCATCGGGTGCTCCCCGCAGCGAAATAAAGGAGGAGCCGAAGGCGGGGGACATTCGCGGAGGGGGAGTACCCGGTGGCCTTTGCACCCACCCTGAACGACCTCGCCCCGATCACCCAAGACACGCAGGAATCAGTCCTCTTCGGGAGGCTCTTCCGCCCGCTCCCCAGCCGAACGCGGCGCCCGCTTGCCAGGCTTGGCCAGGATCTCGACGTAGAACTGCTTGCCGGCCTCCTTGACGACGCCGTCGATCAGCCCCGTGATCGCCGAAAGGTGCACGGCTTCGGCAGTTTCCGCCGAGGTGCCAAACTTGCAGTCGAAGTCCCAGAAGTCCGTGCCTTCGGGCAGAACGCGCCGGCGCTCGCGCTTGATGTACTTGCGAATCTCGTGCTTGATGGCTTCGAGGAGGCGGTCGGGGTGCTTGCCCTCGACCTGAAGCTGAAAGGTTTTTCTCATGGGTGATCGTAACGCGCCGCGCTGTGTACAGTCGGCGGTTCAATGGAAAGCAGGTAAAGACATGGCGCGCGCAAACGACTGGGCAAGCAAGGTAATGGCATTGGTCAACGGCGGCAACGCATCGGCGGCCATCGCGCAGATCAAGGTCGCGCCCTCGGTCAAGGACCTGAAGGCGCTCCAGACCATCATGACGCTGTCGAAAATGAAAGGCCGTTATCCCAACGTGGATGCGGCCATCGAAGACAACCTGGCGCTGCTGGCGGCGCCGCGGCTGCACCGCTCGCCCTGAAGACCTACAAGGCCTGGCCCAGGCGCTTCACGCCCTCTTCGATCTTCGCCACGTCCGCCGTCGCAAAGCTCAACCGCAGCGTCGCCAGGTCGGGCTTCTCGGCATAGAACGGTGCGCCCGGCACAAAGGCCACCAGCTGCTCGATCGCGCGCTTGGCCAGTTCGGTTGCATCGGCCAGCTTGCCGTTGGCACCCGTCAGGCGGGCCCAGAAGAACAACCCGCCCTGCGGCTGGGTAAAGCTCACCGCGTCGCCCAACTCGCGCTTCAGCGCCGCGCCCATGGCCTGCGCCCGTTGGCCGTACACCTCCCGCACATGCGCCAGCGTGGCCGGCATGCGGCCGCTCTTGAGGTATTGCGCGGCCGTGGCCTGCGAGAAGGTGCTGGTGTGCGCATCGCTGAACTGCTTGCACATGGTGGCCTTGGCCAGCAGCTCGGCCGGCGCAATCATCCAGCCGATGCGAAGGCCGGGGCTCAGCACCTTGCTCAGGCTGCCGCAATGCGCGAGCAGCTCGCGGCTGCCCGGCACGTCCTTGCTCAAAGCCATGATCGACGGCGGGGGCGCTTCGCCGAAGTAGAGATCGCCGTACGGGTCGTCCTCGACGATCAGCGTCTGGTACTTGACGGCCAGCTCGAGCACCTTCTTGCGGCGCTCCAGGCTCAGCATGGCGCCGCTCGGGTTGCCGAAGGTGGGAATCAGGTAGACGAACTTGGGCTTGTGCTCCGCAATGAGTTTTTCAAGCTCGTCGGTCTTCACGCCGTTGGCGTCGATGGGCGCGCTGATGAGCTGCGCGCCGTACAAGCGAAAGCACTGGATGGTGGCCAGGAAGGTCGGGCCTTCGACGATCACCTTGTCACCGGGCGAGATCATGGTCTTGCCCAGCAGGTCGAGCGCCTGCTGGCTGCCGGTGGTGACGATCAGGCCGCTCGGGTCCACGTCGACGCCCTTGGTCTTCATGAAGGCACTGAGCTGCGTGCGCAGCGGCTCGTAGCCCTCGGTGGCGCCATATTGCAGCGCGCCGCCGGGTTCTTCGGTCAGCGCCTTCTGGCTCGCCTCCTTCAGGCCCTCGACGTCGAACATGGCGCTGTCGGGAAATCCGCCCGCAAAGCTGATGATGCCGGGCTTGCCCAGCAGCTTGAAGAGTTCGCGGATGGCGGAGGTTTCGACGTTGTCGAGGCGGGAAGCGAATTGCATGGGAAGTCTCACTTTCTGAGGCGCTATTGTGGCGAAAGCCGCGGGCAATAAAGCTGCGTAACACCATCGGCTTTCGACGATATATTGCAACTATCGCTGCCCGCCCCCCACCACCCCCATACGGCAGGCGAGCGCCGCGCTTCCAGCCCCCATGAAAAAGACAACATCCCCCTCTTCTTCGCCACCCTGCAGGCGGCCAACCCCACCCCTGAAACCGAGCTTGAATACGCCACGCCCTTCGAGCTGCTGGCCGCCGTGCTGCTCTCGGCGCAGGCCACCGACGTGGGCGTGAACAAGGCCACGCGCAAGCTCTTTCCGGTGGCGAACACGCCCCAAGCCATCCTGAGGCTGGGTGTGGAGGGGCTGGAGGAATACATCAAGACCATCGGGCTCTACCGCAGCAAGGCCAAGCACCTGATCGAGACTTGCCGCATTCTTGTGGAGCAGCACGGCGGCGAAGTGCCGCGCACGCGCGCCGAGCTCGAGGCGCTGCCGGGCGTCGGGCGCAAGACCGCCAACGTGGTGCTCAACGTGGCGTTCGGCGAGGCGACGATTGCCGTGGATACGCACATCTTTCGCGTCAGCAACCGCACCGGGCTTGCGCCGGGCAAGACGCCGCTCGAAGTGGAGCTCAAGCTGGAGAAGCGCGTGCCTTTCGAGTTTCGGCTGCATGCGCACCACTGGCTCATCTTGCACGGGCGCTACATCTGCGTGGCGCGCACGCCGAAGTGCTGGGAATGCGCAGTGGCGCCCTACTGCAACTACAAGCCGAAGACGCCGCGGCCCAAGTCGGCCTGATGCCGACTCTTTTCCAGGCTAGAGCTCGAATGCTTCGGGCTGCCGTCCGTCGGTGTCGGTAAAGCCGTATTCACGCGCCAGATCGGCCACGCGGTGCACGCCGCCGCTTTTCTGCATCACCCCCGCGTCGCCCGCCAGCGCGGCAATGGCGCGGCCCAGGTAGCGCGGCGACTCGGTTCTTGCGAGCGCCGGGCGTTCATGCCAATGCGCTTCGTCGGTCTTGTGCCCAGCGAGCACGAACTCGGTTCGCATCCAGCCCGGTGAAAGCGCGAGCGAGGCCACACCGTGCGGGCGGAGTTCCTCGGCCATGCCAAAGGCCAACCGGTTCATCGCCGACTTGGCGAGATCGTAGAACAGGTTGCCGCGCAGGTACTTGTCGCGGTCCCAGAAGCTGGTGATCGCGATCAGGCCGCTCTTCTGCACCACCATGAGCGGCGCCGCGAACCGGCTCGCCAGCAGGTGGTTGCGCACGCCGCGGTCGAACATCGACTCCCAGTTGGAAAGCGGGTGTTCCCAGAACGGCGCCTCGAAAACGCCGTTGAAGGTTTCGTGCCCGCCCCAGGCGTTATTCACCAGCAGGTCCAAGCGGCCCTGCTCGCGCTGCACCCGCGCGAAGAGGCTTGCCACGTCGTCTTCCTGCGTGTGGTCGCAGCGCACCGCAATGCCGTGGCCGCCCATGCGCGTGAGTTCGTCGGCCGTCTCGTCGATGCTGCCCGGCAGGGCTTCGAGTTCCGAGAGCGCAAGGATGCGTCCATAGCTTTCGGCCGGCTGCGCGCGCGTGCTGCGGCCTGTCACGTACACGGTGGCCCCCGCCGCGCCCAGCTCCAGGGCAATGCCGCGGCCGGCGCCCCGGCTGGCGCCGGTCACCACGGCCACGCGGCCCTTCAGCGGCCTCTTCACTTCTTCGTCTTGCATCGCGTTCTTTCCCTTTTCTCCGAGTTCGAAGCCCGAAGGTACCGCCGCGTCACGCCGCTGTATTGGAAGAAACCGAAACCGTGCGGCCGAGAAACTCGGTCGGCGTGAGGCCGCTCAGCGCCTTGAACTCGTTGACGAGGTGCGACTGGTCGTAGAAGCCGCCGTCAAGCGCTAGCTCCGCCCAGCCGGGCATGCGCGGCCGTGGCTGCCGCAAGGCGCGCAGGCAGGCATGCAGCCGCGCGAGCCTGCCCCACGTGCGCGGCGAGAGGCCCACCTGCTGCTGGAACAGCTGCTGCAAACGGCGCTCGCCGACGCCGACCGCAGCCGCCACCTCGTGCAGCGATTGCCGACCACCCGATTCCGCGATCAGCTGCGCCGCCCTTATCGTGGCCATAGGGGCGGCCGGTTGAAGAGCCGTGTCGGCCCGCGCCAGCCGCTGCCCGAGCATGGCGCACAGCACCGCAACCCGCGAGGCGTCGTCACGCGCTTCTGCCATGCGTTCGCGCAGTTCGGCGCCTTGGCCACGCCAGAGTTGATCGAGGTGCACCGCGGTGCCGGCAATCTCCCCGGCCGGCATGCCGAGCAGCGCCGCGGCCGCGCCGGGGCGCAGCGTGACCGACAGCCCCTCGACCCTGCCGCGCAGCCGCACCAGCGCCGGCGCGGCCGAAGCGCCGATTGCTTCAACGGGCTGCCCGGCGCCGTCGCCCGCAGAGGGCGCATCGCCAAGGTTGAAAACCAGCCGCACCGCGCCGTCGGGCAGCACGCGCTCGAGCACTTCGCGCCCGTCAGGCAGCGCTTCGCGATAGAGCAGGATGTGCGCGACATGCGCGCGCAACGGCGCTGCAACCGGGAAGGCCTGCAATGAGCCCGCCGGCATCGCAGCCTCGGGCCCGTGCAAGGGGTCCTCGTCGAGGCGAACGTACAGGCGCTCGTGGGAAGGCTGTGCGGGCATGGCGCGAATGGGGGCAATGAAATGGCGCGGACGCTGCCGCGCGTCACCCGCATTCGATCAGCAGGCACGCCCCATAGTCAATGGGCGCCGACGGCCATTGCGCGGCGGCGTCCACGCGCCGCACGCCGCCATGCAGCAGTTGCACGGCGCGCATCACGCCCGCATGCGTGACCCACACCGCGTCCTGGCCCGACGCGCGCCACTCGTCGAAAGCAGCGCCAGTGCGCTGCATGAAGCTGGCCGTGCTTTCGCCGTACTCGCCCGGAAGACCGTCGGCGAAATTGCCGGTCCATGCATCGAAGTCGGCACTGGTGATGGATGCCCACGGCCGGCCTTCCCAGGCGCCGAAGTCCATTTCGGCCAGGCGCTCGTCCGCTCGCATGGCAAGGTCCGGGCGCAGCGTGCCGATGGCCTTTGCCAGTTCGGCACAACGCCGCAAAGGGGAATGGACCAGTGCGATGCCCACGGGAACGCGGGCCTGCACGGCGCGCGCAACCGCCAGCGTCGCCTCCATGGGCACGCCGACATCCGTGACGCCATAGCAAAGGCCCGGCGCGGCGTCGGTTTGCGCATGGCGCACGAGCCACAGCTTCATGCCTGCCACGCCAGTGCAAGATAGATTGCAAGCTCGCACACCTGTTGCGTGGCGCCGAGCCCGTCGCCGGTAAAGCCCTGCAGCCGGCGCCGGAACATGCGCGCCATGACCAATGCCGCAACGGCACATGCCGCCACGACGGCCGCTGTTCTCGCGGGGCCTTGCGTCACCAGCACCAGCGCAAGGGCAGGAACCGACCAGAGCACGCCGACCAGCAAGGCGCCGCCGCCGATTGCATCGGCCAGCGGCTTGGCCTTGCTCGCACCGGCATCGCCCACATACGGCAGCCAGCGAATCAAAAACAGCGGCGCCAGCCGCGACAGCACATGCGCGCCGACGATGGCCCCGGCCACCGCCTGCACCCCCTGCCCCGCCAGCGAAGCAAGCAGCGCGGCCTTGAGGCCCAGCGCAAGCACCAGCGCAATGGCGCCGAAGGCGCCGATGCGCGAGTCCTTCATGATCTCGAGCGCGCGGTTTCGGTCGGCCGATCCGCCCAGTCCGTCGGCCACGTCGGCCAAGCCATCCTCATGAAAGGCGCCGGTGAGCAGCACGGTTGCCACCATGCTCAGCAGCGCCGCTGCCAGCGCACCAGCCGCGCCCGACAGGCCCTGCAGCGCCAGAACAAAAACGGCGGCCCCCACAAACCCCACGAGCCAGCCGACGCCCGGAAAATGCGCCGCGCTCGCGCGCAGCATCTGGGGGCTGAATCCGACCCACTCAGCGAGTCGCCCAGTCACCGGCACCCGCGTGAAGAACTGCAGTGCCAGCAGGTAGTGGCGAACGCCGTTCATGAAGTTCAGCCGCCCTTGCGCGACACGCCCGCCGCCTCGAAGCTCGCCATTTCGCGCAGGATGCGGCAGGCCGATTCGAGCAGCGGCCACGCCAGCGCGCCGCCCGAGCCTTCGCCAAGGCGCAAGTCCAGATTCAGCAGTGGCTCCAACCCGAGGTGCTTCAACAACAGCGCATGCCCCGGTTCCGCCGAGCTGTGCGCGGCCACGCAGCGCTGGGCCACGTGCGGCTGCAGTGCCTGCGCCACCAGCACCGCCGCGCTCGCGATGAATCCATCGACCACGATCACGCGCCGCTCTTCTGCCGCCTGCAGCACCGCGCCGACCAGGGTGGCAATTTCGAAGCCGCCGAACGCAGCCAATGCATCGAGCGGCGCAACCGCCGATGCATGCAGGGCCAGCACTTCGCGCAGCACTGTGCGCTTGCGCGCCAGCCCGGCGGCGTCGAGCCCCGTGCCTGCGCCGGTGCAGGCATCGATGTCGAGGCCCGCCAGCCGCGCAAGCAGCATGGCCGCCGCCGAGCTGTTGCCGATGCCCATCTCGCCGAGCAGCAAGGCATTGCCGGGGAGCGCGCGCACCACCTCGCGGCCGTTGGCAATGGCTTGCGCGCATTGCCCTGCCGTCATCGCAGGCCCAGCCGACGCATCGGCGGTGCCGGCGGCGATGCGGCGCGACACCAGCCCCGGACGCGCCTGGAAGTCGCGCCGCACGCCGCAGTCGACCACCGTCAGCGCCAGCCCATGTTGGCGCGCCAGCACGCTCACGGCCGCGCCGCCCGCAAGAAAGTTCTCGACCATCTGCCAGGTCACGTCGCTGGGAAATGCGGAGACACCGCGCGCCGCCAGGCCATGGTCGCCCGCGCACACCAGCATCTGGGGCGCTTCGAGCACGGGCGTTTCGCTACCCAGGATCATCCCGATACGCAGCGCCAGCCCTTCGAGGCGGCCGAGCGCGCCGAGCGGCTTGGTCTTGTTGTCGAGCGCGCCCTGCAGCCGTGCCGCAAGCGCGTCATCGCGGATGTCAGTGATGGAAGGAATGGTGTTCTTGTCGGTCATGCGATCAGGCCCTGCAGTACGCCGGCCTCGAAGTGGGTGTCGATGAAATCGGCCAGGCCGTCGAAAGTGGAATCGAGTGTGGGGGCCGCGGCGCCGAAGAGCGCGTGCAACGCGGCCGCGTCTTCGAACAGGCCGTGCAGGTAAAGGCCCAGCACATTGCCGCGCGCGTTCTGCCAGGCCAGGCCTTCGGGCATCACGGCATGGCCGTCCTGCGCCATTTGCGGGTGTATCGCGGTATGGCCGTGGTGAATTTCGTAGCCCGCCACCGGCACGTTCGAAAGTGAAGCCCATGCGCCGCCCAGTTCACCGAAGACGGCAGCCCGATGGCGCACGGTTTTCTCGCGCTCGAACACGGTGACGAGCGGCAGCAGCCCCAGGCCGGGCGCATTGCCGTCGATGCCGTGCGGATCGACCAGCGCCTCGCCCAGCATCTGCAAGCCGCCGCAAACGCCGAGCACGGCGCCGCCGCCGGCTGCGTGCGCGGCAATGGCGCGGTCCAGCCCCTGCGTGCGCAGCCACGCGAGGTCGCCGCTGGTGTGCTTGGAGCCGGGCAGCACGATCCAGTCGGCGCCGGCCACGTCGGCCGGCGTGCGCGCCCACACCAGGCGAACGCCGGGCACATTCTTGAGCGGCTGGAACTCGTCCAGATTGCTGATGCGCGGATACGCCACCACCGCCACGGTACGCGTGACAACGCCGCTCGAGCGGCTCCGGTCGTCGAACACACCGTCTTCTTCGGGCAGGCCATGCTGCCACCACATGGGCAGCGTGGCCACCGTGGGTACGCCGGTCAGCGCCTGCAGCTGCTGCGGCGCCGGAGCCAGCAGCGAGGCATCGCCGCGAAACTTGTTGAGAACAAAGCCGCGCAGCAATGCGCGGTCGCTCTCGGGCATCAATGCCCAGGTGCCATAGAGATGCGCGAAGGCCCCGCCGCGGTCGATATCAGTTACCAGCAGGCAGCGGGCATCCGCATGCCGGGCCACGCGCAGGTTGACGATGTCGCTGGCCATCAGGTTGATCTCGGCCGGCGAGCCGGCGCCTTCGATCACTACCACGTCGTTCTCGGCGCGCAATTCGTCGAACGCCGAAGCAATCTGCGGCCACACGCGCTCGCTGCGTCCGCGCCAGGGCATGGCCGTGAGCTCTTGGTTCACCTGCCCCATCAGCACCACCTGGCTGTGGGTGTCGCGCTCGGGCTTGAGCAGCAGCGGGTTCATGCGCACGTCGGGCATCGCGCGTGCCGCCAGCGCCTGAAAATACTGCGCGCTGCCGACCTCCCCGCCATCCACCACGCGGGCGTTGTTGCTCATGTTCTGCGCCTTGAAAGGCGCCACCTTGAGGCCCTGCCGCGCATACCAGCGGCACAGCGCAGTGACCAGCCAGCTCTTGCCGGCGCCACTGGTCGTGCCCAGAACCATCACGCATCGGGTTGTCATGCGGCTATTGTCCGTTGTCGCCGCGCGCCGCTTTTCTCGAGACGCAGCCGCCCAAAGAAAAAGGGGCTTGCGCCCCTTTGGTGTTTCAGCGTGCCGCGGTCTGTACCTGGCCCGGTGCCCCGGGTTGTGCCTGCGCCGTGGCAGCCGGCACTTCCCACCCACCGCCGATGGCGCGGATCAGCCCAACAGCCGCCTGGTATTGCGCCGACTTCACCTGCAGCGCCTGGCGCCGGTTGCGCAGTTCGCTGCGGCGGGCGTCGAGCAGGTCGAGCTGGCTGATATAGCCGTTGCGATAGCGCGTGTCCGACAGGCTGGTCGCGCGCTGGGCCGAAGTGACGGCCTGCGCCTGCACGGTCGACTGCTCCTGCAGGATGCGGATGGCGGAGAGCTGGTCTTCCACCTCCTGGAACGCGACCAGCACCTGGTTGCGGTAGTTGGCAAGCGCACCGTCGAGCTGCGCATTGGCGCCCTGCACGCCGGCTTCGCGGCGGCCGCCGTCGAAGATCGGCAGCGAGAGCAGCGCGCCCACGCCCCACGAGCGGGCCGACCACTTGAACAGGTCGCCGATTTCCGGCGACGCATAGCCGGCGGCCCCGGTCAGCGAGATGTCCGGGAACCAGGCGGCTTGTGCCACGCCCACGCGAGCCTGCGCCGCGAGCACGGCGTTCTGCGCGGCCGAGACGTCCGGGCGGCGCGTGAGCACCGTGGCCGGCACGCCCGGCGGCACCGACGGCAGCGCGGTGGCCCACTCGTCGGTACGCAGGCCGAAGCTCGAGGCCGAATCGCCCACCAGCACCGCAAGCGCATGCTCGACCTGCGCACGCTGGCGGTCGAGCGCGAGCGCATCCGACTCGGTCGACGACACCTCGGTCTGCACGCGTGCCACGTCGAGCTCGGCAATGTCGCCGGCCTGCTGGCGGCGCTGCGTCAGGCGCAGCGTGTCGCGGTAGGCCTCGACCTGCTCGCGCACCAGGGCGCGCTCGGCGTCGAGCGCACGCAGTTGCAAGTAGGTTTGCGCCACCTCGGCCTGCACGGCAAGGCGCGTGCTTTGCAGCAGCGCTTCGCGGCTGGCCGCATCGAGCTTGGCCGCATTGCTTGCGCCCGAGAGCCGGCCGAACAGGTCGACCTCGTACGAGAAGGTGGCGCCGATATTGGTCATCGTGGCCGGCCGGGTGCTGGCCGTGGCCTTGTCGAGGCCCGCACCGCGATTGGCGCCGGCGCCCAGGCCGATTTGCGGCAGGCGGTCGGCCTGGGCGCTGCGCGCCAGGGCGCGAGCTTCCGCAAGCCGGGCCGCGGCGGCCTGGATGTTGTTGTTGTTGACGTCCGCCTTTTCGACCAGCGCATTGAGCACCGGGTCGTTGAAGGCCAGCCACCATGCGCCGCGGGCCTGCGCTTCGGAAGGCACGGCACGCGTCCAGCCCGCGGGCGGGGCCGCGCCCTGCTCCTTGAACTGGGCGGTGGTCTGGATCTCCGGCACGCCGGAGGGCACGGTCGCGCAGCCGGCCAGCGCCAGGGCTGCCACCAGCGGCAGCAAGGCGGTGCGAAGCGGCTTGACCCAAGGTTGTACTGAGAATTTCATGATGAGCTTTCTTCTCGATCAGTCGTGCGAGCCGTGCGAAGGGCGCGGCGCAGCAGGCAGCGGGTGCAGCCCGCCGCCGCCCGAACCACCGTGGGACGACGGTGCCGGTGCAGCGGGATGGGCCGCCGAAACGAAGTCTTCCCCGTGCGGCACGTCGCCATGCAGCTTGAGTGCGCGGTTGCCCGCCAGGCGGCGCATCAGCACGTAGAACACCGGCGTCAGGAACAGGCCGAAAGCCGTCACACCGATCATTCCGGCGAACACCGCCACGCCCATGGCCTTGCGCATTTCAGAGCCCGCGCCGGTCGACAGCACGAGGGGCAGCACGCCCATCACGAAGGCCAGCGAGGTCATGAGAATCGGGCGCAGGCGCAGGCGGCTGGCTTCGATCGCAGCCTGGATGGGCGTGCGGCCGGCAAACTCGAGCTCGCGTGCAAACTCCACGATCAGGATCGCGTTCTTCGCACTCAGCCCCACCAGCACGATCAACCCGATCTGCGTGAAGACGTTGTTGTCACCCCCCGATATCCATACGCCCGTCATCGCAGCCAGGATGCCCATGGGCACGATCAAGATGATCGCGATCGGCAGCGTCAGGCTTTCATACTGCGCGGCCAGCACCAGGAACACCAGCAGAATGGCCAGCGGAAACACCAGGAAGGCGGAGTTGCCGGCCAGGATTTCCTGGTAGGTCAGCTCGGTCCACTCGAAGGTCACGCCCTTGGGCAGCGTCTCGGCCGCAATCTTGGTGATCGCGTCCTGCGCCTGGCCCGACGAATAGCCGGGAGCCGGGCCGCCGTTGATGTCGGCTGCCAGGTAGCCGTTGTAGCGCATGGCGCGTTCCGGGCCAAAGGTCGAGTTCACCTTCATGAGCGCCGACAGCGGCACCATTTCGCCCGTGGTCGAGCGCACCTTCAGCATGCCCACGTCTTCGGCACGAGCGCGGTAAGGCGCATCGGCCTGCACACGCACGCTGTACGTGCGGCCGAACTTGTTGAAGTCGTTCGCGTACAGGCTACCGAGGTAGATCTGCATGGTGTCGAAGATGTCCGTCACCGGCACGCCGAGCTGGCGGGCCTTGGTGCGGTCGATGTCCGCATACAGCTGCGGCACGTTGACCTGCCAGCTCGTGAACATGCCCGTGAGCTCGGGCGCTGCATAGGCCTTGGCCATGAAGGCCTTCACCGCGGCGTCCATCTGGTCGTACCCCACCGAGGCGCGGTCTTCCAGCTGCAGCTTGAAGCCGCCCGTGGTGCCCAGGCCCGCCACCGGCGGCGGCGGGAACATCACGATGAACGCGTCCTGGATGCTGGCAAAGGCACCGTTGAGTTGGCCGGCCACTGCACCGCCGCTCTGGTCGGCGCGCTTGCGCTGGTCGAAGGGCTTGAGCGTGGCAAACACGATGCCCGAGTTCGAGCTGTTGGTGAAGCCGTTGATCGACAGGCCCGGGAACGCGATGGCGTCTTCCACGTTCGGGTTCTTCTTCATGATCTCGCCCATGCGCTGGATCACTTCGTCGGTGCGGTCGAGCGTGGCGCCGTCGGGCAGCTGGGCAAAACCGATCAGGTATTGCTTGTCCTGCGCCGGCACGAAGCCGCTGGGAACCGCCTTGAAGAGGCCGAAGGTCACGCCGACCAGCGCGAGGTAGATCACCAGCATCAACGTCTTGCGCGAGATCACGCTCTTGACGCCGCCGCTGTAGGCTTCCGAGCCGCGGCTGAAGAGCTTGTTGAAGCCGCGGAACAGCCAGCCGAAGGCCTTGTCCATGCCGCGGGTCAGCGCATCCTTGGGCTGATCATGGCCGCGCAGCAGCAGTGCCGCGAGAGCCGGCGACAGCGTGAGCGAGTTGATGGCCGAGATCACCGTCGAGATCGCGATGGTCACCGCAAACTGCTTGTAGAACTGGCCCGTGAGGCCGCTGATGAAAGCCAGCGGAACGAACACGGCCACCAGCACCAGCGCGATTGCGATGATGGGCCCCGACACTTCGCGCATTGCGCGGTAGGTCGCTTCGCGCGGCGTCAGCCCCGCCTCGATGTTTCGCTCGACGTTTTCCACCACCACGATGGCGTCGTCCACCACGATACCGATGGCCAGCACTAGTCCGAACAGGCTCAGCGCATTGATGGAAAAGCCCAGCACGTGCAGCACCGCAAAGGTACCGATCACCGACACCGGCACGGCCAGCAGCGGAATGATGGAAGCGCGCCAGGTCTGCAGGAACAGGATCACGACCAGCACCACCAGCAGGATGGCTTCGAGCAGCGTGTGAATCACCGATTCGATCGATGCGCGCACGAACTGCGTCGGGTCATACGCAATGCGGTATTCCAGGCCTTCGGGCATGTTCTTGTTGAGCTCGGCCATCGTCTTGCGAACGTTGGACGAGATGTCGAGCGCGTTGGAGCCAGGCGCCTGGAACACGCCCATGCCAACGGCCGGGTCGTTGTTCAGCAGCGAACGCAGCGAGTAGTCGGCAGCACCCATTTCAAGGCGGCCGATGTCGCGCAGGCGGGTCACGGCGCCGTCGGTGCCGCTCTTCACGATGATGTCGCCGAACTCTTCCTCGCTCTGCAGGCGCCCTTGCGCATTGATCGAGAGCTGCATGTCCACGCCCGAGAGGCCCGGCGAAGCGCCGACCACACCGGCCGCGGCCTGCACGTTCTGGCCGCGGATCGCAGCCACCACGTCGCTGGCCGAGAGGCCGCGCTGCGCAACCTTCTGCGGGTCGAGCCACACGCGCATCGAGTAGTCGCCGCCGCCGAAGATCTGCACCTGGCCCACGCCTTCGATGCGCGCGAGCGGGTCCTTCACGTTCAGCACCGCGTAGTTGCGCAGGTAGTTGATGTCGTAGCGGTTGTTCGGCGAAACGAGGTGAACCACCATCGTCAGGTCAGGCGCGCTCTTGACGGTCGTGATGCCGAGGCGGCGCACTTCTTCCGGCAGGCGCGGCTCGGCTTGCGAGACGCGGTTCTGCACCAGCTGCTGGGCCTTGTCGGGATCGGTGCCGAGGCGGAAGGTCACCGTCAGCGTCATCACGCCGTCGGTGGTGGCCTGGCTGCCCATGTAGAGCATGCCTTCGACGCCGTTGATCTGCTCTTCGAGCGGCGTTGCCACGGTTTCGGCAATCACCTTGGGGTTGGCGCCCGGGTACTGGGCACGCACCACCACCGAGGGCGGTGCGACTTCGGGGTATTCCGAGATCGGCAACCCGCGCAGCGCGATCAGGCCGGCTATCAATATCAATAGCGACAGCACGCCGGCAAAGATCGGCCGGTCGATGAAGAATTTAGAGAGATTCATGTTGTTTCTCCGGCGAGCGCAAACGCGCTCCCCTCCGAGTTCAGGACTTCGCGGCTTCCGCGACGCGTTCCGGTTGTTGTTGCTTGGTGTCGGCCTTGGCGTCCATCGTCACGTTCTGCGGCACCACCAGTGCGCCGGGGCGGATGTGCTGCAGGCCGTTCACCACCACGCGTTCGCCGGCCTTCAGGCCCTTGCTCACCACGCGCAGCCCGTTGACCGATGCGCCGAGCGTCACTTCGCGGTACATGGCCTTGTTGTCTTCGCCCACGACCATCACGAACTTCTTGTTCTGGTCGGTGCCGATGGCGCGTTCGCTCACCAGCAGAGCGGAGTCATTGCGCGCCTGGCCCATGCGGATGCGGGCAAACTGGCCCGGAATGAGCGCGCCGTCCTTGTTGTCAAACGAGGCGCGCACGCGCACGGTGCCGCTGCGGGCGTCGACCTGGTTGTCGATCAGCTGCAGCTTGCCGACGAAGGGCGTGCCGTCGAAGCCCGAGGTGCCCATCTGCACGGGAATGCTCTCGATCTGGCCGCGTGCGCTGGCGCCGCTCGGCAGGTCTTTCAGGGCGCGGGTGATCACCTGCTCGTCGGCATCGAAGCTCGCGTAGATCGGGCTCACCGACACCAGCGTGGTCAGCACCGGCGCGCCGGGGCCCGCGGCCACCAGGTTGCCCTGGGTCACCTCGAGCTTGCCGATGCGGCCCGACACGGGCGCACGCACTTGCGTGTAGCCCAGGTTGAGGCGCGCCGATTGCAGCGTCGCTTGCGCGGCACGCAGGTTGGCATCGGCCTCGCGGCTGGCGTTCACGCGCTCGTCATATTCGCGCTGGGCAATGGCCTGCTGGTCCCACAGGCGCTTGGCGCGTTCCTGCTCGCTGCGGCTGAATGCCTGGCGGGCCTGGGCGGAGGCTACTTGGGCTTCGGCACGCTCCACTTCGGCGGCGTACGGTGCGGGATCGATGGTGATCAACAGGTCGCCCTGCTTCACCAACGCGCCTTCGCGAAAGTGCACCGCCTGCACGGCGCCCGCTACGCGGGAGCGCACATCGACGCGCTGCACGGCTTCGAGCCGGCCCGAGAACTCGTCCCAGGCGTTGACTTCGCTTTGGGCCACGGTGGCCACGGATACCGGTGTGCCCTGTTGCGCCGCGGCGGGTGCCGTGGCCTCCGCCTTGAAGCTCTGCATGCCAAGCACGGCGGCGGCCACAGCCAGCAGTGCGGTGAGGCCGGTCACTGTGGGCCACAGGCCCTTGCGGGCGACGGAAGACAGTTTTTGCTTATTGTTCGACATGATGGTTCGTCCTTCTCGATGACTTTTTGGGATGCAACAGGCCACCCCGGCGCTTTTGGCACCAGGAGGCGGAATTCGAAAATGACCGGGGTTACCGGTGGGCCGGGGAAAGGCGTCGCGACGTCTGGCTGGGCTGCCGCGACCGGCCCACCTAGCTGGGCTTGGGTGCTACCGGAGGCGGCGTGGTGGCACTGAAAAATTCGCGGAAGTGTTGCTGCACGCTGGCTTCGCAGGCCTTGCAGCCCGAGGGTTCGGGGTCGTACAGCGCCTTGGGCCAGTTCGCGGCACCAGGCAACACGGCACTCGTCACGTCGATGCCGGCCGCGCGCAGGCGCCCGGCAAAGGTCAGCGCCTCGTCGCGCATCGCGTCGTCGGCGCCCACCAGCACCAGCGCGGGTGCCAACGCACCAAGCCGGAGCGATCCGCTCGGAACGGCGTAGGGATGGGTTGCGTTGGAGGGGCAACTCAAGTACTTTTCCCAGCCCTTGGCCCAGCGGCATTCGGCCTCGTCGTTCGTCGCCTTGCGCAGCGACGCAGTGCCCGCGCACGGGTCGAGCATGGGCGACAGCAAAATTTGCCCCGCCAGCGGCGGATGCGCCCGGTCGCGGGCGATCAGCGCCACCCCGGCGGCCAGGTTGCCGCCGGCTTCTTCGCCGGCCAGGTACACCTGGGCGCCCTTGCCGCCGAGCTTGACGCGCTGCTTGTAGAGCCATTCGAGCGCTGCATAGCCCACTTCAATGGGCTCGGGAAACGGCGATTCGGGTGCCAGCGGGTAGGCCACCGACACCACCACCGCACCGGCCCCTGCCAGCAGCCGGGCCACGTTGCGCCCGTTGTCCAGGTTGCCGCAAACGAAGGTGCCGCCGTGGAAATGCAGCACCAGCGGAACCGTTTCGCCGCGCGGGCGTTGCCCGTAGACCCGGGCATCCACCGGCGCGCGGCCGGGCAGCTCGATCGAAAGATCGGCTTCCACGCCTTGCGCCGCGGCTAGGGCAGCGGCTTCGGCAGAGCGGGACGACGGACGGGGTGACATGGAGGCAACCTCAGGAGGATTGGCGATAGTCGAAATATAAGGCGGCCAGTGTGGTGTTAAACAGGCAACCTGCCCCTACTCTGTTTCCAAACGGCGAACAATCCGGGAAACGATAGGGATTGTCACCTTGTGTGAGAATCCGCTCCCCCTCGGCAAGGGCCGGGTTCCCAGGAACAGTCATCAATGGATCAAATCCAGGCAATGCGGATCTTTGTCCGCGTGGTGGAAGCAGGCACCTTCACCCGGGCCGCGGATTCGCTCGCCCTGCCAAAGGGGACGGTCACCAAGCAGATCCAGGCGCTCGAATCGCGCCTGCGGGTGAAGCTGCTCAACCGCACCACGCGGCGCGTGACGGTAACGCCCGACGGCGCGGCCTACTACGAACGCGCGGCGCGCCTCCTGAACGACTTCGACGACATCGAAGCCAGCATGACCAATGCGCAGGCCAATCCCACCGGGCGGCTGCGCATCGACGTGGGCACCTCGGTGGCGCGGCTGGTCATCCTGCCCGCGCTGGCCACCTTCTGCGACCGCTACCCCGAAATTCAGGTCGACCTGGGCGTGAGCGACCGCACGGTCGACCTCATCACCGACAACGTCGACTGCGTGATCCGGGCCGGCGAGCTGAGCGACCAGTCGCTGGTGGCCCGGCGCATCGGCACCCTGCACTTCGTGACGGTGGCATCGCCCGCCTACATCAAGCGCTACGGCATTCCGCAGCACCCCAACGACATCGAGAAGCGGCACCACGTGGTGAGCTACTTTTCGGGCAGCACGCGGCGCATCTACCCGCACGAGTTCAAGAAGGACGACGAGACCATCGAACTCAACGGGCCCTACCGCGTGTCGGTGAACGAGAGCAACGCCCACATGGCGGCGGTGCTCGGCGGCTTCGGCATTTCGCAATGCATCACCTTCATGGCCGAGCCGCTGCTGGAGAGCGGCGAACTGATCGAGGTGCTGTCGGACTGGCACCGCGACCCGCTGCCGATTCATGTGGTCTACCCGCCCAACCGCCACCTGAGCGCGAAGGTGCGGGCGTTCGTGGATTGGGCGGCCGAGCTGTTTGCGAAGAACCCGCGGCTGCAGCGGCGCTGAGTCGTTCTCCGCTGGAAGGGGTCAGCCGAACACCGGTTCGCAGCGCACCTCGGTCTTGACCGAGTTGGCAATGAAGCATTCCTCATGCGCCCGGTGGTGCATGTGTTCGATCTGCTCGCGCGTGGGCAGGTTGTCGCCGGAGAACATGACATCCGGCCGGAGCGTGACCACCGTCATCGCGAGCTTGCCTTCGGCGTTCTTTTCCATGATGCCGCTTGCCGCGTCGAAGTAACGGTCGACGGTGAACTTGCGCTTTACCGCCATGGTGAGGAACCACAGCATGTGGCAGCTCGAGAGCGAAGCGACGAAGGCTTCTTCGGGGTCGACCGCCGCCGCATCCGAAAATGGCAACGGCACCACGTGCGGCGACGAGGAACCCGGCACTTCCGCACCGCCGTCGAAGCGCATCGAATGCCTTCTGCTGTAGCTGTTGCCGAGAAAGTCCTGCTCGCCTCGCTGCCAGAGGATCTCTGCGGTGTACTGGGCCATGCCGTGCGCTCCAAGGTCGATGGGAGCGCCATTCTGCGTCAGAAAACCCGGGTCAGAAAACACCCAGCAGCTTGACCAGCAACGGCACCAGCAGCGCGGTGGCGATGCCGTTCAGACCCAACGCCAGGGCCGAGAAGGCGCCTGCCGTTTCATTCACCTGGATGGCGCGCGCGGTGCCGATGCCGTGCGCCGCCATGCCGACGGCAAAGCCGCGCACCGCGGGTTCCTTGATGCGCAGCAGGTTCAGCAGGCCAGTCGCCATGATGGCGCCCGAGATGCCCGCGACGGCGGCGGCCACGGCGGCGAGCGACGGCAGCCCGCCGATCTTTTCGGCCACGCCCATCGCGATCGGCATGGTGGCCGACTTGGGTGCGAGCGACATCATCAGCTCATGCGAGCCGCCCAGCACCCAGGCAATGCCGATGGCCGAGACAATGGCCGCAACGGAGCCCACCAGCAGCGCCACGCCGATCGGCAGCCACAGCCTGCGCAGCCGCGCGAGCTGGCCGTAGAGCGGCACGGCCAGCGCCACCGTGGCCGGGCCGATGAGAAAGTGCACGAACTTTGCGCCCTCGAAATACGTGTCGTAGGGCGTGCGCGTGACGAGCAGCACCGTGACGATGACGACGACCGACACCAGCACCGGATTGACCAGCGGCCTGCTGCCGCTGCGCTTGTGCAGCCACAGCGCGCCCAGATAGGCCAGCAGCGTGAGCGACAGCCAGAGCAGCGGCGACTGGGCGAGAAAGACCCAGATCTCGGACAGCTTTGCCGGAGCGTTCATTCCGCCTCCTTGCCGGTGATGCGGATCATCCAGCGCAGCGTGAGCGCCGTTACCGTCATGGTGAAGGCCGCGCCCACGATGCCGGCCGCAAGGAACGGCAGCCACTCGCGCCCCACCCGTTCGAAATGCAGCATGACGCCGGTCACAGCCGGAATGAACAGCAGCATGAGGTTGCGCAGCAGATGGCCGGAGGTCTCGCTCAATGCCTCGGGCACGCCGCCACGCACGAGCAGCGCGACGAACAGCAGCAGCATGCCGATCAGAGGACCGGGAATCGGCAGGCTAAGCCACTGCACGAGCAGTTCGCCGGCCAGTTGGCAAAGAAAGAGCGTGGTGATGGCGTAGAGCATGGTGGCGGCGGATTCCTGCTTGTGTCCGTTCAATGTTCGGTTGCTTTTGCCGCTCGTGTCCAGGCCTCCTTCAGCGCCTGCTGGCTTTGCGGCGGCAACACACCCAGCCGCACGTGGCCGGGCAGGCCGAAGGATGCGCAGTCGCGCAGCTTGATGCCTTCAGTGCGCAATTCTGCGGCGAGCTTCGGATACGGCACATCGGTGCGCGCGCAGAAAAAGTTGGTGTCGCTCGGCAGGCACTCCCATCGCAGCGATTCGCAGAGGGCGCGCTGCTGCGCTTTCCATGCTCGCAAGGTGTTCAGGCTTTGCGCGAGCCACGCCTGGGCTTCGTCGCCGGCCCAGGTTTCGAGCATTGCCACGCCGTGCGCGCCGATGGGCCATGAAGGCGACAGTTGCTCGATGCGTTGACTCAGCGCCGCGGCCATGTCGTTTTGGGGTGCGATGGCATAGGCAGCGCGAATGCCGGTCAAGCCCATCGCCTTGTTCGGCGTCCACAGCTGCCAGACGCGGTTGCGTTGTGCGGCGTCGAACGACGGCCGGCCTTCGAGACGCAGCGGCTCGTAGGCCATGTCGAGCACGCAGGCACCGTCCGCGTCCGTGTGCGGCATGAGATCGGCCTGGCCCAGCGGGCTCGAGGGCTCGCAGAACCAGCGCAGTGCCGGCCTTCCGCGCGGGTCGGCGGTGCGCAACGTCTGCAAACCCCAGGCCGACGCCGCCCGCTCGTAGTCGCCATAGCTGTGCATCGGCAGGCAGGCCTCCCGTCCACCGCCTTGCGCCCAGGCGGCTGTGATGCGGTGAATGAATTCGCTCGCACTGCCCGCAATGACCACGCGTTCGACGGCCACGTCATGAAAGGCGGCCAGCGCGCGACGCAGCGAGGTGTAGGCCGGGTCAGGATAGTGCGCTGCATCGGCCGCGCGCAACGCTGCCAGAACGGCAGGGCACGGGCCCGCCGCATTGCCGTTGGTCGAGAAATCGTGCCGCGCCGCACCGGCGCCGTCGGGGCCGCCATGCAGCGCATGGGTTGGTGTCGTTCGTTCCAGTGTCATGCCCACCTCGCGATGGCGAAGATCGCCAATGATGCACACGCCGCCAGCGCGAGCGCGGCCCTGCCGCCCAGTTGCGCTGCGCGCTGCGTGTCGGCCGCTTCGGCGCGCCGCCCTTCCGCATTCAAGGCGTACACGCCGGGCTTGGCCAGCCGCACGCCAAGCAGCAATGCCATCGCCGCCATCGGCCACCCGCTGTTGGGCGAAGGCGTGCGGCGCGCCTCTGGCGCCAGCCCTCGCGGCCACTGCTGCGACGCGAGCGCAAGCAGCAGCACGGTGAGCCGGGCCGGCAGCCACGAAAGCACGTCGTCTGCCCGCGCGGCCCATTTGCCGAACCACGTCCAGTCGCGGCCACCGCGCTCGCCGCGGTAGCCCCACATGGCATCGGCCGTGTTCGCGAAGCGATAGACCGCGGCGCCCGGCAGGCCCAGCAGCACAAACCAGAACAGCGGGGCCACCAGCGAATCGTTGAGGTTCTCGGCCAGCGACTCGATGGCGCTTTCGCGCACTTCGCTTTCACTGAGCATGGTGACGTCCCGGCTCACCAACCGGGCGAGCTGCGCACGGCCCGCCTCCAGCGACACCGCGAGCGCCGCCTCCACGGCCAGCACTTCATTGCGCAGCATGCGCCATGCGAAGAGCGGCTTCAATGCAATAGCAAGCACTACGGCAGTTGCCCAGTCGGGCAGCCATTGCAGTGCGGTTGCCTGCACCGTCAGGGCCATGGCGCCAACGACCATTGCACCAACGCACCAGGCCAGCGCGCCCTTCAGGAACAGCGACAGATCGCGCGGCCTTGCATCGGCCGCGAGCGGCGCAAGGCGGGAGCCGAACCAACCAAGGTAGTGCCCCATCCACACCACGGGATGCCAGCGCACCGCCGGCTCGCCCAGCCAACGGTCGATGGCCAGCGCAAGCCACAAGGCGGCTGCGGAAGCCAAAGGCTCAATCCTCGATGCCGCGCTGCGCGGGAATCCCGGCCTTGAAGGCGTGCTTGACCATGGTCATGTCGGTCACGGTGTCGGCCAGCTCGATGATCTCGGGCGGACAGCGACGGCCGGTCAGCACCACGTGCACATGCTTCGGCCGCTCGCGCAGCGTTTCGAGCACACCGTCGAGCGGCAGCCAGCCGTAGATCAGCGGATAGGTGATCTCGTCGAGCACCACCAGAAAGAACTCGCCCGAAAGAATGGCCGCCCTGGCCTTTTCCCAGCCGTCGCGCGCAAGCTGGCTCGAGCGCTCGAGATCCTGGCTCTTCCAGCTGAAGCCGTCGCCCAGGCCTTCGATGGGAATGCCGATCTGCTCGAACATGCGGTGCTCGCCGAAACGGGCCGAGGGCACTTTCATGAACTGGTAGATCTTCACCGCCTTGCCGCGGCCGTGCGCACGCAACGCCAAGCCGAAGGCGGCCGTGCTCTTGCCCTTGCCGTCACCGGTGTTGACGATGACGATGCCGCGGCGTTCGCCCTCGGGTTTTTCGTAGGGCTTGTCGCTGGGGGAGTTTCGATCTGCATGGTGTGGTGTTCGGAAAGTCGTTCAATTCGGCAAGGCAATCCACTGGTCCGCCACGCGATGCACACGAATGCGGTGATCGAACACCTGCTCGAGCGCTGCGTGCGTGGCCGGGTCGCTGCTGCCGCCGTGGTGCACCACGCGGCCATGATTCATCACGACCAACTCGTCGGCCGCAAGTGCCATGGGCAGTTCGTGCAGCACGCTGACCACGGTGCGGCCTTCGGCCACCAAGGCACGCGCGGTCTGCATCCAGTCGGCCTGGTGGGGCGGATCGAGGTTGGCGAGTGGCTCGTCCATCAGCAGCAGCTCGGCCTCGACCGCGAGCACACGCGCCATCAGTACGCGCTGGCGCTCGCCGCCGGAGAGCTGGCCCAGCGGGCGTTCGCGCCACTCCCAGGCCTGCGTGCTGCGCAATGCGCGCTCCACGGCCTCGCGGTCTTCCGCGCTGGGCGCGGCAAGCCAGCGCTGGTGCGGCAGGCGGCCGAGCATCGCAATGTCGTAGACCATCAGGTCGTCGGCGCTGCCCTCGCCCGCCGCACCGCTCTGGCCCAGCCATGAAAGGCGCTGTGCGCGAATGCGGCCGGGCACCTTGGCGGCCGGCTCGCCGAAAAGAAAAACTTCGCCACGGTGCGGAAGCAGGCCTGCAAGCGCCTTGAGCAAGGTCGACTTTCCCGCGCCGTTCGGCCCGACGATGCTGGTCCACCGCGCGGCGCCCAGCTTCAGCTCGATGCCGTGCAGCACCTCGGTGCTGCCGAGCGTGGCACTCAAGCCGCGTACTTCGATGGCGGGAATGCGGCCGCTCATGCCACGCCTCCCCGCGCGCTGCGCCTGTGCATCAGCCACAGCAGGTAGCTGCCTCCGAGCACGGCCGTGAGCACGCCCACGGGCAGCTCCTGCGGGGCAATGAGCCAGCGCGCTGCGAGGTCGGCGGACATCAGCAGCAGTCCGCCCATGGCCGTTGACAGCACGATCAACCCGGCATGCGTGGTCTTGACCACCGAGCGCACGAGGTGCGGCGAGGCAAGGCCCACGAAAGCGATCAGGCCCGTTTGCGCCACGGCCGCGCCGGTGGCGAGCGCGAGCACCACCACCAGCGCGGCGCGCATGGCGCCCAGCGGAAGGCCAAGGCTTCTTGCAGTGGCCTCGCCCAGCGAAAGGCTGTCGAGCACCGGCGCAAGCGCCCAGCCCAGCAGCAGGCATACCACACCGGCAGCGGCCATCACGGCGCATGCGCTCCAGCCGACCAGGCCGGTGCTGCCGAGAATGAAGCCCTGGATGGCCTGCAGGACATCGGCCGAAGCGATGGTGATCAGGTCTTTGGCGGCGCCGAGCACCACGCCGACGATCACGCCCGCCAGCAGCAGCCGAAGTGTCTGCTGCACGCCGCGCGCGAGCAGCAGCGTGAGCATCACCGCGAGCACCGCCCCCACGAAGGCCGCACCGGTAAGGCCAAGGCGCAATGCCCATTGCATGTTTGCGACCGAGCCGCCAAACAGCATGAGCGCCACCGCCACGCCGAGCGAAGCGCCCGATGCGCTGCCGAGCAGGTAGGGGTCGGCCAGCGGATTGCGAAACAGCCCCTGCGCCACCGCGCCCGCGAGACCGAGCAGCGCACCCGCGAGCCAGGCGCCGAGCGTGCGCGGCAGCCGGATGTCCCACACGATCTGCAGTGCCACCGGATCGCGCCATGCCGCCAGCAGGCTTTCGAAGCCGGTGCTGCCGATGCCCAGCCCGAGCAGCGCGAACGCAATGCCCAAGCCAAGCAAGGCAATGCCGAAGAGCCAGACCCTGCGCTGATGGTGCGTGTGCATGAAGAATTCTTGCGGCTTTTCAGCCGGACTTTTCCGTCAGGCAGCGTGCCATCAAGCGTGCCGCCTCGTCCATGCGCGGGCCGGGGCGCACGAGCACGTCGGACTCGTCGGCGCTGAAGCGGCAGATGCGGCCTTCGCGCACCGCACGGATCCCGCCCCAACCCGGGCGCTGCTCCAGCCCCTGCGCGCTGCGCACGCTGACCATGATGAGGTCAGGATTGGCGCGCACCACGTATTCGGGGTTGAGCTTGGGAAACGGCCCGAGCGACGCCGGCACGATGTTCTTCGCGCCCAGCCGCGTAAGCGTTTCGCCGATGAACGACGACTCGCCGGCCGCAAACGGCGCGCTGTTGACCTCGAAGTACACGCGCAGGCCCTTCGCGCGGTCGGGGAGCGACTGTGCCGCCGCCGAGACACTGGCATCGATCACGCGCCACACGTTCGGCGCCTCGCGGGTGCCAAGCACCTGGTCTAGCTTGCCGAGCACGCGCTGCACGTCGGCATGGCTCTTGGGTTCGAGCACCACCACCTTGAGGCCCAGCGCTTCGAGCCGCTGCGTCACGCGGGACGACTTGGCAAGCAGCACCGCGTCGGGCCGCAGCGCCACGATGGCCTCGACATTGGGGTCGAGCCCTCCGCCCAATTGCGGCAACGCGCGCACCGCACTCGGCGAGTTGGAATAGTTGTCGACACCCACCAGCCGCGAGCAGGCGCCGAGCGCGCAAACGCCTTCGGTCAACGACGGCAGCAGCGTGACGATGCGCTGCGGCGGCTGCGGCAGGCTCACGGTAACGCCGCGCTCGTCCGTTACTTCAAGAGCGTGCGCGGCCAGCGACAGAACACCAAGGCCGAATACTGCGGAAAAAAATCGAATCCAGTGCTTCATCTTCATGCGGCAGGCGCCTTCAAGGTCAACGGCAGACCGGCCGCCATCAGCGTCACGCGATGGCATGCGGCCGCCACCTCCTGGTTCATGCGGCCGAGCGTATCGACGAAGGCACGCGTCTCCCGGCCAAGCGGAATCACGCCCAGGCCGATTTCGTTGCCGACCAATACCACCGGCCCGCGCGCCTCGCGCAGCGCGATGAGCAGCATGGCGACGTGCGCCGGGGGCGTGCGAGTGGCGGGCTTGGCGGCCTCGGAGCGCAGCGGCATCAGCAGGTTGGTGAGCCAAAGCGTGAGGCAATCGACCACCACCAGCGTTTCGGGCGCGCTCTCGGAAACAATGGCGCGCGCCAGTTCGACCGGTTCTTCCACAGTACGCATGGCCGGCACGCGCCGGGCGCGGTCCGCCTGGTGGCGCGCGATGCGCTCGCGCATCTCGTCGTCGAACGCCTGCGCGGTGGCGATGAGCACGGCGCGCCGCGCAGCGGGCGCCTCGGCCAGCCAGTCGGTGGCGCGCTGCTCGGCGCGGCGCGACTTGCCGCTTTTCTGGCCCCCGAGGATGAATTCATGCGCAATGGTCGTGGGCATCTTTCTTCCTTTCGGGGTTGCCGTCGGCAAAGCCTGATTAATGCGGCGTCCACTTCAGGCCGATGTAGGCATTGCGGCCGCCGGTGGCGTAGCCGCGTGCCAGCGTGTAGTCCTTGTCGCCCACATTGTCGACGCGCGCCACCAGGCCGATGTCGCGCGTGATCTGCGTGCTGGCCACGAGGTTCAGCACGGTGTAGCCGCTCAGCGTGCGGGTGTTGGCGGCATCGTCGAAGCGCTTGCTCGACGATTGCACCTCGGCGCCCAGCGTCCAGCCGGCAACGCGCCAGTCGGCACCCAGCGTGCCGTGGCGGCGCGCGCGGCGTGCGAGCAGGTTGTCGGTTTCCAGGTCGCGCGGATCCTGGAAGTCCACTGATGCGCGCAGCGTCACGTCGCCGATGCGGTGGCCGCCCGAAAGCGTGATGCCCCGGTAGCGCGCACGCGCCGTGCTGGCGTAGCAGCCAAAGCCGGAATCGCAATTCGTGGCCCCGCCGTCGAACACGATCAGGTCGTTGACGCGGTTCTGGTACACGACGATGCCCGCATGCGTGCCGCCGTCGGCGTACTGCAAGCCAAGCTCGACATTGCGGCTCGACTCCGGCTTGAGGGTCGGCGTGCCGTATTCGCTGAAGCGCTGGTACAGCGTGGGTGCGCGGAATGCGGTTCCGGCCGACACGGTGGCGCGCAGCTTCGGCGTGATGGCGTAGCCGTAGGCGGCGCTGCCGGTGGTCTTGCCGCCGAATTCGCTGTCGTCGTCATGCCGCACATGCAGCTGGAGCGAATGCGCCCCCTGCACAAAACCGTAGCCCAGCGAAACCGCGTCCTGCGAGCGCTTGCGCGACAGCAGGCCGGTGAAGGTGGTGGGTGCGTTCTCGAGCGCGTCTTCACGGCGCTCGAGGGTGGCCGTCACCAGGTGCGGGCCGAAGCGCAATTCGTTCTGGAACAGGTAGCCGCGAAGGTTGGTCTCGGTGCGGTAGAACGAAGGCTGCGTCTTGTAGACCGATTGCGAATCGGTCACCTGCACGCGCGTGCTGTAGATGTCGTTCCACTTGGCGGACCACGAAAGCCCCGCCGTGCGCAGCGTGTTCTGCGAAACGTCGTTGGTAAACCGGATCGGCGGCCGCGTCCTGGTGCTCACCGGCGAGTCGTAGCCCGCTTCGGTGTCGCTGTAGAGCAGCGTGGCCTCGAGCCGCTGGGCCGGGTTGATCTGGTAGCCGAGCCGCAGGTTGCCCGAGTCGTTGCGGTATGCATCGCGGTCGGGGTCTGTCAGGCCGTCTCTCGAGGGCGTGCGCTTTTCGATCGGCAGCGCATTGAAGCCCTTGCTCTCTTCATGCGCAACACCCAGCGAATAGTCGAACGCGCCCGACTTCCCGCTCACGCCCGCTTCGGCCTTGCGAAGGCCATGGCTGCCGAAGCCCACGCCCGCGTAGGGCGCCACGCCCTCTTCGCCGCGGCGGGTAAAGAGTTGGACCACGCCGCCCACGGCGTCGGAGCCGTACACCGCCGCAGCGGGGCCGCGCAGCACTTCGATGCGGTCGATCTGCGCAAGGGGAATGCCCTCCCAGCCGGCGCCGCCGGTCGATTGCGAATCGATGCGCACCCCGTCGATGTACACGGCGGTGAAGCGCGTGTCTGCGCCGCGGACGAACAGGCTGGTGGTACTGCCCAGGCCGCCGTTGCGCGTCATCTCGATGCCGGGCAGGCGCGCCAGCACGTCGGCCACGCCCACGGCGCCGCTGCGCTCGATGGTCTGGCGGTCGATGATGGACACGTCGCCCACCAGGTCGGACAGGGCTTGCGGCGTACGGTTGGCCGTGACCACGGTCTCGCCCAGCGCGCGCGCCTCTTGCTGGGCGTGCGCTGCCGAGGGCAGCTGGATCAGCGCCAGGCCGCCGAAAGCGGAGGCCAGTGCGAACGGCAGGCAGGCAAGGCGGCGACGGCGCGCGGGAACACGGCCGAGGGAAAGGGAAACGCAGGAAATCATGAATGGACCGAACGAACGTCTATGCCCGTCGCCGGCCTCCCCGCCAGCGTTTGGGCGCAATGGCTGCTTCATGCACGCGAATCGATCGCGCATGCGGCAGCCGCCTCGTTGGCCGGTATCCGGGCTGGCAGTACGACCTCACCGCCTTCCCAGGCGCCTGTTTCAGGGCGCCCAGTGGCTTGATGGATAAGGTTGACGCGCGTGGCGTCGACTGCTTGACCGTTGCGGGGGCAGCGCAGGCGGCTTCGGCCTTGTCCCGTTTCCGGGGGGCGTTCACTCCTGCTTCCCGTTGAACCGCGGCGTGTGAACCACGACGCAGGCACCAACGGGCGGGATTCTAGGGCCTCTCGCAGGCGCAGTAAGCCAAAAGTTGCGCAGACTGTTGTCCGCATCGCATCGGAAAGTTTGGAAAGAGCAAGGTGCAGGCCGCAGAATCCGTCCCGGTCCCACGCGGCGTTCGGCGCCACGGGGGACCGCCTCCCTGGGAAACTACAATCGCCAACCATGCCCGCTTCCAGCCCCATCGACCAGATCGCCGAGCGTGTGGAACGCCTGCTCGTGCGTCATGAAGAGGTGCAGCGCACCAATGCGCTGCTGCAGGAGCAGGTCGAAGCGCTCACGCGCGAGCGCGATGCGCTGAAGTCGCGGCTCGCCGCGGCCCGCACCCGCCTCGACGCCCTGCTCGAGCGGCTGCCGGCCGAACCACCTTCCGAAGATTCCCCCGCATGAAGCAGATTGAAGTTCAGATCATGGGCCAGAGCTATCTGCTCGGCTGCCCCGAGGGCGGCGAAGCCCAACTGCGCGAGGCCGTCGACCGGGTGGACGCGGCCATGTGCAAGATCCGCGATGCGGGCAAGGTGAAGGCGCGCGACCGCATTGCCGTGCTTGCTTCGCTCAACCTGGCCTTCGACCTGGCCGCCCAGCAGGCGGCCGCGGCAGCCGCACCTGCACCGACGGCCTCCCCGGCAACCGCGGTGCCCGGCGCAGATGCCGGCGAGGACGACGCCAAGGCCGCCCAGCTCATTCAGAAACTCGATCAAGCCCTTGCGGGCGATGACCATTTACTCTGAGGAGAAGCGCCCGGCTCGTCCGAGGCGTAAAATCCGAACTGTCTGCGGTGCGCGTCGGGCTTAATATTTCCTTGTTCCAATGCTCTCCGGAGCCGGGCTTGGTACATCGCTTGGCGGGCGTGATCATCTCGCGTCAGATGAACCCGAAGCCTTGCTGCCCTCGCCCACCTGAACCCTGGTTCAGGATGCGGGTTCGGCGCCCACTTGCAGACACCTTTTTCCGTTCAAACGGCCCCGGCAAGCGCTGCACGGGGCCGTTGCTTTTTTTCAAGGCTCCGCTGCGTGAACTCCCTGCTCGACCCCCTCCTGATCGCCGAATTGGCCGCACTCGGCCTGGGCACCGGTTTTCTGGCGGGCTTGCTCGGCATTGGGGGCGGAATGCTCATGGTGCCGTTCATCACCATCATCATGGGGCACCGCGGAGTGGCCTCCGACCTGGCCGTGAAGATGGCCATTGCCACCTCGATGGCGACGATCATCTTCACTTCGGTGTCGAGCGTGCGGGCGCATCACAAGCGCGGCGCGGTGCGCTGGGACATCGTGCGGCGCTTGGCGCCCGGCATTGTCATCGGCAGCCTGCTGGGCAGCCTGGGCGTGTTCGCGCTGCTCAAGGGCACGGTGCTGGCCATCGTGTTCGCGCTGTTCGTGGGCTTCTCGGCCACGCAGATGTTTCTTGACCGCAAGCCCAAGCCCACGCGGCAGATGCCGGGCACGGTGGGCCAGTTGTCGGCGGGCGGCGCCATCGGCTTCATATCGGGGCTGGTGGGCGCGGGCGGCGGCTTCGTCAGCGTGCCGTTCATGACGTGGTGCAACATCTCCATTCACAACGCGGTAGCCACCAGCGCCGCGCTCGGCTTTCCGATTGCGGTGGCCAACGTGCTGGGCTATGCGGTAAGCGGACAGTCGGTGCAGGGCCTCCCTGAAGGTGCCTTCGGCTACATCTGGCTGCCTGCGCTCGCGGTCATTGCGGTGTGCAGCGTGCTCACCGCTCCGCTCGGCGCCAAGGCCGCCCACAACCTGCCTGTGAAAAAGCTCAAGCGCGTGTTCGCGAGCATCCTGTACCTGCTGGCGGCCTACATGCTCTGGAAGGGGCTGCAGGGCTGAGCCATCGCGCAGCTTCGCACACTGCGCGGCTGTTGAAGTGAAAGCCCCTTGGGTCTCGGGTGAGACCCGTTGCGGCAGGCAAGCGCGGGCCGTATAACCGGCCTCATGAAAATCCTCATCGCAGTCGACGGCAGCGCCTACACGCAAAAGGCGCTCAACTACTTGCTCGCCAACCGCGCCATGTTCGTGGACGGGCATGAGCTGGTCATCGTGCATGTGTGTACCGGCGTCCACGGCCATGTGGCGCGCCACCTGAGCAAACAGGTGGTCGACGACTACTACGCTGAAGAAAGCGCCAAGGTGCTCGACCCCGTGAAGGCATTGCTCGCGCAGAACAACGTGAGCAACTTCACTGTCGACCAGCGCCACGGCCATGCGGCCGAGGAAATCCTCAAGTCGGCAACTGCCGCGCATGCCCAGCTGATTGTGCTGGGCACCCACGGCCACGGCATTTTTGGCCGCGCGTTGATGGGCTCGGTGGCCACCAAGGTCATTTCCGAGACCGACACGTCAGTGCTGCTGGTGCAGTAATCCGGCGAAGGCCGCGCCCTCTTTTTTGTTGTTATTGAACGCGCTGCTGCCGCCACTCGCGCGGCGAGCAGCCGAAGCGTTCGCGGAATGCGCGGCTGAAGTGCGCCGCATCGTTGAAGCCGCGGCCGTAGGCAATGTCGGCGACCGGCCGGCCGGCAAGGCGCGGCTCGAGCAGGTCGCGGCTGCAGGCTTCGAGCCGGCGCTCCCAGATGTACTGTGAAGGCGTGAGCGGCTCGCTCTTGAAGATGCGGTGAATGTGGCTGGCTGAAACGCCTAGCTCCGCCGCAAGGCTTCCTACCGACAGCGACGGGTCCGCCAACTGTTCGTCGATCCGCCGCTTCACGCGGGCCAGGTGGTAGGCCGTGAGATTGCTGAGGCCCGGCGCGCGCGCCGCAGGCAGCGTTTGGAGCCCTGCCACCAGAATGCTCTGCACCCCGTTGGCCACCGCGAGTGCCGACGCCGGCTGCAAGGTGTCGATGTCTTCGCGCAGCGTGCGGATCATGCCCAGCAGCAGGTGTCCCGCACCCTCGCGTCCCGACACGGTGGTGGCCGTCAGTGCTTCGGTGTCGTGCAGTTCGCTGCGAAGGCGTTCGCCAGGCAGCTTGAGCACGATCTGCTCGAACGCGTGGTCGAACAGCAATTCGTAGGGCCGGGTGCTGTCGTACAGCGCAAAGTCGCCCGCCGCCAGCACGGCGTCGCGCCCATCCTGCCGCACCACGCCCTGGCCGCGCGCCTGGATGCTGACCAGGAAATAGTCGTCGCCAGACCGAGAGATGTGCCCCGGCGTGCGCATGACCTTCTGCGGGCCCGACTTGACCACCGACACATCGAGGCTCGGCAGCGTGTGCTGGCGGATGCTGCCTTCGAAATTGCCGGAATCGTCCTTGCGCACCGCATCGCACCCGAGCTGCACGTACACATTGCAGATCATGTCGGTCCAGTAGGCGAGCCGCTGGTCGCGCGGAACGGCATCGGTGCTGAACAACTGGTTCATCGGGGTTCCTCGGATTTCTTGAAAAGCCGGCATGCAACGCTGGAACAAGAACGCCGCAAGTTCGGGTCAAGGGGTTTCGCGGCGGCGAATCTACGCTTGAAGCAACCCGCATGCCACCGCGCAAACCCGGTGCGAGGTGTGCGAAGTTGTTTCACCACCCCCGGTTCTGGAGACCCGCCATGCCCGCCACCGTTCATCCCAAGCTTCGCGTTGCCGCCGTGCAGGCCGCGCCCGTGTTCCTCGATCTCGACGGCACCATCGACAAGACCATCGACCTCATGACCCAGGCGGCCGGCCAGGGCGTGAAGCTCATCGCCTTTCCCGAGACCTGGGTGCCGGGGTACCCCTGGTGGATCTGGCTCGATTCGCCGGCCTGGGGCATGCAGTTCGTGCAGCGCTATCACGACAACGCGCTGGTCGTCGACTCGGGCGAGTTCGACCGCATTCGCGATGCCGCGCGCAAGCACAAGATCTGGGTGTCCCTTGGCTACAGCGAAAAGGCCGCGGGCAGCCTCTACATTGCGCAGGCGCTGATCGACGACCAGGGCAACACCGTGCAGACGCGCCGCAAGCTCAAGCCCACGCACGTGGAGCGCACGGTGTTCGGCGAAGGCGACGGCTCCGACCTTGCAGTGGCCGAAACGGCCATCGGCAACATCGGATCGCTCTCGTGCTGGGAGCACCTGCAGCCGCTCAGCAAATATGCGATGTATGCACAGAACGAGCAGATCCACTGCGGCGCCTGGCCCAGCTTCTCGCTCTACCGCGGCGCGGCCTTCGCCCTCGGTGCCGAGCTCAACAATGCGGCCAGCCAGGTGTACGCGGCGGAGGGCCAATGCTTCGTCGTCGCGCCGTGCGCCACGGTTTCACAGGCGATGAGCGAGCTGATGTGCACCGATGCAGGCAAGCAGCAGTTGCTGCGCGTGGGCGGCGGCTTTGCACGCATCTACGCGCCCGACGGATCCCCGCTCGGCACGCCCCTGGCCGAAGACCAGGAAGGGCTGGTGATTGCGGACATCGACCTTGGAATGATTGCGCTCGCCAAGGCCGCGGCCGACCCGAGCGGCCACTACTCACGGCCCGACGTGACGCAGCTGCTGCTGAACAAGACGCGGCGCGAACCGGTGGTGCTGCAGCGTGCGCCCGAGGTCGAAGGCGGCGCCTTCGAAGCCATCGTCGCCACGCCCGAGCAGGGCGCCGCGGCGCGCCAGCAGTTGGCCGCCTGAACCAGCAGGAGCCACGCCATGGAATCCGCCATTGCAGAGCACCTGAAGTGCCCACGCACGCGCCACCGCCGCGTGGAAGACGACTACGCGCCGCCCTACCCCGTCTGGTCGGCGCGCGCGCCGGCCGCGGTGAGGCAGGTGGTGATGGGTTACTTCGGCGTGCAGTCGCGCGGCGCCGATATGCAAGGGCGAGCTTGCGCTGCGCTGATGAAGATCGCAGCCGGCTTCGCGCTGCCGGACGGCCCGGGCCACCACGACTTCGCACACCATGTCGATGCCGACGGCTACGACAACATGATCGCCATCGCGTACTGGGACGATCCTGCCGCCCATGCACGCTGGTGCTCAGCCCCCGAGGTGGATGCGTGGTGGCGCTCCGAAGAACGGTTGGCGGACGGCCTCGGCTACTTCCGCGAAATGGTGTCACCGCGCGTCGAGCACTTCGAGACCATGTTCAACACGCCGGACCGTCTCGAAGGCGTGGGCGTGGTGATGGGCGGCGTGAGCGGCGAACTGCAGGAGCACGGCTACTGGGGTTCGATGCGCGACCGCATTCCACTCTCGCAGACCGATGCCATGGCACCCTCCGGCACACGCGCCGTGATTGCCGGCACGCCGGCTATCGGGCAGCGCGTGCGCGTCGCCGGCCACGAGAACATCGCGATGATCCGCTCCGGTCAGGAATGGGCCGACACCGCCGGCCAGGAACGCACGCTCTACCTGGAAGAAATGGAACCGGTGCTGCGCGAAGGCATGGAGTTCTTGCGAGACCAGGGGCTGGGCATCGGCTGCTACAGCAACCGCTACATGCGCCATCTCGACGCCAAAGGCACGCCGCTCGAGAAGTCGTTCGGCCTGAGCTTCTGGCGATCGCTCGCCGACATGGAGCGCTGGGCCGAGTCGCACCCCACGCACGTCGCGATCTTCGGCAGCTTCATGCGCTACGTGCAGGCGCTGAACTTCCAGCTGCAGCTGCGCGTGTACCACGAGGTGTCGGTGCTCAAGGCGGACGAACAGAGCTACGAGTACATCAACTGCCACGCCCGCAGCGGTCTTATGAATGGGTTGGCCGCCGCCTAGAAGACCGCACTTCGGGCATTTGCTTTAGGATGCGCGGCCCTATTCAAGCGCAAGCAAAGGCAAGGACCCGATCATGTGGAGCGAACTCGACAGCCTCATCGAAGCCTCGATGCAGGAGTGGAAAGTACCCGGGCTTGCCCTGGCCGTGATCCAGGACGGCGAAATTGCCGTGCTCAAGGGCTACGGCGTGCGCGATACCGAGACGGGCCTGCCCGTGACGGTGGACACGCAATTCCTGCTGTGCTCCATCACCAAGTCGTTCACCGCGGCCGGGCTGGGTTTGCTGGTCGATGAGCGCAAGCTCGAATGGTCACGGCCGGTGCGCGAGGTGCTTCCGGAATTTCGCCTGCACGACCCGGTGGCAACCGAGCGACTGACGGTGCGCGACCTGCTGTGCCACCACAGCGGCTTGCCGCGGCACGACTGGATCCACATGCCCGGTGACCTGAGCAACGCCCAGATGCTGGCCGCACTCAGGCACCTCGCACCGAACAAGGACTTGCGCGACACCTTCCAGTACTCGAACCTCGGCTACCTGGTCGCCGGAATGGTCACCGAGCGCATCAGCGGCCAGAGCTACCAGGACTTCACCACCGAACGCTTGATGAAGCCCCTGGGCTTCAGCCACTTCGGCTTTTCCATCGAGGCGCTTGGCGCCGCCGAAGACGCCGCCCGCCCCCATGCGATGGATGGCGACGAGCGTTACCGCACGCCGCTCTCGCCCATTCGCGCCATGCCGGCAGGCGGCATCAACGCCTCGGTGTCGGACCTGGCGAAATGGGCGCGCTTCCTGCTCGACGGCAAGGTGGATGGCCGCCAGTTGCTTTCGGCCCAGGCGCTGCGCGAGATGACCACGCCGCGCGTGCACATGGGCCGCTCCGAATTCGCCGAAATCGGCGATTCGCACTACGGCCTCGGACTTTTCTGCGAGCAGTACCGGGGCGAGCGCACCATTGCGCATTCGGGCTCCTGGGCCGGCTGGAGCACGCTCATGACCATGCAGCCACAACGCCGCGCGGGCGTGGTGGTGCTGACCAACCGGGCGCCGGGCAGCACCACCGCCATCCTCACCTACGCGGTGCTCGACCGCATCTGCGGCCGCACACCGGTCGACTGGTTCGGCCGCCTGGCGCCGCGGCGCAAACAGGCAGTGGAACAGCTCGGCCTCGACAAGAAAGCCAAGGCGGAAGTCCGCCGAAGCGGCACCCGGCCGAGCCACGCGCTGGAAGACTATGTGGGCGGCTACGAGCATCCGGCGTACGGACGCATCCATATCGAACAGGCTGCCGATGGCCTTGCCTGGCGTTGGCGCGGCTTCGAGGAGCCGCTGGAGCACCGCCACTACGACGTGTTCATCACACCCGACCGGCCGACCGTGATGCACCCCAGCAATCGGACCCTCACCTTCCGCTACGACCGCCAGGGTCGCATCGATCGCGTGGAGCTTCCTCTCGAGGAGATGGTGGACGACATCGTGTTTCGCCGCGTTGCGGCCGGCGACGTGCTGGACCCGGCGTTTCGCCGGCTGTGCGCCGGCGACTACCTGCACAGCGGCCGCACCATCGAGATCAGGCTCGACGCCGAGGGCGAACTCAACATGACCATTCCGGGCCAGCCGACCTACCGGCTGCTTCCGGCCGATGGGCGCAGCTTCAACGTCGACACGCTCGAAGGCTACGGGGTGGAGTTCCGACGGCCTTCGCCCGATGCGGTGGACGCGATGATCTTTCACGAACCGCGCACCACCGCCCTCGCACCGAGAGCGCCGAAGGCTGCGAAAACCTAGGCGAACAGACCCTTGTGCTGCTCCCGCAGCAGCGCCTTCTGTACCTTGCCCATGGTGTTGCGCGGCAGCTCGTTCACGACAAAGCAGCGCTTCGGTATCTTGAAGTTCGCGAGCTTCGACCTGAGCTCCGCCACGATGGCATCGGCGTCCAGCGCGGCGCCCGGCTTGGGAATGACGATGGCCACGCCCACTTCGCCGAAGTCGGGGTGCGGCACGCCGACCACCGCGCTTTCGGCGACGCCGGGCAACTCGTTGATGTAGCCCTCGATCTCGGCTGGATAGACGTTGTAGCCGCCGCTGATGATCAGGTCCTTGCTGCGCCCGACGATGGTGATGTAGCCCCGGCCGTCGATCTTGCCGACGTCGCCCGTCTTGAAGAAGCCGTCGGCGGTGAATTCTTCTTTCGTTTTCTCGGGCATGCGCCAGTAGCCCACGAACACGTTCGGGCCGCTGACCTGGATGTTGCCGATCTCGTCGGTGGTGCAGTCGCGGCCGCTGTCGTCGCGAACGCGCAGCTGAACGCCAGGCAGCGCAAAGCCGACCGTGCCGCCGCGGCGCTCGCCCTGCGCCGGGCTGTAGGGGTTGGAGGTGAGCATCACCGTTTCGCTCATGCCGTAGCGCTCGAGAATGGTGTGGCCGGTGCGCTCGCGCCATTCGTCGAAAGTCTCGATGAGCAGCGGCGCCGACCCGGCCACGAACAGCCGCATATTGCGCACCGCCTCGCGCGTGAGGCCGGGCTCGGCCAGCAGCCGCACGTAGAGCGTGGGCACGCCCATGAACACGGTGGCTTCGGGCAGCTTCTCGACCACGCGCTTGGGGTCGAACCTGGAGAACCAGATCATCTTGCTGCCGTTGAGCAGCGCACCGTGCAACGCAACAAAGAGGCCGTGCACGTGGAAGATGGGCAGCGCGTGGATCAGCACGTCGCCCTTCGTCCAGCCCCAGTAGTCCTTGAGCACTTCGGCATTCGACAGCAGGTTGCCATGCGTGAGCATGGCGCCCTTGCTGCGGCCGGTGGTGCCGCTGGTGTAGAGGATGGCGGCCAGGTCGTCCGCATTCTTGTGGGCCACCACGTGCCGGTCGCTGCACTGCGCGGCAACCTCCAGCAGCGTGCCGGTGCGGTCGTCGTCCAGCGTGAACACGTGCCGTGTGCCCGCGGCATTGGCAATGGGGCCTACCCACGAGGCATTGCGGCTGGTGCACACCACCACGGCGGGCTCGGCATTGCCGATGAAGTATTCGATCTCGGCGCTTTGATAGGCGGTGTTGAGCGGCAGGAACACATAGCCGGCACGCAGCGTGGCGAGATACAGGATCATCGCCTCGACCGACTTCTCGACCTGCACCGCGATGCGGGCGCCTTCCTCGAGGCCCAGCGCATCCAGCAGGTTGGCGATCATCGCGCTCGCGCGGTCGAGATCTCTCCACGAATAGAACAGGCCGTTGTCGGTTTCGACGGCAATGCCGTCGAGGTCGGCAGGAAACGCCGCGCGCAAGGCGGCAAACAGGTTGGGGTTGGCTTTCGTCTTCATCGAGCAGGTACTTCAGAAATTCGGTTTGCGCTTGGCAAGAAAGGCGGCAATGCCTTCGCGGTGCTCGGCGGAGTCGGCGTAGTCGTAGGCGGTTGCGAGCAGGCCCTCGGTCGTTTGCGCGCCTGCTTTCAGCATGGCGAAGGTGCGCTTGTGAAGCCGGGCGGCCTGCGGCGCCAGTGCGGCAATGCGTGCCGCGTGCGCTTGCGCGGCGGCGGGTACTTCATGGTCGGGCAGCACCTGCAGCAAAAAGCCGGCGTCGTACAGCCGCTGTGCGCCGTGCACGCCGGCGGCCAGCAGCATGTCGCGCGCGAGCACGTCGCCAATGGCGCCGTGAACCAGCGCGGCCTCTCGCGGCGCCATGGGAAAGCCAAGCTTGGCAATGGGTGCGCCAAACTTGGCCGACGCGCCTGCGAGCCGGATGTCGCAGCAGCTCGCTATCTCGATACCGGCGCCCATGCACGCGCCTTCGATCTGCGCGACCAGGGGCAGCGGGCAATCGAGCATGGCCTGCAGCGCGGCCCACACTTCATTCTCGTGAAATTCGCGCAAGCTGCTTTCGTCGAACCGGAACGACGGGTATTCGGAGATGTCGCCACCCGCACAGAAGGCACCGCCCTCGCCGCTGATGACCACGCACCGAAGCCCCGCCTCGTCCGCTTGCCCGATGCCCTCGAACACCGCACGCAGTTCGCGCCACATGGCGCGCGTCATCGCATTGAGGCGCCCCGCGTTCGACAAGATGACGAACGCGACCGGCCCCTCGCGGCGCAATGAGACCGTGCTCTCGCCCATTACTCGAGCTTGGCGCCCGAGGCCTTCACCACCGACGCCCAGCGCTTGACCTCGGAATTGACGAAGCCGCCGTACGAGGCCATGGTGAGGCTCGGAATCTCCGAGCCGTTCTGCGCCCAGATGGCCTTGAGCTCATCGGTTGCCAAGGCCTTCTTCATCTCGTCGACGATGCGCGCCTGCATATCGGCGGGCGTGCCCTTGGGGGCCCACAAGCCGTACCAGGTGGTCACGGTGTAGTCGGGCAGGCCGACCTCGGCGGCGCAGGGCACGTCCGGGAACGCCAGGTTGCGCTTGGCGCCGGCCACCATCAGCGCCTTGATGCGGCCGCCCTTGATGTGCTGGGCGGAAGAGCCGAGGCCGTCGAACATCAGGTCGACGTTGCCCGCAATCAGGTCGGACAGCGCCGGGCCCGCGCCGCGGTACGGAATGTGGGTGATGAACGTGCCGGTCTGCAGCTTGAACAGCTCGCCCGCCAGGTGGTGCGAGGTGCCCGAACCCGCCGAACCGTAGTTGAGCTTGCCAGGGTTGCGCTTGGCGGCGGCAACGAACTCCTGCAGCGTCGTGGCGGTCACGCGCTTGGGGTTGACCACCACCACCTGCGGCACGTTGGCCAGCAGCATCAGGGGTACGAAATCTTTCTCGATGTCGTAGTCGAGCTTGGGATAGATCGACGGTGCGATGGCGTGGTGAACCGCGCCCATGAAGAGCGTGTAGCCGTCCGGCTGCGCCTTGGACGCAATGCTTGCGCCCACGGTGCCGCCGGCGCCGCCGCGGTTGTCGATCACCAGCGTTTGCCCGGTCACCTTGGAGAACTGCGCCGAGAGCGGGCGCGCAAAGGCGTCGGTGCCGCCGCCGGCCGGGAACGGCACGATCATGTTGACCGGCCGCGTCGGCCAATTACCCCCCTGCGCACGCGCACCGCCGCACAGAACGGCTGCACCGGCTGCGCCCAGGCGCAGCACGTCGCGTCGTTGAAAACCCTGAGTCATCTGTCATCTCCTGTCGTTGTGGAATGCCGCGGCATGCGGCCGCCGGCGCCTCGCGCGCCGGACTTTCTTTCAGAACTCTCAGCCTTTTTTGAAGAACAGGCCTTCGACATCTCCCGAAACCGCCACCTTGCCCTCGGCCAGCCATGCGCGATGCTTGTCGAGCCGCTTGAGATCGTAGAGGTAATTGACCATGAGGCCATACGATTGCCTTTGGCCCTTGGGCGACGGATCGCCGGCCCAGTTGAGGCGCTCGACACGGGCACCGTTGCCCAGGTGAAAGCGGGCCACGGGATCGGCGGGCGTGCCGTCGATCAGCGTGCGGCCCAGGTATTCGGCGGCGGCCTGCAGCAGCCATTGACGCAGCGGCGACTTGGCGTCGAGCGTGGCTGCGCCGTCTACCGCCGCGAGCAGGCGCTCGGCGGTGGGGGGCAGCGATCCGACGAGGCGGCCGAGTTCGGCCTCTCGCTTTTCGTCCAGGCGCGGCAGCAGCTCCGCAGCGTTCTTGGCCAGCCAGGCGCGAAAGCCGGGAATCGGCGAGAGCGTGGCAAAGGTCTTCAGGCGCGGCAGCTCGTCCTGCAGCGTCTCGACCACGCGCTTGATGAGCGAATCGCCGAAGCTCACGCCGCGCAGCCCGTTCTGGGTGTTGCTGATCGAATAGAAGATTGCGGTGGTGGCCTTGGCCGGCTGGATGGGCACGGCGGTTTCGTCGAGCAGCGGCATGATGCCGTCGCTGATGCGGTCGACCAGCGCCACCTCGACGAAGATCAGCGGTTCGTTGGGCAGCCGCGGGTGGAAGAAGCCGTAGCAGCGGCGGTCGCTGTCGTCGAGCCGGTTCTTCACGTCGGTCCAGCTCTTGATGTCGTGCACGGCCTCGTAGCGGATCAGCTTCTCGATCAGCGAAGCCGGCGAATCCCAGTCGATGCGGCGCAATTCGAGAAACGCGACGTCGAACCAGGTGGAGAACAGGTGCTCCAGTTCGGCGTCGAGCGCAATCAGCCGCTTGTCGGACTTGAGAAAAGGCAGCAGCTCGGCGCGCAGGTCGACCAGGAAGCGCATGCCCTCGGGCTCGACTGCAAAGCGTTGCAGCAGCCGCATGCGGGGCGACACCAGCGCCCGCCGCAGCCGCAGTTCGGCCTGGCCTTCGTCGGCGGTTCCGACGGCGGCCTGGTGCTGGTCGCGCGCCAGCTTGAGCTTTTGCGGATCGGCCGCGAAATGCTCGCTCATCAGCGCCCAGTAGTCGCGGCGCTCTTCCGGCGTGGCGGCCGCGTATTCGAGTGCGATGGCGTGCGCCCTCCGGCCGCCCTCGACCTCGCTCACGCGCGGATCGATGACCGACTGCAAGGCCGTGAGCACGCGCCGCAAGGCACGCGGCGACAGGGCCTCGTCGGCCTTGCGCAAGGTGGCCTGCATGCGCTCGGCCGTCGAGCGCGCGCTGGGCTTTGCGGCAGCCTTGGGCGCGCTGCGGGCGACGCCCTCGGGTGCCACGGGCACCTTGCTGCCGGTCTTGTCGCCAGAACGCAGCCGCGCCTGGAACCATTCGGTCGCACTCATCGACACACTCCAATTCTGTGGGACGGGGAGATGCCCTTCTTGGTGCAGGTCATGACATCACCCTTGATTTCTGCTGCCGCGCCACTTCGCGCAGGGCCTCGCGCTGGCGGGTCAGGTGCGTGCGCATGGCGGCGTCCGCGCCTTCGCTGTCGCGCGCCTTGAGGGCCGCAAAAACCGCCAGGTGCTCAGACAGGCTTTGCTCGAGACGGCCCGGCGCATGCAACTGCTGCAGCCGTGCGAGCTTGAGAATCTTGCGCAGATCGCCGATCACCTGGGCCAGCCACTTGTTGTCGGCCAACTGGATGATTGCCTCGTGGATGAGGTGGTTGGTGGCGTAGTAGTCGTTGATGCGCTTGGCCTTGGCGTGGCGCACCAGCCGTTCATGCAAGCCATCGAGGTCATGCAGCTCGGAATCGCTGGCATTGCGCGCGGCCTCGTAGGCGCAGCGGCCTTCGAGCAGCGCAATGACCGGAAATATCTCGTCGAGATCGCGCTCCGTCACCTCGCGCACGAAGCAGCCGCGCCGCGGCTCGTGCCGCAGCAGGCCTTCGGCCGTGAGCACCTTCAGTGCCTCGCGCAAGGGAGTGCGGGAAATCGCCAGCCTTTCGCACAGTGCCGCTTCGTCCAGGAAACTGCCCGGCGCCAGCTCGCCTGCGAAGATCTGCTCGCGCAGCGTGGCGGCGACTTCGTCGTGCAGGGAGTTGGGAACAAGGCGCATGGAAGGCGGACAGCTACAAGGCGGGCTGAGAGCTTGAATCGTAATTTTCTGTAATTACGCAAAATTGTGGGGCCGCAATCCGCGCAGCGCAAGGGCTGCGCACCCGATGCGCAGCCCGGGCTTACCCTGAGGGCTTGCCGCTCAGGCAGTGGCGGGCCGTGGGCGCCTTGCGGCCCAGAGCCAGAGGCCAATGCCGAAGAGCACCATCGGCACACTGAGCCATTGCCCCTGGCTCAGGTTCAGCGCACGCAGGCCCAGAAAGTCGTCGGGCTCGCGGAAGTATTCGGCAATGAAGCGCAGCACGCCGTAGCCGATGAGGAACACCGCGGCCACCTGCCCTTCTTTGCGCTCCTTGCGCGCGTAGAGCCACATGATGACGAACAGCAGAAGTCCCTCGAGCAGGAACTGGTACACCTGCGAAGGGTGGCGCGGCAGCATCGAGCCGCTTTGCGGAAACACCATGCCCCAGGGCAGGTCGGGACTGCTGAAGCGGCCCCAGAGTTCGCCGTTGATGAAGTTACCCACGCGGCCCGCCGCAAGACCGGTGGGCACGCACGGCGAAACAAAGTCCATCACCTGCCAGAACGGCCGTGGCGCGATCGCGCGAACCAGATCATTGCGCCGATCACGCCCAACAGGCCGCCATGAAAGCTCATGCCGCCCTGCCACACGTAGAGGATTTCGAGGGGATGCGCGAGATAGAACTCGGGCTTGTAGAACAGGCAGTAGCCGAGCCGCCCGCCCACGATGACGCCCATCACGCCAAGAAAAAGAATGTCCTCGATGTCCTTGCGCTGCCAGGCGCCGGTGCCGACGAGCGAGCGATATGGCTCGTGTCCCAGGCGGCGCGTGCCAAGAAAGTAGAACAGCGCGAACGCGGCCAGGTAGGTAAGGCCGTACCAGTGAATGGCGACGGGCCCCAACTGCAGGGCGACGGGATTGATCTGCGGATACATGAGCATGGCGCAGATTGTGCCCCGGCCATGTGGCGTTCCCTGGCGCCGTGGTGGTCAACCGCGCTTGTGCGTCCGCTCGCGCACGAACTCCACGAATCGCGCCAGCGCCGGATGCACCGCATGCGCCGGCCACACCAGGCTGGTTTCGCATGCGGGCAGCGCCACCCGCGCGCGGCCCGGCCCTTTGAACTCCTGGGCCTGGCGGTAGACCACGCCGGCGCGCCTGAACTGCATGACGCTCTGCGGCACCCAGGCCACGCCGATGCCGCCTGAAACCAGGTTGACGATGGTCTGCATCTGGATGGCCTCTTGCGCCACGGTGGGCGTGCGCCCGGCCGAGTGGTAAAGGCCATGGATCGCGTCGTGCAGCGAAGGCACGATGCGGCGCGGAAAGATCACCAGCGGTTCTGCCAGCACCTGTGCCAGCGGCACGGGCGCTGCGCTCGCGAGCGCGTGTTGCGCCGGCATGGCCAGCACCAGCGGCTCCTGCTCCACCGGCAGCCGCGCGAGCCCCGGCGGCGCAGCGCCCGGGGAATGGAGCATCAGGCCGGCGTCGATCTCGCCGCGGGCAAAGGCTTCGAGCTGCACGTCGCCGGTGGCCTCGACCAGTTCCAGCGCCACCTCGGGGCACAGCACGCGGAATTCGCGCACCCAGGCCGGCAGCTTCTCGAAGCCGATGGTCGAAACAAAGGCAATGCGCACCCGGCCCACCTGCCCCGCCGCTGCGGCGCGGGCCCTCTCCGGAAGGGCCTGCGCGCGGGCCAGCAGTTCGCGCACGTCAGGCAGCAAGGCTTCGCCGGCCGGGGTGAGCGCCACGCGCCGGCGCGTCCGGTCGAACAGCGCCACGCCCAGGGTCTTCTCGAGCTGGGCAATGGCCTGCGTGACGGGCGGCTGGGTCATGTGCAGGCGCTCGGCGGCGCGGCCGAAATGCAGTTCTTCGGCCACGGCCACGAACTGGCGCCAGGCACGCAGGTCGATCAAGGCTTCCTTCATATGCCGAGCATATCAATCCGCACGTAAAAAGGGATTGGAATGAATCAATGAGAAGTCCGATACTTGGGCCTCCCCGAGAATTCCCCACGAGAAGAGACACCGACCATGGACACCAAGCCAATCCAGATCAACCGCCGCAGCGCGAACATCGTCGAAGGCAAGAGCCGCGCCCCCAACCGCTCGATGTTCTACGCCATGGGCTACGAAGAGAGCGACTTCAAGAAGCCGATGGTCGGCGTGGCCAACGGCCACAGCACCATCACGCCGTGCAACTCGGGCCTGCAGAAGCTGGCCGACGCGGCCATTGCGGGCATCGAGGAAGCGGGCGGCAACGCGCAGGTGTTCGGCACCCCCACCATCTCCGACGGCATGGCCATGGGCACCGAAGGCATGAAGTACTCGCTGGTGAGCCGCGAGGTCATCTCCGACTGCATCGAGACCTGCGTCGGTGGCCAGTGGATGGACGGCGTGCTGGTGGTCGGCGGCTGCGACAAGAACATGCCCGGCGGCCTCATGGGCATGCTGCGCGCCAACGTGCCGGCCATCTACGTGTACGGCGGCACCATCCTGCCGGGCAAGTACAAGGGGCAAGACCTCAACATCGTGAGCGTGTTCGAAGCCGTGGGCCAGAACGCCGCCGGCAACATGAGCGACGAAGACCTGCTGGAGATCGAGAAGCGCGCCATTCCGGGCACCGGCTCGTGTGGCGGCATGTACACGGCCAACACCATGTCCAGCGCATTCGAGGCGCTGGGCATTTCGCTGCCCTACTCGTCGACCATGGCCAACCCGCACGACGAAAAGGCCAACTCGGCCAAGGAATCGGCCAAGGTGCTGATCGAGGCGATCAAGAAAGACCTGAAGCCGCGCGACATCGTGACCAAGAAGGCCATCGAGAACGCGGTGGCCGTCATCATGGCCACGGGCGGCTCGACCAACGCGGTGCTGCACTTCCTGGCCATTGCGCACGCGGCCGAGGTCGAATGGACCATCGACGACTTCGAGCGCATGCGCAAGAAGGTTCCGGTGATCTGCGACCTGAAGCCGAGCGGCAAGTATCTTGCGGTCGACCTGCACCAGGCCGGCGGCATTCCGCAGGTGATGAAGGTGCTGCTGAACGCGGGCCTGCTGCACGGCGACTGCATCACCATCAGTGGCCAGACCATCGCCGAAGTGCTGAAGGACGTGCCCGACGTGCCGCGCGCCGACCAGGACGTGATCCGCCCCATCAACAACCCGATGTACGAGGAAGGCCACCTGGCCATCCTGAAGGGCAACCTGTCGCCCGAAGGCGCGGTCGCCAAGATCACCGGCCTGAAGAACCCCGTCATCACCGGCCCGGCGCGCGTGTTCGACGACGAGCAGTCGGCGCTCAAGGCCATTCTGGACGGCAAGATCAAGGCCGGCGACGTGATGGTGCTGCGCTACCTGGGCCCCAAGGGCGGCCCGGGCATGCCCGAAATGCTGGCGCCGACGGGCGCGCTCATCGGCGCAGGCCTGGGCGAAAGCGTGGGCCTGATCACCGATGGCCGCTTCTCGGGCGGCACCTGGGGCATGGTGGTCGGCCACGTGGCGCCTGAAGCGGCGGCCGGCGGCACCATTGCGTTCGTGAACGAAGGCGACTCGATCACCATCGATGCGCACAAGCTGGTGCTCGAACTCAACGTGCCCGAGGCCGAGCTTGCCAAGCGCCGCGAAGGCTGGAAGCCGCCGGCTCCGCGCTACACGCGCGGCGTGCAGGCCAAGTTCGCATTCAATGCCTCGAGCGCCAGCTCGGGCGCGGTGCTCGACAAGTTCTGAGAAAGCCTCAGGCCATCATCATCCAAGCGCCGTAGCCGAAGGCCAGAAACCCGAGGCCGACGATCGCAAGGATGCTGCGGGATTCGAACTCCATGGCCGGAGGGAAACTCTGCACCGCAAAGTGCAGCAACGCGCCGGCGCCGATGGTCATGAACCCGGCGCCGAGCGCCTTGCCCATGCTCTCGCCCGGGTAGAGAAAACACACGGCGAAGCCGGCCACGAAAACGAGGTTGGCAAGCACGGTGCCGCGCGTGCGCCAACGCTGCTGCGTGGGCGTGGCCGGGCGCTGCACGGGCCGCCTGGCGGGGCGCCCTTCCTTGATCGCCATGCCGGTGAAGAACAGGCCGAACATCGTCGGGAACAGCCCGAAGATGCCGAACCCCCACACCGGGCCCCACATGTTTTGGAAATCGGCGATCAGCGCCTGCGCCGGGTCGGCAATGCTGTAGCGCACCTCGACAGCGTCGCCCCACTCCTTGTCCGACAAGCCGCCGCCGAGCCCCTTGACCAGGCGTTTCTGGCCGTCGGCCGCGACGTATTCGACCACCGGGGCGCGCGAAACGGTCGTGCGGCCGTTGCTGTCCTTGCTGCGCTCTTCGACAAATTCAATCAGGCTGCCCTGAACGCTGGCGGTGCCTTCAATCGACTGGTAGCGCTGCCAGCCGATGGTTGCCGCGGCATACAGCCCGGCGCAGCCGATCAGCAGCGCCCCAATGCCCACGCCCCAGAAAAAGTTCTTGAGCCATCCGGCCAATCCGCCGATGGCAGGCCCGACCAAGAGCGAGAGCCCGAAAACCAGCATCGCATGCTGGATGGCTTCTTCGTCCATGGCGTGGGCCGCAACGCGTGCAATTTACGATGCCGCGCCCACTCGGGTGTCAGCGCTTCGGGCGGTTGTTGGGCGGCAGGCCCATGTTGTTGCGCTGGCGGTCGATGCGCGCCTGCTTGCGCCGTTCTTCGCGCTCGACAACTTTGCGCTTGGTATAGCCCGACGAATCGGCCCAGGCCCACCACGCCACGGCCAGTGCAAAAGGCGACAACACAATCCACCAGCTCCAGCCGGCAACCATGCCCACTTCGAAGTATTTCAGGCCTATGCCCAGCAGGCCCAACAGCAGAAAAAGCATCGCGAATCCCTCGGGTTTTGTTGGAAACGCTTCCGGACGCCGGTACACGGCGTTACCTACAATCGCGTTAGATCGAATGTAACCCAGCCATTACGAAATAAGCCCCATGAAAAGACTCCTGTCGTTCGCCGTTTTGGGCCTTGGCCTGGCCGCCCCCGTTTTCGCCGACCTGGCGCTGGCCACGTCGAAAAACTGCATGAGCTGCCATGCGGTGGAGCGCAAGGTGCTCGGCCCTTCGTTCAAGGATGTGGCCGCCAAGTACAAGGGCAATGCCGGCGCCGCCGACATGCTCGCAACCAAGATCATCAAGGGCGGTTCGGGCGTGTGGGGTCCGGTGCCGATGCCGGCCAACAACCAGGTCAGCGAAGCCGACGCAAAGAAGCTCGCTGCCTGGGTGCTGTCGACACGCTGATCAAACCCGCGGATCGATGTCCGTGGGCAACGGCCGGCGCTCGATGCGGTCTTCGAGCTGGCCGATGTGCGCAGCCACGGTGTTGTCCGACTGCTCCGAGCGCTGACGGATCACGCTCTCGACCTGCCCCAGCCTCGCAATCAATGCGGCATGGCGCTCGGCGTTCTCCGCCATGTGCTTGTTCTCTTGTGCTTCCAGGAAGTTGCGCAGCTCGGTAAAGCGCGAAGCCTCGGCCTTGTCGGCAAGGTCGCGCTGCACCTGCATTTCCTTGTTGTGGCGCTTGGCGTCCAGCAGCACCGAACTGTGCAGGTAGAGCACGTAGACCAGGAAGAACACGCCCAGGGCCACGGTGAGCCCCAGCATCATCAAGCCCAGCGGCGCGGAAACGGTCATGAACCCCAGCGAAACCGGCACGGGCGAAGACAGCGTGCCCCAGTTGAGCGCGGCAAGGGCCGCGATCAGCAGCAGAATGGCAAACAGGAAAGCAGATCTCACACCCATGGGGGCCTCCTTCGGACAGGTCGAACACAACGAAACTGCCATGCGCGCCCCGGCGCACGGCAACTTCGCTGGTTGTACCTCAGGCCGCGGGCCGCAACGGCCCCTGCTTCCCACTAACGGCCATGTCCTACAGATCGAATCAATTGGTCTGTGACAACTGTTCCAGAATTGCAGGATTTTCGAGCGTGGAGGTGTCCTGCGTGATGGCCTCGCCCTTGGCGATGCTGCGCAGCAGGCGCCGCATGATCTTGCCGCTGCGCGTCTTGGGCAGGTTGTCGCCGAAGCGGATGTCCTTCGGCTTGGCGATGGGCCCGATTTCCTTGGCCACCCAAGCGCGCAGCTCGTTGGCGATCTGCTTGGCCTCCTCCCCGGTCGGGCGGCTGCGCTTGAGCACGACGAAGGCGCACACGGCCTCGCCCGTCACGTCGTCAGGGCGGCCGACCACGGCGGCTTCTGCCACGAGGTCGGTCTTGGAGACGAGTGCCGATTCGATTTCCATCGTGCCGAGACGGTGGCCCGACACGTTGAGCACGTCGTCGATGCGGCCGGTGATCCGGAAATAGCCGCGGTCTGCGCTGCGCACGGCACCGTCGCCCGCGAGGTAAATGGTGCCGCCCATCTCTTCGGGAAAGTAGCTCTTCTTGAAGCGCTCGGGGTCATTCCAGATGGTGCGGATCATCGAGGGCCAGGGCCGCTTGATGACCAGCATGCCGCCCGCGCCGTTGGGCAGGTCCTTGCCGGTTTCGTCGACGATGGCGGCCATGATGCCCGGCAGCGGCAAGGTGCACGAGCCCGGCACCAGCGGCGTGGCCCCCGGCAGCGGCGTGATCACGTGGCCGCCGGTTTCGGTCTGCCAGAAGGTGTCGACGATAGGGCAACGCTCGCCGCCGATATTGCGGTGGTACCACATCCATGCCTCGGGGTTGATGGGCTCGCCCACCGAGCCGAGGATGCGCAGGCTCGTCAGGTCCCAGTTCTTCGGGTGCACCTTCTCGTCGCCTTCGGCCGCCTTGATGAGCGAGCGGATGGCCGTAGGCGCGGTGTAGAACACCGACACCTTGTGCTTCTCGATCATCTGCCAGAAGCGGCCCGCGTGCGGGAACGTGGGAATGCCCTCGAACACCACTTGCGTGGCGCCGGCCGCGAGCGGGCCGTAGGCCACATAGGTGTGGCCGGTGATCCAGCCGATGTCGGCCGTGCACCAGAACACGTCTTCGGGCTTGATGTCGAAGGTCCAGTCCATCGTGAGCTTGGCCCACAGCAGGTAGCCGCCGGTGGCGTGCTGCACGCCCTTGGGCTTGCCGGTGGAGCCCGAGGTGTAGAGGATGAAAAGTGGATGCTCGGCGTTGACCGCCACCGGCGGGCAATCGGTGCTCTGGCCCTTCAGTGCCTCGTCGAATGTCTTGTCCCGGCCTTCGACGCGGTTCCACGCGGAGGGCGTGCGCTCGTAGACGAACACCGTCTTGATCGACTCGCAGCCGCCCATTGCAATGCCGTCGTCGACGATGGCCTTGAGCGGCAGTTCCTTGCCGCCGCGCAGCTGGTAGTTGGCGGTAATGACAGCCACGGCGCCGGCGTCGATGATTCGCTCCTGCAGCGCCTTGGCCGAGAAGCCGCCGAACACCACGCTGTGCGTGGCGCCGATGCGCGCGCAGGCCTGCATGGCGATCACGCCTTCGACCGTCATCGGCATGTAGATGATGACGCGGTCGCCCTTCTGGATGCCGGCGGCCTTGAGCGCATTGGCAAACTGGCTCACGCGGCCGAGCAGTTCCTTGTAGGTGACGTTGGTGACGGTGCCGTCGTCGGCCTCGAAGACGATGGCCGTCTTGTTCTCGACCGGCGTGCCCATGTGCTTGTCGAGGCAATTGGCACTGGCATTGAGCTCGCCATCGCCGAACCATTCGTAGAACGGCGCCTTCGACTCGTCGAGCGTGCGGGTGAACGGCTTGGTCCAGTTGAGGTTGGCTTGCGCCTGGCGGGTCCAGAAGCCTTCAAAGTCCTGCTCGGCCTCCTTGCACAGCGCCTCGTAGGCGGCCATGCCGGCAATGCGGGCACCTTGGGTGGCACGGGTGTCGGGCGGGAACACGCGGTTCTCGACCAGAACGGATTCGATGTTCTTCGATGCGCTGCTGCTCATTCTCTTGTCTCCTGGGTAGGTGCGGCCGTAATGTCGGCGGACCCACTTACGGGTCACTGACGGTCCGATATTAGTTCGCAGGGTTATCACGGGTCCGACACGAGGGCACCCCTAGAATCGCCAGTCGTTCCCAACCTTCCTCCCGATGTCCGCTCCCGACCCTTTCGATACCCGGAACCCGCCCGTACCAGCCCGCGGCTCGCCGCTTCGGCCGCTGCCCAAGCTGATTTTTGCCAGCCGCTGGCTCCAGCTGCCGCTGTACCTGGGCCTGATCGTGGCGCAGGCGGTGTACGTGGTGCACTTCCTCGTCGAACTGCTGCACCTTGTCGAAGCCGCCTTCGGCAACAAGGACGCGCTGCAGGCGCTGATCACCAGCATCGGCTACAAGACCACCGCACCGGTGGGCACGCTCAACGAAACGGTGATCATGCTGGTGGTGCTGGCGCTGATCGACGTGGTGATGATCTCCAACCTGCTCATCATGGTGATTGTGGGAGGCTACGAAACCTTTGTGAGCCGCATGGACCTGGAAGGCCACCGCGACCAGCCCGAGTGGCTGAGCCACGTGAACGCCTCGGTGCTCAAGGTCAAGCTGGCCACAGCCATCATCGGCATCAGCTCGATCCACCTGCTGAAGACCTTCATCAACGCCGACAACTACACCGATCGCGTGTTGATTGCGCAGACGGTGATTCACATCGCCTTTCTGTTCTCGGCCATGGCCATTGCCTACACCGACAAGCTCATGGCGTCGAACGCGCCGCGCGGCAACGGGCACTGACACGAGCCGATCCGGCTCAGGGGGCTCAGCCGGCGCGGGGCAAGTCCCAGGCCGGAACCTCGGTGAAACGCGCGGCCAGAAAGTCGAGCATCGTGCGCAGCGTGGCCGGCATGTGCTTGCGAGAGGCGTACACCGCATACATGCCCACCACCTGCGGCTCGAATTCCGGAAACAGCCGCACCAGTTCGCCCGACTTCAAAAGGCATGAGGTCAGGTAGGTCGGCAGCATCGTGATGCCGGCCCCGGACCGCGCAAGCTGCATCAGGCTCGCGGCATCGTTGGTCGACACGTTGCCGCCCACAGCCACCGAGACGGGCGTGCCGTCGTCCTTGCGCGTGAAGTTCCAGAGGCTGCGTCCGAAGTAAGAGTGCGTGAGGCAGTTGCGCTGGGCCAGTTCTTCCACGCGCAGCGGCTCGCCGTGCTCCTTCAGATACCCGGGCGAAGCGCATACCACCGAACGGCAATCGGTCAGCCTGCGCGCGATCAGGTTGGGGTCGATCTCCACCGCCACCCGAATCGCGAGATCGATGCGCTCGTCCACCAGGTTCACTGCCCGGTCGAGCAGCACCAGGTCGACCGCCACGCCGGGATAGAGCCGCACATAGTCGGCCACGGCGTCGGCCAGCTGGGCCTGCGCAAACGAGGTGCTGGCCGTGATGCGCAACTGCCCGCGCGGCGCCTCGGCCGGGTGCCGCACCGCGGCCTGCATGTCGCCCGCGAGCTCGAGCACCTGGCGGCAACGCGGCAGCAGTTCTTCGCCCGCCGCGGTAAGGCTCAGCCGGCGCGTGGTGCGGTGCAAGAGGCGCGCGCCGGTCCATTGCTCCAGCTCGGCCACATAGCGCGTGACCACCGGCCGGGAAAGGTCGAGCTTGTCGGCTGCGGCCGAGAGGCTGCCCGAATCCACCACGGTCACGAAGACCCGCATTGCGTTCAAACGATCCATTCGAACGATTTTAGGAATAAAGAAACGCGTAAATCGAGGTATTTCTTTCGAAACCAGAAACCTAAGATGCGTTTCATCGAATCAACTTTTCTGGAGCATTCATGAGCCACATTGCCATCATCGGCGCCACCGGTCGCGCCGGCGGCCGCCTTCTCGAAGAGGCCCTGCGCCGCGGCCACACCGTAACGGCCATTGCACGCAAGGCCAGCGACAAGCTCTCCGGCCGCGCCAACGTGAAGGCGGTGGACCTCGACGTGCTCGACGGTGCCGCACTCGAAAAGGCGGTGGCCGGCCACGACGCGGTGTTCAGCGCCGCGCACTTCTCCACAGTGCCGCCAGCGGCCGTCATCGAGCCGGTGAAGCACGCGGGCGTGAAGCGGCTGCTGGTGGTCGGCGGCGCGGGCAGCCTGTTCGCGGCACCGGGCCTGAAGGTGATCGACACGCCGAACTTCCCCGATGCCTACCGCGCCGAAGCAACGGCAGGCGGTGTGTTCCTCGACGCGCTGCGCAACGAGAAGGAACTCGACTGGACCTTTCTTTCGCCCTCGGCCGAGTTCGTCGAAGGCGAGCGCACCGGCAAGTTCCGCATTGGCAAGGACGACCTGCTCGTGAGCGCCGAGGGCCGCAGCTGGATCACTTTCGAAGACTACGCGATCGCGTTCATCGACGAGCTCGAGAAGCCAGCGCACTCGCGCCAGCGCTACACCATCGGCTATTGATCGACCACTGATCGACCGGCAAACAAAAAGGACCCGCGGGTCCTTTTTTCATGGGCGAGACGGTCTTACCGGCCGGTCATGTTTTCAGGCACCACCCACTGGTCGAATTGCTCGGCCGTGAGGTGCCCCGAGGCAATCGCCGCCTCGCGCAGGCTCGTGCCTTCCTTGTGCGCCTTCTTCGCGATGTAGGCCGACTTGTCGTAGCCGATGTGCGTGTTGAGCGCCGTCACCAGCATCAGCGAGCGCTGCACCAGCTCGGTGATGCGCTCGCGGTTCGGCTCGATGCCCACCGCGCAGTGGTCGTTGAAGCTCACCATGCCGTCGGCCAGGAGGCGCACGCTCTGCAGGAAGTTGTGCGCCACCATCGGGCGGAACACATTGAGTTCGAAGTTGCCTGAAGCGCCGCCGATGTTGATGGCGACGTCGTTGCCGAACACCTGCGCCGCGAGCATCGTGACGGCCTCGCTCTGGGTCGGGTTGACCTTGCCCGGCATGATCGACGAGCCGGGCTCGTTCTCGGGAATGCTGAGTTCGCCGATGCCGCTGCGCGGCCCGCTAGCGAGCCAGCGCACGTCGTTGGCAATCTTGTTCATGCTGGCTGCGAGCGTCTTCAGCGCGCCGTGCGCATGCACCAGCGCGTCGACGCTGGCCATCGCTTCGAACTTGTTCGGCGCCGTCACGAAAGGCAGGCCCGTGAGCTTTGCGAGTTCGGCCGCCACCTGCTCCGCATAGCCCTTGGGCGCATTGAGCCCGGTGCCCACGGCCGTACCGCCGAGCGCCAGTTCGCACAGGTGCGGCAACGCGGCGCGCACATGCGCTTCGCCGTGCGCCAGCTGCGCCACGTAGCCCGAGAACTCCTGGCCCAGCGTGAGCGGGGTGGCGTCTTGCAGGTGGGTGCGGCCGATCTTCACGATGTCTGCAAAGTCCTTCGACTTTTGCTCGAGCGTGCCGCGCAGCTTGGCAATGGCCGGCAGCAGCTTGTGCGTGATGGCCTCCACGGCGGCCACGTGCATCGCGGTGGGAAACACGTCGTTGCTCGATTGGCTGCGGTTCACGTCGTCGTTCGGGTGCACGAGGCGCCCTTCCCCGCGCTCGCCGCCGAGCAATTCGCTCGCCCGGTTGGCCAGCACCTCGTTCACGTTCATGTTGGTCTGCGTGCCCGAGCCGGTCTGCCATACCACGAGAGGAAACTCACCGGGGTGCTTGCCGGCGATGACTTCATCGGCTGCGGCAACGATGGCCTTGGTTTTCTTTTCGTCCTGCAGGCCCAGCGCGTGGTTGACCACGGCCGACGCGCGTTTGACCTGCGCCAGCGCCTTGATGATCTCGCGCGGCTGCTGCTCGCCGGAAATGTCGAAGTTCTGCAGCGAGCGCTGCGTTTGAGCGCCCCACAGCTTGTCGGCCGGCACGTCGATCGGTCCGAAGGTGTCGCGCTCGGCACGGGTCTTGGGGGAAGTCGTCATGGTGAAAAAAGCTCCGCAATCTTGGATGGTCGCGCCGCCTGATCGGGCGCGGGCTCCAGTATCTGCCAATAAGAATGGCTCGCATTTGGCGGGGCCATTCCGCCCGCCGCCAACATCACGTTACGCCCGTTGGGTTGACTCGCGTCATGTCAAAAAGTTATGATCTTGGGCTCCAGACGACCAACAAGTCATGTTGATCGGCCCTGCACTACTCGCGGATCTCCGAATCCCGTCGCGGTGCAAGGTTCTCCCGCCGGGCCCTGCCCGGCAAAACCGGCCGGATTGTTTCCGGCCCCACTGCCACGCCAACATTCGGCGGGCACTGGTTTCGTCGCCACGTCGTCTTCAGTGCCTGTCGGCAGCCCCAGAGGTTCGCCGGGCCATTGCACGCGTTTTCTCGCGCTCTGTGTTCAGCCTCCCCTCGGCTGATGGCGTGACCGTTGCCGCCTCCTGCTTCAGGGGCGGTGCTGTGTCCAAACATCACACAAGGAGCCCCCGGCGTATGGCCAAAGGAATTCTCATCGACCATGTCTTCAAGGTGTTCGGCGATTCACCCGAGCAGGCACTCGAACTGGTCCGGCAAGGTTTTTCGAAGAAGGAAATCCTTGCGCAGACGGGCCAGTCGATCGGCGTGTTCGATGCCACCTTCGAGATCCAGGCCGGCGAGATCTTCGTGATCATGGGTCTCTCGGGATCAGGCAAGTCGACGCTGGTGCGCCTCTTGAACCGGCTGATCGAGCCGACCGCCGGGCGCATCGTGATCGACGGCGCCGACATCAACGAGCACTCCGACACCCAACTGCGCGCTCTGCGCCGCAAGGACATCAGCATGGTGTTCCAGTCGTTTGCGCTGATGCCGCACATGACGGTGCGCGAGAACACCGCGTTCGGCCTGGAACTCTCGGGCACGAGCAAGAAGGAGCGCCTTGCGCAAGCCGACAAGGCGCTCGCGCAGGTGGGCCTTGCGGGCTGGGGCGACAGCTACCCCGATGAGCTCTCCGGCGGCATGCAGCAGCGCGTGGGCCTGGCGCGCGCGCTGGCTTCGGACCCGTCGATCCTGTTGATGGACGAGGCCTTCTCCGCGCTCGACCCGATCATCCGCACCGAGATGCAGTCGGAGCTGCTGCGCCTGCAGCAGGAGCAGCGCCGCACCATCGTCTTCATCTCGCACGACCTGGACGAAGCCATGCGCATCGGCGACCGCATCGCGATCATGAAAGACGGCCAGGTGATCCAGATCGGCACGCCCGACGAGATCCTGCGCAGCCCCGCCGACGACTACGTGCGCAGCTTTGTGCGGGGCGTGGACGCGGCGGCCGTCTTCAAGGCGGCGGACATCGCGCGCAAGTCGCTCACCGTGGTGTGCGAGCACCCCGAGCGCGGTGCGCGCGCGGCGCTCAAGCTGCTGGAAGACCAGGACCGCGACTTCGCCTACGTGACCAGCCCGAACAAGCGCTTCCTCGGCGTGGTGTCGGCCGACACGCTGCGCGGCGCGCTCGACGGGCATTCGGGTCCGCTCGGGCTGCAGCACGCCTTCCTGGCCGACCTGCCGCGCATCGACGCCGAGGCGCCGGTGGCCGGCCTGATCGGCCAGCTTGCGCAGGCGCCGTGCGCGCTGCCGGTGGTGGCGGGCGACGGCCGCTTCTGCGGCGCGATCAGCAAGACGACGCTGCTCAAGTTCCTGGACCGCGACACGCCGCCGATCGAGCCGGTCTCGCCGCATGCAGCGCCCGCGCTCGCCGCCGAGCCGCACTGAATTCACGAAGGACAACCGAACGATGAACGACACCACATTGCCTTCTTCCGACCTGAACGCGCCGGGCCTCGGCGCCGCGTTGAACACGGCCCCGGAGCCCGCGGCTTTCGTCGATCCGTGGGAGGCGCTCTCGGCCGCGCCCGACGCCTCGGCCGCGAGCGCCTGGCTCGATGCGCCGGTGAACGCGGCCCATCAGCTCGCCGGCCAAGCCGACAGCGCCACCAGCGGTTTTCAACTGCACCGGCTCTGGGACGGCTCCCTGCCCGTCGAATCCTGGATCAATCAGGGCCTGGGCTGGGTGGTCGCGCATTTCCGCCCCTTTTTCCAGACGGTGCGCCTGCCCATCGACAGCACGCTGAACTGGGTGCAGAGCCTGCTGACCGGCCTGCCGACGCTCGCGATGATCGCGCTCATCGGCCTTTTCGCCTGGCAGTTTGCGGGCCGCGCGCTCGCCATCGGCACCACGGCGGCGCTGCTGCTCGTGGCCATGCTGGGCATCTGGCCCGAGGCGATGGTCACGCTGTCGCTGGTGCTGACCTCGCTGGTCTTCTGCATGATCATCGGGCTGCCGCTCGGGGTGCTGCTGGCCAGCAGCGACCGCGCCCAGCGGATCATGCGGCCCGTGCTCGACGCGATGCAGACCACGCCGGCCTTCGTGTACCTCGTGCCTGTCGTGATGCTGTTCGGCATCGGCAATGTGCCGGGCGTGATCGTGACGATCATCTTCGCGCTGGCACCGTTGGTGCGCCTGACCAACCTGGGCCTGCGCCAGGTGCGGCCAGACCTGATCGAGGCTGCGCGGGCCTACGGCGCCTCGCCCTGGCAGATGCTGGTGAAGGTGCAGCTGCCGCTGGCCATGCCGTCGATCATGGCGGGCATCAACCAGGCGCTGATGCTGTCGCTGTCGATGGTGGTGATCGCTTCGATGATCGCGGTGGGCGGCCTCGGCCAGATGGTGCTGCGCGGCATCGGCCGGCTCGACATGGGCCTGGCGACCGTCGGCGGCCTGGGCATTGTGCTGCTGGCGATTTCGCTCGACCGCCTGACGCAGGCAATGGGCAAGTCGCGCCGCAGCGCGGGGCGGCGCTGGTGGCACACGGGTCCTGCCGGTCTTGCGCTGCGCGTACTGCAGCGCCTGGTGGGCACGCCTTCGCGCGACGCGGGCGCGCCCGTTCCCGCGCTTTCCACGCAATGACAGGCCATGGAGGAAATCAACGCATGAAGAAAACCCGTCTTCTCATCGCCCGCGGCCTGCTCGCGCTCGGCTTCATCGCCATGGGTGCAACCGCACAGGCCGCCAACGACCTGCCCGGAAAAGGCGTCACCGTGCAGCCGCTCAAGAGTTCGCTCGCCGAAGAGGCTTTCCAGACGCTGCTCGTGATGCGCGCACTCGAAAAGCTCGGCTACACGGTGGAACCCATGAAGGACCTCGAGCCCGCCACCGAGCACCTGGCCATTGCCAACGGAGACGCCACGTTCATGGCCAACCACTGGAGCCTGCTGCACGCGGACTTCTACAAGAACAGCGGCGGCGACGCGAAGCTCTCGCGCACCGGCGTGTACTCCGACGGCGCGGTGCAGGGCTACCTGATCGACCGCAAGACGGCCGAGCAATACAACATCACCAACATCGCGCAGTTGAAGGACCCGGCGATCGCCAGGCTCTTCGACGCGGACGGCGACGGCAAGGCCGACCTGACGGGCTGCAACCCCGGCTGGGGGTGCGAGCTGGCCATCGAGAACCACCTTACTGCCTACCAGCTGCGCGACACCGTCACCCACAAGCAGGGCAGCTACGCCGCACTGATGGCCGACACCATTGCCCGCTTCAAGCAGGACAAGCCGGTGCTGTACTACACCTGGACGCCCTACTGGGTTAGCGCCGTGCTGCGCCCCGGTGCGGACGTGGTGTGGCTGCAGGTGCCGTTCTCGTCCGCCCAGGGCGGCGGTGCGGACACGCAGCTTCCCAACGGCAAGAACTACGGGTTCCAGGCTAACAAGGAACAGATCGTCGCCAACAGGGCTTTCGTCGAGAAGAATCCGGCCGCCGGCAGGCTGTTCGAGGTGATGAAACTGCCGATTGGCGACATCAACGCCCAGAACCTGCGCATGAGCCAGGGTGCCAATACGCAGCAAGACCTGGAGCGCCATACCGACGGCTGGATCCGGGCGCACCGGCCGCTATTCGACGGCTGGATCGAGGAAGCCCGGGCCGCCGCCAGGTAGAACGCGGCGGCTGAGATAATCGGGGGGCGTTTCCACACTCCAAAGAACACCCCCCACCATGACGACCACGATCCAGCAGGCCGACCTGATCGAATCGATCAGCGCCGCGCTGCAGTACATCAGCTACTACCACCCCGCCGACTACATCGCCCACCTGGCCAAGGCCTACGAGCGCGAGCAGAGCCCCGCCGCCAAGGACGCCATTGCGCAGATCCTGACCAACAGCAAGATGAGCGCGACCGGGCACCGCCCGATCTGCCAGGACACCGGCATCGTCAACGTGTTCCTCAAGGTGGGCATGGACGTTCGCTGGGGCGGTTTCACCGGCAGCCTGGAAGACGCCGTCAACGAAGGCGTGCGCCGCGGCTACAACCACCCCGACAACACGCTGCGCGCCTCGGTCGTGGCCGATCCGCAGTTCGACCGCAAGAACACCAAGGACAACACGCCCGCGGTGATCTTCACCGAGATCGTTCCGGGCAACACCGTCGAAGTGACGGTGGCGGCCAAGGGCGGCGGCAGCGAGAACAAGAGCAAGCTGGTCATGCTGAACCCCGGCGACAGCGTGGTCGACTGGGTGCTGAAGACGGTGCCCACCATGGGCGCCGGCTGGTGCCCGCCCGGCATGCTGGGCATCGGCATTGGCGGCACGGCCGAGAAAGCCGCGCTCATGGCCAAGGAAAGCCTGATGGACGACCTCGACATGCACGAGCTGCAGGCCAAGAAGGCCTCGGGCGCCGAACTCAGCAAGGTCGAGGCGCTGCGCATCGAGCTGTACGAGAAGGTCAACGCCCTGGGCATCGGCGCGCAGGGCCTGGGCGGCCTGGCCACCGTGCTCGACATCAAGATCAAGATGTACCCGACGCACGCGGCCAGCAAGCCCGTGGCGATGATTCCCAACTGCGCGGCGACCCGCCATGCGCACTTCGTGATGGACGGCAGCGGCGCGGTGTACCTCGACCCGCCTTCGCTCGACCTCTGGCCCGATGTGAACTGGGCACCCGACGAAAAGAAGAGCAAGCGCGTCGACCTCGACAAGCTCACGCCCGCCGAAGTGGCAAGCTGGAAGCCGGGCGACACGCTGCTGCTCAACGGCAAGATGCTCACCGGCCGCGACGCCGCGCACAAGCGCATCCAGGACATGCTGGCCAAGGGCGAGAAGCTGCCGGTGGACTTCACCAACCGCGTCATCTACTACGTCGGCCCGGTCGATCCGGTGAAGGGCGAAGCCGTGGGCCCCGCGGGTCCGACCACGGCCACGCGCATGGACGGCTTCACCGAGATGATGCTGGCCAAGACCGGCCTGATCGCGATGATCGGCAAGGCGGAGCGCGGCCCGGTTGCCATCGAAGCCATCAAGAAGCACAAGAGCGCCTACCTCATGGCCGTGGGCGGCGCCGCCTACCTGGTGAGCAAGGCCATCAAGACCGCCAAGGTGGTGGGCTTCGAAGACCTGGGCATGGAAGCCATCTATGAATTCGACGTGGTCGACATGCCCGTGACGGTGGCGGTCGACGCGGGCGGCACCAGCGCGCACATCACCGGCCCGGCCGAGTGGCAGAAGCGCATTGCCAGCGGCGAATTCAAGACCATCATGATGGAAGAAGCTTGAGCCTGATTGGCGTCTTCGACAGCGGTGTCGGCGGGCTCAGCGTGCTCGCCGCGCTGCGCGCCGAGTTGCCGTACGAACGCTTCGTGTATTTCGCCGACACGGCCTATGCGCCGTACGGCGAGCGCGGCGACGCCTATGTGATCGAGCGTTCGCGCAAGGTGACGGAACAACTGATCGCCGAGCACGCCATCAAGGCCCTCGTGGTGGCGTGCAACACCGCCACCACGGCGGCGATTCACCTGCTGCGCGCCGAGCATCCGGCACTGCCCATCGTGGGCCTGGAGCCCGCGCTCAAACCCGCCGTGGCAACGAGCCGCACCGGGCACATCTCGGTAATGGCCACGCGGGGAACGCTGGCGAGTGCCAAGTACGCGGCGCTGCGGGAGTCTTTCGCAGGATCGGCGACCGTGCGGGCCGTGCCTTGCGACGGGCTCGTGAAGGCCATCGAAGGCTTCGACACCGCGGCCATTGCCGCACTGTGTGAACGCTACATGACCGAGGCCGGGCCTTTCGGCCACGCCTCCGGCGAGGTCGACACCGTGGTGCTCGGCTGCACGCATTACCCCCTCGTGAAGAGTGAGCTGCAGCGCCATGCACCGCCTGCGCTGCGCTTCATCGACACCGGCGCACCGGTTGCTCAGCAGACGCGGCGCGTACTGGCGTCGCTCGGCGGGCTTGCGGATAGCGGCGAGGGCGGACTGGTCTTGCAGGGCAGCGGCGACCTGGCCGTGCTCGAAGCGGCCGTCGCGCACTGGCTGCAAAAGCCCCGACAACAAAGTGCCGCAGCACCTGCCGCGAACTCCGTCTGAAGCGTTCGGCATGCGCCTGTTTCTACGCCGCACCCTGCTCCTGCTGTGCCTCTCGGCCGCCGGCCTGAGCCATGCAGCCTGCGAGAGCGGCCTGGCCGAGCGCATGCATGCCAAGCTGTATCCGAATCGAGCGCTCGACGAGCGGCTGGCCGCGTGCAAGCCTTGGCCGGCGTTTCCGGGGCGCAGCATCGTGGTGCTGCCAGTGCCGCGCGAGACCAGCAGCACGGGCGCCAAGGTGTTCGACCTGGAACTGCTGCTCATCCAGCGCCCGGACAACGGCAATACCGAGCGCGACACGGTCATCGGCCGCATCTTCCAGCCCGAGGCGCTCGACGAAGACAGCGCGACCGCCATTCAGGACATTCGAATCGACACCTCGCGCTATGTGCTGTCTTCCGACACGCGCGCATTCGGCCTGCGCGTGCGCTACAGGAGCACCGCGCCCGGCAGCTCGGCCGCGAGCGAAACCATTCGCCTCTACGTGCACCACGGCAGCAAGCTGCGGCAGGTGCTGCAGGAGGTCGAGCTCGACCACGACAGCGGCGAATGGGACAGCACCTGCACCGGCCGCTTCGAGAAACTGCGCACCATGCTTTCGGTGGGCAAGTCTGCAAGCAACGGCTACGCCGACCTGCAACTCTCGCGCACGCTGGTTCAGAGCCACGCACAAATGCAGGAAGACCAGGGCTGCACCGAGAAGGCCCTGCCCGCGCGATTCAGCAACGTGACGCTGCGCTACGACGGCGAGCGCTACCGGGTGCCCAAGTCGCTACAGCAACAGCAGATGCCCTGACCCGCGGGCTCTACCGGCTGCGCAGAGCGGCTGTGCGGCCACGCGCCATGTCGATGGGCAGCAACAGCAGCAAGCCCGCCACGAACAACACCGCGGTCGAGAGAATGGCAATGCGCTGGTTGCCGCCCGCGGCCCAAGTAATGGCGCCGAACATGAGCGGACCGATGATGCTCGCCAGCCGCGTGGCAAAGGTCCAGAGCCCGAAGAACTCGGCAAGCTGCTGCGGCGGCGCGAGGTAGCCGGTCATTGCGCGTCCGGCCGACTGGCTCGAGCCCATGGCGAGACCCGCGATGGCTGCAGCCCACCAGAAGGCGCCCTTGGTGGTAGCCATGGCCGCTATCACGCACACGGCAATCCACGCCACCAGCGTGGCGGCCAGCGAGATCTTGTGGCCCACGCGGTCCTGCAAGCTGAAGGCGCCCAGCGCGGCCGCCAGGTTGAGTACGAAGATCAGCACCATGGTCTCGCTCGCAACAAAGCCGATGACCTGCTCTGCGTAGATGGCGGCCAGCGTGATGGCCACCGCCACGCCGCCTTGGTAGAAGACCGTGCAGATCAGCAACTGCATGAAGTCGCGGTACGCGCGAGCCTCGCGAAAGGTTGCGCGCAGTTGCTGCCACGTGCCAACTGCCCTGGTCGCCGCCTGGGGCTGCGCGCGCTCCGGCAGCAATGCAAACGTGGCCGAGGCTGCCGCGCCGTAGATGGCCGCCGTGATCAGCATGGTGACCGGAACGAAATGCGACGCCGGCAGGCCTTTGGCTTGGGCCGAAAGCACATAGGCCAGGCACAGGCCGAGCGCGAGCATTCCGCCGATATAGCCGAAGCCCCAGCCCCATCCGCTGACCTTCCCCATTCCCTCGGCCGTCGCGAGTTCAGGCAGGAAGGCGCCGGTCAGCGACTCGCCGTACGAATAGAAGGTGTTCGAGACGATCACCAGCGCCATGGCAATGGCAACGCCTTGGGTGCCCGAAAACCCCGGCGTGAGCGCGAGCGCTGCGGTCGCAACCACGCAGCCCAGCGTTGCCACGGCAAGCACGCGCTTCTTGGCTGCTCGCCGGTCGGCCCAGGCACCGATGGCAGGCATCGAGAGCATGACGATGGCATAGGAGATGCTGAGCGCCGCGGTCCATGCGAAGGCCGCCCAAGGCGCGCCCTTGGCGATGCCACCCACGAAGTAAGCGGCGAACACGGCCGTGATGACGACCGTGGTGTAGCCCGAGTTCGCAAAGTCGTACATCGCCCAGCCGAACACCTCGCGCTTGCGCACGCCGGGGTTCAGGGCTGAGGACGGAAACAGCGCCATGAGGCGTTGTCGATCAGGGCGCCGGGCGTTTCGCGGAGTCAGTCAGTGCAGGTGGCGCGGACGGCGGCCGCCGCCATGCCCGCCACCGCTGCCACTGCCGCCGGTGCCGCGCGGGCGCTTGCCGATTTCGAGCGAGTTCACGAGCGCATCGAAGCGGTCGCTGAAGAGACGGTCGATTTCGGAAACCACGCCGCCCAGCTCGGCGCCGTCGAAGTGGCGCTCCATGAGGTTGACGACGTCTTCGACCAGCAGGTCGCGCTGCACCTGCATGATCGCGGCCGGATTGGGGCCGACGAACAGCATCAGGAAATCGTCGCGAGACTCTTCCTCGGGGTCGCCCTCTTCTTCGTCGAAGTCGGTGTCGTAGAACGTGACCTCGATGGCCGCGCCGCGCTCCGAGAGCTCGTTCAGCGCCATGCACATTTCGTCGAGCGCCTGGCGAAAGTCTTCGTCGCCCGGCACCGTCCAGCACATCTGGAGCATGTGGTCCTTCTGCTCGAAACGAATGCCGGGTTCTTCCTCGTAGGTGCTGGTGGCACCGTCTGCCAGCGACTTGGCGCCCGCATAGGCCCACAGCGGCTTGAGAGCTTCCTGGATCTGGTCGAAGCTGACGTCGGACCGCAGCGGCACGTCGCCGTGCACATGAATTTCAAATGGAGCGTTGTAACGAGGCATTGTGTGCTCCCTTGTCTAGATGTGGTGCCCGGAACGGGGGTCGAACCCGTATGCCCCGATTAAGGAAGCGGCGGATTTTAAGTCCGATGTGTCTACCAATTTCACCATCCGGGCCTCGGGTTGAACATCGACGATAACCCAAACAAAACGAGCCCCGGCAACGCAGGTTGGCGGGGCTCATTTTCAGTGGAGGGTGGATCGAACTTGATCAGAGAGAGGTGGAGGCGCGACCCGGAGTCGAACCGGGCTAGACGGATTTGCAATCCGTTGCATAACCGCTTTGCTATCGCGCCACGCTGAAAAACGAAATCGAACTCGCGAAAAAAAGGGAAGCATTGCTTCCCTTTTTCAAAAACTGGAGCGGGAAAAGAGTCTCGAACTCTCGACCTCAACCTTGGCAAGGTTGCGCTCTACCAACTGAGCTATTCCCGCGTTTCGAGCCTCGAATTATAGAACACTTTTTCGGGGCCCGGCAAGTTTTGCCGATCAATGTTTGACAGAACCTTCTGAAGCCCGGGCTTCGCGCTGCTTGGCCAACTCGGCCACCGCAGCGGCGGAAGCCGCAACTTCTTCGTCGGACAGCGGCTCCGGCATTTTCTCGAGCGCGATTTCCAGGACCTTGTCGATCCACTTCACAGGCACGATCTCGAGGCCGTTCTTCACGTTCTCGGGAATGTCCTGCAGGTCTTTCGCGTTCTCTTCGGGAATGAGCACGGTCTTGATGCCGCCGCGCAATGCCGCCAGCAGCTTTTCCTTCAACCCGCCGATGGCCGTAACCTCGCCTCGCAGCGTGATCTCGCCGGTCATGGCAACGTCCGCACGCACGGGAATGCCCGTGAGCGCCGAGACGAAGGCCGTCGTCATGGCGGCACCCGCACTCGGCCCGTCCTTGGGCGTTGCGCCGTCGGGCACGTGGATGTGGATGTCGCGCTTCTCGAAGATCTCGTCCTTGATGCCCAGGCGGCGCGAGCGGCTGCGCACCACGGTGCGCGCGGCCTCGACCGATTCCTTCATCACGTCGCCGAGCGAACCCGTGCGGCTGATCACGCCCTTGCCGGGCATGGTGACGGCTTCGATGGTGAGCAGGTCGCCGCCGACTTCGGTCCACGCGAGGCCGACCACCTGCCCGACCTGGTTCTGCTTCTCGGCCAGGCCGAAGCTGTACTTGCGCACACCGAGGAAGTCGTTGAGGTTGGCACCGTCGACCGTGACCTTGGGCGTGAGCTGCTTGAGCAGGAGGCCCTTCACCACCTTGCGGCAGATCTTGGAGAGCTCGCGCTCCAGCGAACGCACACCGGCTTCACGCGTGTAGTAGCGCACGATGTCGCGCACGGCCTCTTCGGTGACGAGCAGCTCGTCTTCCTTCACGCCGTTGTTCTTCATCTGCTTGGGCAGCAGGTACTTGATCGCGATGTTGGTCTTCTCGTCCTCGGTGTAGCCCGAGAGGCGAATGACTTCCATCCGGTCGAGCAGCGCCGGCGGGATGTTCATCGAGTTCGACGTAGCCACGAACATCACGTCGGAAAGGTCGAAGTCGACCTCGACGTAGTGGTCGCCGAAGGTGTGGTTCTGTTCCGGGTCGAGCACTTCGAGCAATGCGCTCGACGGGTCGCCGCGGAAGTCGGTCCCCAGCTTGTCGATCTCGTCGAGCAGGAACAGCGGGTTGCGCGTGCCGATCTTGCTCAGCCCCTGCAGCACCTTGCCCGGCAGCGCGCCGATGTAGGTGCGGCGGTGGCCGCGAATCTCGGCTTCGTCGCGCATGCCGCCGAGCGCCATGCGGGTGTACTTGCGGCCGGTCGCCTTGGCGATCGACTGCCCGAGCGAGGTCTTGCCCACACCCGGAGGGCCCACCAGGCACAGGATGGGCGCCTTGACCTTGTCGACACGCTGCTGCACCGCGAGATATTCAAGGATGCGGTCCTTGACCTTTTCGAGGCCGTAGTGGTCGGCATTGAGCACCGCCTCGGCATTGGCCAGGTCGTGCTTGATCTTGGTCTTCTTGCTCCACGGCAAGCCCACCAGTACGTCGATGTAGTTGCGCACCACGGTCGCTTCGGCCGACATGGGCGACATGAGCTTGAGCTTCTTGAGCTCGCCCTCGGCCTTCTTCAGCGCGTCCTTGGGCATCTTGGCGAGCTTGATCTTCTTCTCGATCTCCTCGATGTCCGCGCCCTCTTCGCCTTCGCCGAGCTCCTTCTGGATCGCCTTGACCTGCTCGTTGAGGTAGAAGTCGCGCTGGTTCTTTTCCATCTGGCGCTTCACGCGCCCGCGGATCTTCTTGTCGACATTGAGGATGTCGACCTCGCGTTCGAGCTGGCCGAACAGGTTTTCGAGGCGCGACTTCACGTCGTCCAGGTCGAGCACGGCCTGCTTGTTGTCAAGCTTGAGCGGCAGGTGCGCCGCAATGGTGTCGGCCAGGCGGCCCGGATCGTCGATGCTCGAGATCGAGGTGAGGATCTCGGGCGGAATCTTCTTGTTCAGCTTGACGTACTGGTCGAACTGCTGCATCACGGCACGGCGCAGCGCCTCGACCTCGGTGCCCTTTTCGCCGCCCTCGGGTGCCTCGACGGGCGTCACGTTGGCCGTGAAGTGGGTTTCACCGTCGTCGATGCGGTTCACGCGCGCACGCTGCTGGCCCTCGACCAGCACCTTCACGGTGCCGTCGGGCAGCTTGAGCATCTGCAAAATGGTGGAGACGCAGCCGACCTCGAACATGTCCTCGACCGAGGGCTCGTCCTTGGCGGCGGCTTTCTGCGCCACCAGCATGATGCGGCGTTCGGCCTCCATGGCCAGCTCGAGCGCCTTGATGCTCTTGGGGCGCCCCACGAACAGCGGGATCACCATGTGGGGGAACACGACGACATCGCGCAGCGGCAGCAGCGGCAGGTCGATCGCGTCGGCAGGCAGGGGGGTATGACCGGACATGAATATCCTTTGATTGATCAGGCAAAGATGGATGGGTGTTGGGGCATTTCAAGCCCGCGCACCCGGTCTTTGTCGAAGGCGCCGGAAGCTTTGGTGAAAAGAGCCGGCGCCGCGTTCATTCAAGCCTCGCTCAAGCCTTCTTGGCCGCTTCTCGGTACACGAGCAGCGGCGGCTTGTTTTCATCAATTGTGGATTCTTCGACCACAACCTTGTCGACGTTGGTGGCATTCGGGAGCTCGAACATGGTGTCGATGAGCGACTGTTCGAGGATCGAACGCAAGCCCCGTGCCCCGGTCTTGCGCGCCAGCGCCTTGCGGGCAATGGCCTTCAGCGCCGCGGGTCGGATCTCGAGGTCGACACCTTCCATTTGCAGCAGCTTGGTGAACTGCTTGACCACCGCGTTCTTGGGCTCCGTCAGAATCTGCACCAGGGCGTCTTCGCTCAGCTCAGCAAGCGACGCCACCACAGGCATACGGCCGACGAGCTCGGGAATCAGGCCGAACTTGATCAGGTCTTCGGGCTCGACTTCGCGGAACACCTCGGTGATGCTGCGCTGCGCCTTGCTCTTGACCGAAGCGCCGAAGCCGATGCCCGAAGCCTCGGTGCGGTTTTCAATGACCTTCTCGAGGCCGGCAAACGCGCCGCCGCAGATGAACAGGATGTTGGTCGTGTCGATCTGCAGGAAGTCCTGGTTCGGGTGCTTGCGTCCGCCCTGGGGCGGCACGCTGGCCATGGTGCCTTCGATGAGCTTCAGCAGCGCCTGCTGCACGCCCTCGCCCGACACGTCGCGCGTGATCGAAGGGTTGTCAGACTTGCGCGAGATCTTGTCGATTTCGTCGATGTAGACGATGCCGCGCTGGGCGCGCTCGACCTCGTAGTTGCAGCTCTGCAGCAGCTTCTGGATGATGTTCTCGACGTCTTCGCCCACATAGCCCGCTTCCGTGAGCGTGGTGGCGTCGGCCATGACAAAGGGCACGTCGAGCATGCGCGCCAGGGTTTGCGCAAGCAGGGTCTTGCCCGAGCCCGTGGGGCCAATCAACAGGATGTTGCTCTTGCTGAGCTCGACGTCCTCGCCCTTGGCCTTTTCCTTGTGGCGCAGGCGCTTGTAGTGGTTGTAGACCGCCACCGACAGCATGCGCTTGGCCGGCTCTTGGCCGATCACGTAGTTGTCGAGGTTGGTCTTGATCTCCAGCGGCGTGGGCAGGTCGCTGCGCGCCTCGCGCGCCTCTTCACCGGCCGGGAGCTCGTCGCGGATGATTTCGTTGCAAAGGTCGATGCACTCGTCGCAAATGAAGACCGAAGGGCCCGCGATCAGCTTTTTGACCTCATGCTGGCTCTTGCCGCAGAACGAGCAATAAAGCGTTTTTTCGCTGGAAGAGCCTTTTTTTCGGCCATGGACAGGTGCCTCGTTAACGGGGTAGGACAATGATAACTAAACAAAAACGGCGTTTCCCGTGGGGAAAACGCCGTCTTTGCCTTTTTGGCGCCACCGGCGCCGCGGCGCGGGCTGGTTGATCAGCTGCGCTTTGCAATGACCTGGTCGACCAGGCCGTATTCCTTGGCTTCGTCGGCGGTCAGGAAATAGTCGCGTTCGGTGTCCGACTTGACTTTTTCCAGCGGCTGGCCCGTGCGCTCGGCCAGGATGCGGTTCATCTGGTCCTTGGTGCGCAGGATGTCGCGGGCATGAATTTCGATGTCCGTAGCCTGGCCGCGAGCGCCGCCGAGCACCTGGTGGATCATGATCTTCGAATTGGGCAGCGAGAAGCGCTTGCCCTTTTCGCCGGCCGCCAGCAAAAAGGCGCCCATGCTGGCCGCAAAGCCGATGCACATCGTGGAAACGTCGGGCTTGATGAACTGCATGGTGTCGTAAATGGCCATGCCGGCGCTCACGCTGCCGCCCGGAGAATTGATATAGAACGAAATGTCCTTGTCCGGATTCTCGCTCTCGAGGAACAGCAGCTGCGCCACCACGAGATTGGCGGTCTGGTCGTTCACTTCGCCCACCAGGAAAATGATGCGCTCCTTGAGGAGACGCGAATAAATGTCGTAAGACCGCTCGCCGCGACCCGACTGCTCGATGACCATCGGGATCATGCCGAGGGCCTTAATATCCTGTGCGCTCATTGATTTGCTCTCCGGAAAAGGGTTCGTTCGCTGTTCGAATTTAACTGTACGCCTGAGTGAAATGGGGCTCGTGCCGTAAAGCACAAGCCCCATTGGCGTTGCGGGCGGCGGCGCAGGCCGGCGCTCAGCCTTGCTGCTGAGCCATCAACTCGTCGAACGAAACCGACTTTTCGTTGACCTTGGCCTTGCTGAGCACGAATTCAGTCACGTTGTTCTCGATGACGACTGCCTCGACCTCGGCCAGGCGGTTGTTGTCGCTGAAATACCAGCGCACGACGTCGGCCGGCTTTTCGTAGCTGGCAGCCAGCTCGTCGATGTGGGCCTTGATCTGCTCGGGCTTGGCCTGCAGGTTGTTGGCACGCACCAGTTCGGCCACTACCAGGCCCAGGCGCACGCGGCGCTCGGCTTGCGGGCGGAACACTTCTTCGGGAATCGGCGCCTTGTCGGCATCCTTGATGCCACGCTGCTTGAGCTCGGCGCGGGCGCCTTCGATCATGCGGTTCACCTCGGACTGCACGCTGGCGTTGGGCAGGTCGAGCTCGGCGTTGGCCACCAGCGCGTCCATCACGGCGTTCTTGTTGCGGGCCAGCAGGCGGAATTTCACTTCGCGCTCGAGGTTCTTCTTGATGTCGGCGCGCAGGCCTTCGACCGTGGCTTCGGCAATGCCGAGCGACTTGGCGAGCTGTTCGTTGACTTCAGGCAGGTGCGAAGCCTCGATCTTCTTCACGGTGACCATGAAGTCGGCTTGTTTGCCGGCCACGTCCTTGCCGTGGTAGTCCGCCGGGAACGACAGCGGGAAGGTGCGGCTGTCGCCGGACTTCATGCCGCGCACGGCGTCTTCGAATTCCTTCAGCATCTGGCCTTCGCCGACGATGAACTGGAAGTCTTCGGCCTTGCCGCCCTGGAAGGTCTCGCCGTCGATCTTGCCTTCGAAGTCGACCGTCACGCGGTCGTTGTCTTGTGCGACGGCGTCTTGCGCGCGCTGCGCGAAGGTGCGGCGCTGCTTGCGCAGGATGTCGAGCGTCTTGTCGATGGCGTCGTCACCCACTTCGGCCGAGAGCTTCTCGACTTCGGCGCCCGACAGGTCCTTGATCTTGACTTCGGGGAACACCTCGAACACCGCGTCGAAGGCGAGCTGGCCTTCGGGCGACTCTTCCTTCTCGGTGATGCGGGGCTGGCCGGCCACGCGCAGCTTGGCCTCGTTGGCGGCTTGCGAGAAGGCTTCACCGACCTTGTCGTTCATGACTTCGTAGTGCACCGAGTAACCGTAGCGCTGGGCCACGACATTCATTGGCACCTTGCCCGGACGGAAGCCATCCATCTTGACGGTGCGCGCGAGCTTCTTGAGGCGCGAATCGACTTCGGACTGGATGGTGCCGACCGGCAGGGTCAGCGTGATCTTGCGTTCGAGCTTCTCGAGAGTTTCAACGGTCACGGTCATGGTGTCTTCCTTGTGAGGGGTGTGGCTGGTGCGCGGGGCCGGACTCGAACCGGCACGTTCTTGCGAACGTCAGGACCTAAACCTGGTGCGTCTACCAATTTCGCCACCCGCGCTTGCCAAATTTTTCAGGTGAATGCAAAGGCGGACGGCCTTGGTGCCACAGGCATTCGATATCGTCGATATCGAATACCCGCCGCCCAAAGACCGTCCGCCTGAAATCGGTCAACCGCGTATTTTAAGCGCTAATCAGACCCTCTTTCGGCTCCCGCTTGACGCGGAATGCAGCGGCGTACATTGCCGGCAGCGCCAGCAGGGTCAATACGGTGGCCACGATCAGCCCGCCCATGATGGCAACCGCCATCGGCCCCCAGAACACGCTTCGCGAGAGCGGAATCATCGCCAGCACCGCCGCCGCCGCGGTCAGCACGATGGGGCGCAGGCGCCGCACCGCCGACTCGACGATGGCGTCCCAGGCGGGCACGCCCGCCGCGCGGTCGCTCTCGATCTGGTCGATCAGGATCACCGCGTTGCGCTGGATCATGCCCATGAGCGCAATCACACCCAGCAGCGCGACGAAGCCGAACGGCCGGTTCAGCAGCAGCAGCGCCCCGGCAACGCCGGCGATGCCCATGGGACCGGTAATGAACACCAGCAGCGAGCGGCTGAAGCTGTGCAGCTGCAGCATCAGCAGCGTGAACACCAGGAACAGCATGATCGGCACGCCCGCCACGATGGAAGCCGAGCCCTTGCTGCTTTCCTCCACGGCGCCCGCCACCTCGATGCGGTAGGCGCCCTCGCCCGCTGCATGCCAGCCGGCTTCGAGCTTGCGCAGTTGCGGGAGCAACTGCTCGGTGACCGTGGCGCCCTGCAGCCCTTCGACCACGTCGCCCTGCACCGTAATGGCGTAGTCGCGGTTCTCGCGCCACATCACGCCCGGCTCCCAGGTGAAGACCGGCCGGGCAATCTGCGTGAGCGGAATCGAACGCCCGGACGTCGTAGGCAGATAGGCGTTGCCGATGTCCGAAATGGCCTCGCGCTCGTCGGCCGACTGGCGCAGCACGATGTCGATCAGCAGGTCGTTCTCGCGGTACTGGCCCACCGTGGTGCCAGAGAACATCGTCTTGGAAGCCTGGGCAATTGCCTGGCTGGTCACGCCGAGCGCGCGCGCCTTGGCCTGGTCGACCTCAAGGCGAATCACCTTGACCGACTCGTTCCAGTTGTCGTTCACGCCGCGCATGTTGGCGTTCTCACGCAGCACGGCCTTCACCTCGTCGGCATGCGCGCGCAGCTGGGCGGGGTCGGTGCCGATCACGCGGAACTGCACCGGATACGGCACCGGCGGCCCATTGGGCAGCAGCTTCACGCGGCCGCGCACTTCCGGAAACTCCTCCGCCAGCAGCGCGGGCAGCTTGATGCGCAGGCTTTCGCGCACCTTCAGGTCCTTGGCCAGCACAATGAGCTGCGACACGTTGGTCTGCGGAAACACCTGGTCCAGCGGCAGGTAGAAGCGCGGCACGCCGGAGCCGATCCAGGTGCTGACCGTCTTCACGCCCTCTTCCTTCATGATGCGCTGCTCGACGCGCTTGGCGACCTCTTCGTTCGCGGGGAACGAGGTGCCCTCCGGGAACCAGATGTCCACCATGATCTCGGGCCGGCTCGAATCCGGGAAGAACTGCTGCTGCACCTTGCCCATGCCGACGATGCCCAGCGCAAAGATCAGCACCGTGGCGCCGATGGTCAGCCAGCGGTGCTGCACGCACCAGTTCACCGTGCGGCGAAAGCTGTTGTAGAACCGGGTGTCGAACAGCTCATGCGGCGGCGCATCCGGGTCGTGCGGCTTGACCTTGAGCAGCAGCGTGCCCAGGTAAGGCACGAAGTACACCGACACGATCCACGACAGCACCAGCGCAATGACGGTCACCGCGAAGATGGCGAAGGTGTATTCACCCGTCACCGACTTGGCAATGCCGATGGGCAGGAAGCCCGCGGCGGTGATGAGCGTGCCGGTGAGCATGGGCTTGGCGGTGACGTCGTAGGCAAAGGTGGCGGCACGCACCTTGTCGTAGCCCTCTTCCATCTTCCGCACCATCATCTCGACCGCGATGATCGCGTCGTCCACCAGGAGGCCCAGCGCAATGATCAGCGACCCCAGCGATATCTTGTGCAGCCCGATGCCGAAGTAGTTCATGGCCAGGAACGTGACGGCCAGCACCAGCGGAATGGTGATGGCCACCACCAGCCCCGGGCGGATGTCGATGTACCAGCCCAGGCGCCCGCCCTTGTGCAGGCCGAGCGAGATGATGCTCACGGCCAGCACGATGGCCACGGCCTCGATCAGCACGCCGACGAATTCATTGACCGAGCTGGCCACCGACACCGGCTGGTCCTGCACCTGCGCCAGCTTCACGCCGGCCGGCAGGCGCTGGTCGATCTGCTTGGTGGTGGCGCGCAACGCCTCGCCCAGCGCGATGATGTCGCCGCCCTTGGTCATCGAGACGCCCAGCGCAATGACTTCCTTGCCCTGGTGATGCACCTTTACGGCCGGCGGGTCGACATAACCGCGGCGAATTTCGGCGATGTCGCCGAGCTTCAGCTGGTTGCCCGAGCTGCCGCGGATCGGCATTTCGCGCAGTTGCTCCACGCTGGTGAACTGCCCCGCCACGCGCACCTGCACCACGTCGAGCGGCGACTGGATCGTGCCCGCGCTTTCCACCGCGTTTTGCGAACCGAGCTGCGCGAGCACGGCGTTGAAGTCGAGTCCTAGCTGCGCCACGCGCTTCTGCGAAATCTCGACGTACACCTTTTCGTCTTGCACGCCGAACTGGTCGACTTTGGCAACGTCTTTCACGCGCAGCAATTGCTGGCGCACTTCGTCGGCCAGGGTCTTGAGCTCGGCGTAGCTGAAGCCTTCGCTCTCCAGCGCGTAGATCACGCCATACACATCGCCGAAGTCGTCATTGAAGAACGGGCCCTGCACGCCCGGCGGCAGCGTGTTGCGCATGTCGCCGATCTTCTTGCGCACCGTGTACCAGACGTTGGCCACGTCGGCGGCCTTGGACGAATCCTTGATCTGGAAAATGATCTGCGACTCGCCAGGCTTCGAGTAGCTGCGGATCTTGTCGGCGTAGGGTGCCTCCTGCAGCGTGCGCTCGAGCTTGTCGGTGACTTGCTCGGCCACCTGCTGCGCCGTGGCGCCGGGCCAGTAGGTGCGCACCACCATGGCGCGGAAGGTGAACGGCGGGTCTTCGTCCTGTCCGAGCTCAAAGTAGGCAAAGGCCCCCAGCACCATCAGCACCACCATGAGGTAGCGCGTGAGCGGCGCGTGGTCCAGCGCCCATTTGGAGAGATTGAAGCCCGCGGGCTTGTCGGTGGTTGCTGCGCCTTCCGTCATTTGGAAGCACCTGCAGCGATCTCCTTCTTCGTGGCCGCAACCGGTTCGACGGGCTTCGCCGATTCGTTGGTATTGGCGTTGGCGGCCGCGGCTGCAGCCTCCTTCGACTGGTAGATGGTGACCTTCTGCCCCGGCGAAAGCACATGCACGCCCGCGGCGACGACCATCATGCCGGGAGCAAGTCCGCCGCCGATCACGGCCTCATTGCCGTCGGCCGTGGCAACCTGCACCGGCTGCGAGCGCACCGTCATCGTTGCCTTGTCCAGCACCCACACCGCGGTGCCCTTGCCCTCCTGGCGCAACGCGCTGGTCGGCAGCTTGATGACCGCGCCGCCCGCACGCGCCAACGCCTGCGGACGCGCATAGACCGTGGCGCCGAGCGCCGGCGAGGTTGCCGCATCGATCGATACCTTGACCGAGTAAGTGCGCGTCACCGCGTCGGCGCTGGCCGCCACTTCACGCACCTGGCCCTGCAGCTCGTTGCCGCCCGACCAGCCGCGCACCATGACCGGCGAGCCGGGCTTGATCAGCGCGGCCCGGTCTTCGGGCACCGCAAACACCACGTCGCGGGCGCCGTCCTGCGCGATGCGAACGACGGGCGTGCCGGCCTGCACCACCTGGCCCGGCTCGGCTTCAATGGCGGTGATGACGCCGGCCACGTCGGCCACCAAGGTGGTGTAGCTCGCCTGGTTACCTTGAGACGAAAGCTGCGCCTGCGCCTGCTCGAGCTGCGCCTGCGCGGCTTTCCAGGTGGACTCGCGGCGCTCGAGCTCGGCGCCGCTGATGAAGTTCTGCGCCCGCAATTCGGTATAGCGCTTGAGATCGGCCGCCGCGAGATCGCGGTTGGTCTGCGCCGCGGCCAACTGGGCGCGCGCCGCTTCGGCTGCGAGCCTGTAGTCCTGCGGATCGAGTTGCGCGAGCACTTGCCCCGCCTGCACGTGCTGGCCCAGTTCCGCCTGGCGCTTGATGATCTTGCCCGCCACGCGAAACCCCAAGCGCGATTCGACACGCGCCCGCACCTCGGCCGAGAATTCGGGCTGGGCGTCGAAGTCGCTGGTGCCGACGGTCACCAGCTTGACCGCGCGCACAGGTTCCTCGGCCGGCTTCGACTGCGAACAGCCGGCCAGGAACAAGGCGGGAAGCAGTAGCCAGGCGGCACCGCGGGCAAGAGGAGAGAGGCCGGAAGAGGCGGTCATGAGACACCCTAGAAAGGTCGAACCGGGTCAATTACTGACCCACCGGTTAGTAATCTAGGGTAAACCTTAAACACTGTCAATCGCGGCGTGACAGTCCGGCCAGCTTCGCCCTAGGTTCGCTGCCCCATTTCCACCAGCCGGTTGCCCGGAATCTCGAAATAGTCGGACGCGCGGCCCGCGTTGCGCTGCAGCCAACCGAAAAGCGCGCGCCGTACCGGGTTCATGCCCGGCAGGTTTTCTTCTCCGACCGAAGCGCGCGAAACGAAATAGGAGGTCTTCATCGAGTCGATGGCCAATGCCTTCTGGTAGGCGAGGATGCGGATGAATTCGGGCACGTCGGGTCGCTCCATGAAGCCGTGGCGCGCCGTCACCACCCAGATGCCTTCCATCAGGGATTCAGCCTCGATGCGCATGCGTGCCTCCACGCGAGGCGTGTCGCAGGCCAAGACCCGCAGCACGATCACCTGCTCGTGCAGCACCTGGTTGTGCTTGAGGTTGTGAAGCAAGGCGTGCGGCACCGAAGCCGCATCGGCATTCAGGAACACCGCCGTGCCGCTCACGCGATGCGGCATGTGCAGCGCCAGCGACTCGAAGAACGGCTTGAGCGGCAGGCTTTCGGCCGCTGCGGCTTCCAGCCCCAGCCGGCGCCCCTTGGCCCAGGTGGTGAAAAGCACCATCACACCGGCCGCCACCGCCAGCGTGAGCCAGCCGCCCTCGGCCACCTTGAGGCTGTTGGCCACCACGAAGGTCAGGTCGACCGCCGCAAAAGCCACAACGCCAAGCACAACCGCCACCCGGTTCCAGCGCCATAGCCCCCAGGCCACGATGCCGGCCAAGAGCGTGGTGGTCACCATCGTGATCGACACCGCAATGCCGTAGGCCGCCGACAACGCGCCCGAACTGCGAAAGCCCAGCACCAGCAACAGCACCCCCACCATCAGCAGCCAGTTGACCGTCGGCACATAGATCTGGCCGATGGCGGAGCCCGAGGTTTGCACCACCCGCATGCGCGGCAGGTAGCCCATGCGCATGGCGTGCGCCGTGAGGGAAAAGGCGCCCGAGATGACGGCCTGGGAGGCAATCACTGTCGCCATGGCAGCAAGCACCACCATCGGCACCACGCCCCATGAAGGAAAGAGCCGGAAGAACGGGTTGTCGACGGCCGCGGGGTTTGCCAGCACCAGCGCGCCCTGCCCGAAATAGTTCAGCACCAGGCCCGGCAGCGCAATGAAAAGCCACGCGAGACGGATCGGCCTGGCCCCGAAGTGCCCCATGTCCGCATACAGCGCCTCGCCGCCTGTGAAGGCAAGAAATACGGCGCCCAGAACCGCCAGCGACTGGACGCGATGCTCGACCAGGAAGCCCACGGCCCGCCCCGGGTGAAGCGCCGCCAGCACCTGCGGGTTCTGCAGCACCTGCCAGCCCCCGCGAGCGCGAGCACCAGAAACCACAGCAGCATGACGGGCCCGAAGACCTTGCCCACCGCGCCGGTCCCCTTGCGCTGCACCGCGAAGAGTCCGACCAGGATGACGATGGTGATCGGAATCACCGCCCGCTGCAGAACCGGCGCCTGCACTTCCAGCCCCTCGACCGCCGACAGCACCGAGATGGCCGGTGTGATCAGGGTGTCGCCATAGAACATGGCCGCTCCCAGCAGGCCGAAGATCCCGATGGCGTTCCACACCCATGGCCGGGCGCGGGGACCCGCCGTCGCGCTGCGCGCAAGCGCCTGCAGCGCGAGGATGCCGCCCTCGCCGTCGTGGTCGGCGCGCAGCACAAACACCACGTACTTGAGCGTCACCACGAACATCAGCCCCCAGAAAATGAGCGAGAGCAGGCCCAGCACCGCATCGGGCGTGAACGCCACGCCGTGCTCGGGGTTCAGCGTTTCCTTGAAGGCATAGAGCGGCGAAGTGCCGATGTCGCCGAACACCACGCCCAGCGCGGCAATCATCAGGCCGGGGCCTGCCGGATGAGGCGCCTCGCCGGGCGCTGGTGTCGGGGCAGAGGGAGCCGGTGCCGATGGATTCATGAAAGCAGGAACTTGGTGATGGCGACATCACGAGCATAGTCCGCGGCCTCGGTCGTCGCGGACAATCGCCGCGTGTCCGCACCATCCCATACTGCCGCCCCGCCGGCGCACTACGAAAACTTTCCCGTGGCCTCATGGCTGTGCCCGCCGCACCTGCGCGCGCCGATTGCCGCCATCTACCACTTCGCCCGGACCGCCGACGACATCGCCGACGAAGGCGACGCTTCGCCCGGCGAGCGGCTGGCCGACCTGCGCGCCTACCGCGAAGAGCTCCGCGCCGCCGCGCTCGGCAGCGTGCAGCCCTCCTCGCGCTGGCCCGAGGTGTTCGGCCCGCTCGCCTACAGCATCGCGCAGTTCGCATTGCCCGAAGACTTGCTGGCCGACCTGCTGAGCGCCTTCATCCAGGACATCGAGAAAACACGCGACGGCGGAACCTACGCCGACCGCGCCGAGCTGCTCGACTACTGCCGCCGCTCCGCCAATCCCGTCGGCCGCCTGCTGCTGCATCTGTATGGCGTAAACGATGCGCAGGCGCTGGCGCAGAGCGACGCCATCTGCAGCGCGCTGCAACTCATCAATTTCTGGCAGGACCCGCGCGTGGACCTGCCGCGCGGCCGCTTCTACTTTCCGCTCACCGATTGCGTCCGGCGCGGCTTCACGCGCGAGAGCTTCAAGGTCTTTGCGCCCCAGGCCGATGCGCCACCTCCTCAGGAAGCCATCAACCTCATCGCCGTCGAAAGCGCATGGGCGCGCGAACTGATGACACAGGGTGCACCGTTGGTCCACCGGCTGCCGGGCCGCGCCGGCTGGGAGCTGCGCTTCGTCGTGCAGGGCGGCCTCCGCATTCTCGACAAGATCGAAGACCTGGGCTTCGACACCTTTTCGCAGCGCCCCAAGATCGGCAAGACCGACGCCCCGCTGCTGGTCTGGCGGGCCCTGCGGATGCGGAGACAATTGCCGCCCATGAAAGCGCTCCCCCGATGACTCCCGAGCAATACGTACAAGACAAGGCCGCCGCTTCGGGCAGCAGTTTCTATTACGCCTTCCTGTTTCTGCCCAAGCCGCGCCGCGCCGCGATCACGGCGTTTTATGCGTTCTGCCGCGAGATCGACGACGTGGTCGACGAGGTCAGCGACCCCGGCGTGGCCGCGACAAAGCTCGCCTGGTGGCGCACCGAGGTGGCGCAGTCTTTCTCGGGCCCGCCGCGGCACCCCGTGATGCAGGCACTGGTGCCGCATGCCGCTGCCTACGGCATCGAGCCGCGGCAGCTCAACGAAGTGATCGATGGCTGCCAGATGGACCTCGACCAGACCCGGTACCTCGACTTTCCGGGCCTGGCGCGCTACTGCCACCTGGTGGCCGGCGTGGTCGGCGAGGTGGCCGCACGCATCTTCGGCCAGACCGATCCGCAGACCACCGCCTATGCGCACAAGCTCGGCCTGGCGCTGCAGCTCACCAACATCATTCGCGACGTGGGCGAAGACGCGCTGCGCGGGCGCATCTACCTGCCCGTGAACGAACTGCAGAAGTTCGACGTGAAGGCGCACGAAATTCTCAACCGCGTGCATTCGGAGCGCTTTGTCGAGCTGATGAAGTTCCAGGCCGAGCGCGCGCATGCGGCGTACGACGAAGCTCTCGCCCTCCTCCCCGCCGCGGACCGCCGCGCCCAGAAGCCTGGTCTCATGATGGCCAGCATCTACCGCACGCTGCTGCGCGAAATAGAGCGCGACAACTTCCAGGTGCTGAACCAACGCGTGAGCCTGACGCCGGTGCGCAAGTTCTGGCTGGCGTGGAAGGTTCAGGCGCTGGGGCGCATCTAGCAACCGCGCTCATGCCCGCCTCCCAACATTCGCACGTCGACCTGTTCAGGGCGATCCACGAATTCGACCCGGAAGCCGACCTGTTCCGGGAGTTGCTTCGCCCTTGGATAGACGAAGAGCGCGAATGGCTGACCGCTTTCGCACAACAGGCCTCGCCGGCCCCCATTGCTATAGAGGACTCCTGGCGCCTCTATGCACTCTCCAGAATCAACCAGGTCTTGTTGTTGGCTTTTCAGAAAGGAACACATGACAGCTGGGAAGGTCCGGCGCTCACGCTATCGGACTATCTGGCGTTCATGACCGGCATGGGGTGCCAGGTAGTCGAAGAGGCCGCCTATTCGCCCTTCTTTCATGAAATCGTCGAAGTCGTCGACGCCGACGGAACGCTGCCTCGCAAGGACTGCATCGATCTTGCCCGGGTGGATTGGCCGGCGCTGATGCTTGGATCCATGATGTTCTCGCGCGCAGGAGTCGCCGTATCGTGCATCCCCGGCATGTTGCAACCCGAGATCGCAACCTCTTCGACCCTGTATTGGGCGCATAGACGCAAGTTCCGCCCTACGGCGGACCTCGCGAACGGTTGGGGCTCCAATTCCCAATGGAGAACGCAGCTCAGGCGCGACTACATCGTGGGAGACAAGCTGCTCTTCAATGCGGATGGAAAGTACGATTTGAACCACCGCGCCTTGCAGCCACTCGAGGATGAACTGACAAGGTCCGAGCGCATCGAACTGCTTACACACGGCTGCTTCGTCAATTGCACCAAACCGCACGACGATCTGTCTCCCTACGGCGACCGCGTCCTGCTCCCGCGCGACTTTCAATGAAGACGATCGCCGTCATCGGCGCCGGCTGGGCCGGCCTCGCCTGCGCCGTCGAAGCCACGCGCCTCGGCCATGCCGTCACGCTCTACGAAGCCGCGCACATGGCGGGCGGCCGCGCGCGGCGGGTCGACAACATGCATGGGGTGGCGCTCGACAACGGGCAGCACATCCTCATCGGCGCCTACACCGCAACGCTGAAGCTCATGCGCGATGTGGGCGTCGATGCAAGCGCTGCGCTGCTGCGCATGCCGCTTTCGCTGCGCTTTGCCGACGGCGGCGGATTGAAGCTGCCGCGGCTGCCAGCGCCGCTCGATCTGCTGGCTGGCATCTTCAGCGCGCGCGGCTGGTCGTGGCGCGACAGATCCACCTTGCTGCGCACCGCCGTGCAGTGGCGCCTCGGCGGATTCCGCTGCGCGCCCGGCACTTCCGTTGGCGCGCTCTGCACCGGCCTTACGCCGCGCGTGATGCAGGAGCTGATCGAGCCGCTTTGCGTATCCGCCCTCAACACGCCGGTCGATCAATCGAGCGGAGAAGTGTTCTTGCGCGTGCTGCGCGACGCACTTTTCAGCGGCAGCGGCGGCGCCGACCTGCTGATTCCGCGTGTGGACCTGGGTGCGCTTTTTCCTGACGCGGCCTTGACGTGGCTCGCACAACACGGCGCCGCGCTGCGCATCGGCACGCGCGTGCGCGCCATCTCGCGTCAAGGCGAGCAATGGCGCGTGGACGATGAGGGCTTCGACCAGGTCGTGCTCGCCTGCGCACCGTGGGACGCGGCCCGGCTCGTGCGCGCATCCGGCCTGCCGGCAGAGCGCTGGTGCGAAACCACCGAGGCCTTGCGCTTCGAAGCCATTGCCACCGTTTATGTGCGCGGCGCCACACCCCTTGCAGAGCCGATGCTTGCGCTGCGCAGCCATCCCGCCACGGCACCGGCGCAGTTCGTGTTCGATCGCACGCAACTCGGCGGGCCGGAGGGCGTGCTTGCCATGGTCGTGAGCGCGAATGAAACTCCGCGTGAAGCGCTGGAGCATCAGGTGATGGCGCAGGCGGCCGCGCAGTTGGGACAAACCTCGTTGCAGCTCGTGCAGACCGTGGTCGAGAAGCGCGCCACCTTTGCCTGCACGCCGGCGCTCGTACGGCCGCCTGCGAAAATCGCCCCCGGCCTGCGGGCCTGCGGCGACTACACCGAAGGGCCCTACCCCGCCACGCTCGAAGGCGCGGTACTCAGCGGGCTCGCCGCCGCCAACGCCCTGAACACACCATGAACCACCTGCGTTATCTCGATTTCGACTACAGCGAAGACACCGAAGGCCACGGCACCTTCGATGCCATGGCGACGACGGTGCCCGCCAATACGCGCGAGGTGCTTGCAGAAGTTGCGCAGGTGCTGGCCTGGGCCAACGCCACCTTCCCCAATGCGCAAGGCGCCCTGGAAGACGGAGCCGCCTGGGACTTCGACCTGCAGCAGACGAGCGAAGCGCCGGAGCTCGACACCGTGACCTTCTCGCTCAGCGGCACCGCCGATTTCTGCACGGCGCTGCGCGAACAGTTCAAGCTGGACTGAATAAAGCCGATTGCCGATCCCCACTCGTTCACGGAAAGAACCATGGTCACCTGCTATCTCCGCTACATCGTCGATCCCTACAAGCTCAAGGAATTCGAGCACTACGGCAAGCTGTGGATTCCGTTGGTCGAGAAGTTCGGCGGGCAGCACCATGGCTACTTCCTGCCTTCGGAAGGCATCAACAATGTGGCGCTGGCGATGTTCAGCTTTCCGAGCCTGGCCGCCTACGAGCAATACCGCGCAGACTCGATGCAAGACCCCGAATGCCAGGCCGCCTTCAGGTACGCCGAAGACACCCGCTGCATCGTGAGCTACGAGCGCAGCTTCTTCCGGCCTGTGTTTTCGTAAGGCCGACGTTCACGGTGTTCAGGCGCCAAGCGCCACGCACAGCGCGTGCAGGTTCGGCACGATCAGCTGCGGCCGCGCGCCGTGCACCCAGGGACGCTCGTCGCGCACCAGCCAGGCCGCCTGCATGCCGGCGTTGAGCGCGCCCACCACGTCCAGCTCTGCGTCGTCGCCCACATGCAGCACGTCTTTCGGCAGCAGGCCGACCGAAGCGGCCGCGGCGCGGAAGATCGGTGCATGCGGCTTGCCGCTGCCAAATGCGCGTGCATTGAAGGCCGTGCGAAACCAGCGGCCCACGCCGGTCAGGTGAATGTCGGCGTTGCCGTTCGACACCGCCACCAGCGGGTAGCGTTCGCTCAGCCACTTGAGGGCGGGCAGCGCGTCTTCATACAGCGTCACGCGCTGTCGTTCGGCAAAGAAGGCGTCGAAGGCGGGGTCGGCCAACGCCGGGTCTTCGCCCGAGCGCTTCAGCGCCGTGCGAATCGATTCGCGGCGCAGCGCGCTCAGGTCGTGCGCCAGGTCTGAACGCTCCTTGGCGGTGGCTTCGCGCAGTTCGCGCAAGATGCCCGGCGTCAGCAGCAGCGATGCGGTCTTGGGTGCCTCGCGCAGCAGCCACTCCTGCAGCACCGTCTCGGCGCGCTCGATGGTCGGCCAGATCGGCCACAGGGTGTCGTCCAGGTCGAGCGAGATCGCGGCGATGCGCTTGATGTCGAGGGGCGCGGCGTTCGCAAGCGCCGTGGAAGCGGAGGTCATGCCCGAGAATATCGCATGCCTCAAGACAACACGAACGACAGTTCCATCGCCGGACGCACGGCCGTGCTCTGGTGCAACCTGGGCTCACCCGACGCGCCCACCGCGGCCGCCGTTCGGCCCTACCTTGCGGAGTTTCTCGGCGACCCGCGCGTGGTCGAGATTCCCAGGCTGGTGTGGGCGTTGATCCTGCACGGCATCATCCTTCGCGTGCGGCCCGCCAAGTCGGCCGCCAAGTACGCGAGCATCTGGATGCCGGAGGGCTCGCCGCTCAAGGTGTGGACGCAAAGGCAGGCCACGTTGCTTGCCGGCTGGCTCGGTGAACGCGGCCACCGTGTGACGGTGCGCGACGCCATGCGGTACGCCAGCCCGTCTATCGCCTCGCGACTCGATGCGCTGCAGGCCGAAGGCGTCACGCGTGTCTTGGTGCTGCAGGCCTATCCGCAGTATTCGGCCACCACCACGGCCAGCGTGATCGATGCGGTGAACGACTGGAGCCGCCGCCAGCGGCGCATTCCGGAGTTCCGCTTCGTCAACCAGTACCACGACGACCCGGCCTACATCGAGGCGCTTGCACTAAGTATCGAGCAGCACTGGAAGAAAGAAGGCCGCGGCGAAGTCTTGCTGATGAGCTTCCATGGCATTCCGGCGCGCAACATCGAACTCGGCGACCCCTACCAGGCGCAGTGCCTCGAAACCGCGCGCCTGCTTGGGGCACGGCTCGGCCTCTCCGCGGCCCAGCATCGCGTGACCTTCCAGTCGCGCTTCGGGCGCGCCAAATGGCTCGAGCCCTACACCGAGCCGACGTTGCGCGAGCTCGGCGCGAGCGGCGTGAAGCGCGTCGACGTGGTGTGTCCGGGCTTTCCGGCCGACTGCCTCGAAACGCTGGAAGAAATTGCCATGGAGGGCCGCGAAGCCTTCATGCATGCAGGCGGCGAGGCCTTCAGCTACATCCCGTGCCTGAACGACAGCCCCGCGTGGATCACCGCGCTGGCGGGTATTGCCGAACGCAACCTGGCGGGCTGGCCGACGCAGCGGCCCGCCGGCATCTGAGAACGCCGAAACTCAGGAAGGCCCGCGCCTAGAACTTGCCCAGGTAGTCCATCTTGCCGATCGGCATGCCCGTGTGGCGCAGCACGCCATAGGCCGTGGTCACGTGGAAGAAGAAGTTGGGCAGTGCGAACTGGAGCAGGTAGCGCTGAGCGGTGAAATGCGCTTCGCCTTCGCGGGCCTTGATGGTCACGGGGCGTTCTTCGTGGCCGTCGATCAGCGCGCGGTCTACGCTTGCGAGAAAGTCCTGCGTCTTCACGATGCGCGCCAGCAGCTCGTCGTAAGTCTTTTCCTCATCGGGAAAGCTCGGTGCCGTGATGCCGGCGATGCGGGCCACGCCGAGCTTCGAGGCATCGCTCGCGCGCTGGATCTGGCCGGCCAGCGTGAGCATGTCCGGCGCGAGCCTGGCATCCACCAGCGTTGCGGGATCGATGTCGTTGGCCTTGGCATGCGCCAGGCTCTTTTCGAGCAGATGGGTGAGCTGGCCGAGCCCGCGGGAGAAGACCGGCACGGAGAGGTCGTACATCGAAAGCGCCATGGCGTTAGTCCTTGTGGTTGGAATCGGCGGCGATTGTCTCGCCGACTCGCCACTAGCGGCCGGCGGCCCGAATAAACCCTTCGATGAGCTCCAGTTGTTCCGGCACGTTGAGCGCGGGTGCGTGGCCGCACCCCTGGATTTCGACCACTTGCAGCCGGCCCGAAATGCCCGGCCCTCTTTGCTGCATCTGTTGCGTGACCTCGGGCAGCACCAGGTCCGACTCGGCGCCGCGAAGGCACAGCACCGGTACGTCGATGACGTCGTAGTGCGGCCAGATCAGGTAGTCGTTGTCATGCGCGCTGAACTGCCGGACCATGGCCGGGTCGTAGTGCGGCGTCACGCGGCCGTCGGGCAGGCGGCGAGTAGAGCTCTCGGCAAGGCGGCGCCACTGCGCATCGCTGAGCCAGCCGAACGGCTTGTAGACAGTGCGAAAGAAAAGCTCGAGCTCGGCCACCGTGTCGAATGCGGGCGGCTCGCCGGCATAGGCACGGATGCGCTCGATGGCCGCCTGTGCAAGCTGAGGCGCGTTGTCGTTGAGCACCAGGCTCGCAATGCGCCCCCTCATCCGCGGCTCGAACAGGCCTGAAGCGCACACCGTGCCGATGGCGCCGCCCATGGAGGTGCCGACCCAGTGCACCCGGCCCAGGCGCAGCTCGTCGCACAGCGCGCCGGCAAGGCGCGCGTAGAACGAGAGCTGGTATTCCTCGTCCGGCAGCGGGCTCCATTGGCTCAGGCCCCGGCCGATGGTGTCGGGGCAGATCACGCGGAAGCCGCGCGCGGCAAAGTGCCGGGCCAGCTCGTCCATGTCGCGGCAGGTGCGTGCCAGGCCGTGCCACGCAATGATCACCGGCGCATCGGGCGCGCCCCAATCGAGCCAATGAATCTCGCGGCCCGCGAGCTGCGCATAGCGGGAGATGACCGGAACCGAAAGATCGTTGCTCATCGCGCAGCCCTCGCCCTGAGCTTGCCGACGATGCCGGTCGGAAAGTAATACACCGAGAGCACGAATAGCACGCCCAGCCACAGCAGCCAACGGTCGGGCGACAGCAGAGCGGCAAGCCAGGGCAGCCCGCTCGCGGCTTCGCTGCCCACGCGCAGCAGGTCTTGCAGGTAGCTTTGCGCCAGCACGAACAGCACCGCCCCGATGGCCGCGCCATACATGGTGCCCATGCCGCCGATCACCACGATCAGCAGCACGTCGATCATGATCTCGAAGCTCAGCGACGTGTCTGGCCCGTTGTAGCGCAGCCAGATGGCGAGCATCGCTCCGGCAAGAGTCGCGAAAAGCGCCGACAGCACGGCCGCCGTGGTGCGGTAAACCACCACGCGGTAGCCGATGGCCTCGGCACGAAACTCGTTCTCGCGGATGGCCTGTAGCACGCGGCCGAACGGCGAATTCACGATGCGCAGCAACGCCAGCAGCAGCACCACCGCGGCCACGAACAGCAGGTAGTAGCACAGCAGCCGGCCATCGAGCGAAACGCCGAGAAACGGCTCTTCGGAGAATTCGAAGCTAGGCGAAATCAGCTCGGGCAGCTTGAACGTCAGCCCGTCTTCGCCGCCTGTGAAGTCCGAGAGCTGCGAAGCCAGCGTCTGGAAGGCCGATGCCACCGCCAGCGTGATCATCGCGAAGAAAATGGCGCGCACCCGGAGCGAGAACAACCCGATGGCGAACGAGAGCACCAGCGAGATCGCGAGTGCGGCCCCAAGCCCGAGCAGCACCGCACCCCAGCTGGGCCCGAGCCGCGACGCCGAAATGGCGATGCCGTAGGCGCCGATGCCGAAGAACATGGTGTGCGCAAAGCTCACGATGCCGGTGTAGCCCAGCAGCAAGTCGAAGCTGGCCACCAGCACCACAAACACCAGGATCTTGGCCGCGACGCTGAGCGCCTTCACACCCGGAAAGATGAACGGCGCAAAAGCCAGTGCGATGAACAGTGCCACCAGCAGCAGCGCCAGCAGGCGGCTCCGGGGCATGTCGTTGGAGAGAAGTCGTTTCAGGAACATGGCGTCTTCTTTCTCAACGATTAGCCACGGGGTACACACCCTGCGGCCGCCACAGCAGCACCGCCACCATCAGCAAGATGCTCGCAAACTGCGTGAGCGTGGGCAGCAGAAAGCCGATGTAGTTGGTCATGAGGCCCACCAGCAGCGCGCCGATGAGCGCCCCGCCCGTCGAGCCCAGCCCGCCGATGATGATCACGATGAAGATCAGCACGTTGACCTGCGCGCCCATCTGCGGCACCAGGTTCTGCTGGAACAGCCCCCACATCACGCCGCCCAGGCCGGCCAGCGCGCTGCCCACCACAAACACGCCGACGAACAGCCGGCCAATGCGATAGCCGAGCGACTCGACCATCTCGCGGTCTTGCACGCCGGCACGAATCAACAGGCCGATCTTGGTGCGGCCGAGCGTCCATGCGAGCAGGCCGAACACCACCACGCCCACCGCCACCGCGAGCAGCCGGTACTTGCTGATGGCCGCATCGCCGATCAGCAGCGAGCCGCGCAGGGCTTCGGGCAGCGGCAGCGGCACCTGCGCGGGGCCCCAGATCACCTTGATCAGCTCCTCGCCGATGATCATGCCGCCCATGGTGATGAGGATCTGCTTCAGATGCTGGCCGTACACGGGCCGGACGATGAAGCGCTCGAACGCCAGCCCCACCGCGCCGGCCACCGCCATGGCGACCAGCATCGCGGGGAACACCGCGACGAGGTTGCGCCACAGCTCTTGCGAACCGGTCCAGTCGCCCATCAGGCCGAGCACGCTGCTCGCCACGAAGGCGCCGAGCGCAATGAACACGCCGTGGCCGAAGTTGAGCACGTCCATCAGGCCGAACACCAGCGTGAGGCCCGAGGCGATGATGAAGATGATCATGCCCATGGCCAGGCCCGCCACGGTGAGCGTGAGCCAGGTAGAGAAGGAGCCGGTGAGCGGCAGCGCTGCCAGCGCGAGGATGGGCGCGAGAAGCAGCGGCTTCCAGTCGAAGTCGAGTGCTTTCATGATCGCGCCTCCTCTTGCTCCTTCCCCCTCTGGGGGAAGGTTGGGATGGGGGCAGACGGCACTTGCAAGGCCGCGCTGTATCGAAGGCCGCGAGCCCCCACTCCAACCCTCCCCGGAAGGGGAGGGAGAAAAACGTTGAGTACTTCATAGAGCCAGTCCAAGCAGCGATTGCTGCAGTTGCGCATCCGCGGAGAACTCCGCCATGCCGCCGCTGTGCACCACGCGGCCGTTGTCCATCACCGCGACCGTGTCGCCCAGCCGCTGGGCGAAGTTGATGTTCTGCTCCACCAGCAGAATCGTCACGCCGCTGCGCTTGAGCTCGCCGAACGCGTCGATCATGTTGTTGATGATGGCCGGCGCGAGGCCCTTGCTGGGCTCGTCGACGATGAGCAGTTCGCGCGGTTCCACGATGGCGCGCGACACGGCCAGCATCTGCTTCTGCCCGCCCGAGAGCTTGCCGGCCGGATGGTTCCAGAACTTCTCGACCGCCGGAAAGAGCTTGAAGATCCACTTCAGGCGCGTGTCGTCCATCTGCTCGGCGTTCTTCGCACCGCGCGCGGCGAGCAGCATGTTCTCCTTCACCGTGAGGTCGGAGAAGATGCCCATGTTCTCGGGCACATAGGCAATGCCAAGCTCCGCGATCTGCGGCGTGTGCATGGCCGTGATGTCCTTGTCACCGAAGCGCACCCTGCCCTCCGACGCATGCCACAGGCCCATGATGGTTCGCAGCGTCGTCGTCTTGCCCGCGCCGTTGCGGCCCAGCAGCATGGTGAGCTGGCCTTTGGGCACTTTCAGGTCGACACCGTGGAGGATGTGATAAGCCCCGATGTGCGTTTGCACGCCTTCGAGGGTCAACAGGTTCTGAGTTGTCATCGGTCTTGCTCCTTCCCCTTCCGGGGAAGGTTGGGATGGGGGCATGCGGCGCTTGAAAGGCCGCGTCGGTTCGAAGGCCGCGAGCCCCCACCCCCGCCCTCCCCAGCCGGGGAGGGAGAAATTCATCGACGCCTTCATGCAACCGCCTCCTTCGCAATGCCCAGGTAGGCCTCTTGCACCACCGGCGAGGCAATCACCTCGGCCGGTTCTCCATCGGCCACCAGCGTGCCGTTGTGCAGCACGATGATGCGGTCCGCGAGCTCGCGCACCACGTCCATCTTGTGCTCGACCAAAAGAATGGTCTTGCTCTTGTCCTGCTTCAGCTTGCGGATCAGGTCGAGAATGACCGGCGCCTCGGCCGCGTTCATCCCGGCGGTTGGCTCGTCGAACATGAAGACCTTGGGCTCGAGCGCCATCAAGAGCGCCACCTCCAGCTTGCGCTGGTCGCCATGCGGCAGGCTCGCCACGGTGGCGTGCTCGCGAGATTTCAGCGCCACGTCGGCCAGGATCTGGTCCGCGCGTTCAGTCAGCGCCTTGTGGTCGCTCCAGATGCTCCACAGGTTGAGCCCGCGCCGGTGCGCGCCTTCGCGCGTGGCCTGCACCGCAAGGCGCACGTTCTCCAGCACCGTGAGATTGGGGAACAGGTTGGTGAGCTGAAAGGCCCGCCCCAACCCCGCGTGCGTGCGTGCCGAAGGCGACAGCCCCGAGAGCAGTTGCCCATCGAGCGACACCGTGCCCGCGCTCGCCTTGAGCTGGCCCGAAATCAGGTTGAAGTAGGTGGTCTTGCCCGCGCCGTTGGGGCCGACGATGGCCGTCAACGTGCCCGGCGAGAAGGCGCAGCTCACGTTATTGACGGCCACGTGCCCGCCGAAGCGGATGGTCAGGTCTCGGGTCTCAAGCATCGTTGGTCTATTGCAAATAAAAGTCGGGGACCGGTCGGTCTCAACAAGTGCCGATCACGTAGTAGTTAGGGCCGGTCTGCTTCAGCGTCGTGGTCACGTAGATGTTCCACAGCCCCATGGCTTGCGCCGAGCCATAGGCATACGTGAGGCCCCACAGCGCATAGGCGCGCCCGGCCACGGTATGCGCATAGTTGCTGGCGGTGTAGCAGGTGCCGCCACCGCCGCTGCCGGCCAGCGTGGTGCCCGTGGCCGCGCCCGACATCGCACCCTGTGCGTTGTTGGCGTCCAGCGCCGCCACGGTCCAGCTGTAGGTGGTGGATGCCGCCAGCCCGGTGTCCGTGTAGCTGGTGCCCGTCACGGGTGCGGCGTTGACCTTGCTGCCGCCGCGGTACACGTTGTAGCCGCTCGCGCCCGAAACGCCGGCCCAGCCGATCACCATGCTGCTGCTGGTCGCGCCCGAGGTGCCCACGCCGGTGGGCGCCGGCAGAGACGAGCCGCCGCCAGAGCCGGTCACGCGATCGACCATCGCCTTGAGCGCCGCCATCTGCGGGCCCGACTTCTTTGCGTAGTTCGCGTTGTCGTAGCCCCACCAGTCCCAGCAGCTGTTGGTGGCCGCGGTGCTGGTCTGCGGATAGATCAGCACGATGTTGTTCGTGTCGGCCCAGCGGTTGTAGCCGGTCTTGCGCACGTACTGGTCGCCCACGTCGGTGTAGTTCTGCTTGCAGCCGTGCAGCACCATGTGCACGCGGCACGAAGCTGTGGTGCAGGCCTGCGGCACGTAGATCCACCCCGTCGCGGCCACGCCGTGGCCGGTGATGAATTCGGACTGGTTGAACTCGGTGAACGTGCCGCCCAGCGTGCCGTTGTTGCGCGGGTTCAGCGGGCCGTAGAGATGCTGCAGGATGTCGCCGGCAAGATCGAAGCCGCAGTTGTTGATGTAGGGCGCGGCAGTAGTGCTGCAGGCGCCGCCGTAGTCGTCGGTCACCATGGCGTGACCGGCGCCGATGTTGTTCTTGTAGACCGTGTTGGCGGCGGGCACAAAGCTCTGGTAGTAGGTCTTCAGGTCGTCCATGACCGCCGGCTTCACGGTGTTGTCCGACGTGCCGGAGAAAAGGTACACCTTCGACGCCGTCATGTTCGACACCGGGTCGATCGCGCCGCTGGTGGCCCAGCTGTTGGTGGTGCTGACGAGCGACGACACCGGAATGCTGGTGCTGTGCGTCATGCAGCGCCCGGTGGCGTTGAGCACCGAGCCCTCGGCGCAGTAGTACGGCCCGCCGGCCACCACGCCGGCACCGCGCTTGAAGGTGGCCGAATAGGCCACGTGCAGTTGCACCGCCATGAAGCCGCCCGCCGAAAGGCCGGACACGCTCACTTCCGCCGGGTTCGCGCCCAATGAGGGCAGCGGCACCGCCGCGGTTGCCGTTGCTACAGGCACCAAACGCCATTGCCGCAGCCGCGGCCAATCCCTTCCAGTTCCATCGCATCGCTGCCATCGCTGTCTCCTTCTGTTGTAGGTTTGTCGAACGCTTGCTTGATTGCTGACGAATCGGCCGTTGGTGACGCCGCGCCCGCGCCGCAAGGCGCAAGCTGGCGCTTCGCCCGGCGGCCACCCGGGGCGAAAAGTTAGCGGCGTGTCCCTGGGCCCTGAACACTCAAGGAACACCGCGGAACCGGCTTTGCCGGGCCGCTGGTGTTGCCCCCGGTAGGGGTTGGCGAAGCGACACGAAGTGCGCGCAGACTGGGGGCGAGCCCTTATCTCTTGTTCTTGATGGGGATGTCCATCTCTTCAGGCTTGATCTCGCGCACCAGCTCGGGCACGCCCCACGCGAATGCCGGGTCGACCTTGATCTTGAAGTGGTACATCGACTGCATCGCCTGGTGGTCTTCCTTGCGGAAGGTCATCTTGCCCTTGGGCGTGTCGAAGCTCATGCCTTCCATGGCGCTGATGAGCTTATTGGTGCCGGTGTCGCCGCCGGTCTTTTTGAGCGCCGTGACCACCGCCATGGCGGCAGAGAAACCGCCCGCGGTGAAGAAGTCCGGCGGCGCCTTGAATTCCTTGTAGTGCGCCGACACCAGTGCCTCGTTGACCGGGTTCTTCGGAATGCCGAAGTAGTAGTAGGCCGCACCTTCCATTCCGGGCAGGTTCTTGTAGGCCGCCATGGCCGGCAGGATGTTGCCGCCGGTGGCAATCTCGATGCCATAGCGCTTCAGGTCCAGGTCGACAATCTTGAACGGGTTGCCCGCACCGGCCCAGACGATCCAGATGATCTTGCGGCCAGGCTGGTCCTTGAGCTTGTCGATCAGGCGCTGTGCGCCGGCCGTGAAGTCCGTGGTGGCGGGCGGCAGGTATTCCTCGTGCACCAGCTTCGCCTTCTTGAGCGCGGCACCGAAGGCCTTGACGCCATCGCGGCCGAAGGCGTTGTCCTGCGCGAGCGTGGCAACGGTCACGCCTGCCTTGTCGATGGCCACCGCGTTGGAAATCGCGTCCTGGCTCGAGTTGCGACCAGTGCGGAAGATGTACTTGTTCCACTTGTCGCCGGTGATCGAATCGGCCACCGCGGGCTCGACGATGAGGATCTTCTTGTACTCCTCGGCCACCGGCAACATGGCCAGTGCCACGCCCGAAGCCGTGGGGCCCACCGCCAGCGCGGCCTTGTCGTCGGAGTAGGCGGCCGCCAGAAGCGACTTGCCGAGGTCGGGCTTGCCCTGGTCGTCCTTCTCGATAACCACGAGCTTCTTGCCGTTGACGGTCATCGTGCCGCCGGTGGCATAGTCCAGGCCCATAGTGAAGCCGGTCTGCGTCTGCTTGCCGTAGGCCTCGAGCGGGCCGGTCTTGCTGTAGATGTGCGCGATGCGGATTTCGTTGGACTGGGCCCAGGCGGGTGCGGCGGCGGCGCAAGCGGCGAGTGCGGCCAAGGCAACGAGGTGGCGACGGTTCATTCTTTGTCTCCTTTGATAGGTGACTGAATATTGCACACTTCGTGCCAGCGGTTAACTCATTGATAACAAACGCTTCTTCATTTGGAAGAAGCGCTATTCGACTGAATTCAGAACAACTGTCGTGTCTGAATTTTGATCACATGTCTGCCAATCAGTCAGGGTTTTTGCGGAGCAGGCCAGGTCGTTTGCGCTTTACGCCTGCCGCTCCTGGCTCGTCATCCGCTCATACAGGGTTGCACGGGAAATACCGAGCAAGCGCGCGGTCGCCAGCTTGTTGCCGCCGGTGGTCGCCAGCGCCGCTGCAATTGCCTTGCGCTCGAGTTCGGCCACCTGTTGCGCAAGCGGCCGGAGCAGCGCCGCCTGCTCGTCGGCATCGTGCGCACTCTGCAGCGTGGCCGGCAACTCGATCTGCTCCAGCCCCGCCTCGCGCAAGATGCGTTCGAGCTGCGTGGCGTCGATGCGCTGTGAATCGCTGCGCATGGTCACTTGCTCCAGCACATTGCGCAGCTCGCGGATGTTGCCGCGCCAATGCTGCCCGGCAAGCAGCGCGAGCGCATCGGGCGTGAGTTCGGGCGGCGCCTCGCCGCTGCGCAGCGCCATGTCTTCGCCCAGGGCTTCGACCAGCGCCGGTATGTCGCTGCGGCGTTCGCGTAGCGGCGGCACGCGCAAAGGCAGCACGTTGAGGCGGTAGTAGAGGTCTTCGCGGAACTGGCCGCGGCGCACCAGCTCCGGCAGGTCGCGCGAGGTGGCGGCGATCACGCGCGCATCGAAGGGCACGAGCTTGTTGGAGCCGAGCGGCTCTATCTCACCCTCTTGCAGCGCGCGCAGCAGCTTGGCCTGCAGGCCGAGCGGCATGTCGCCGATCTCGTCGAGGAACAGGCTGCCCCCGTCGGCCAGCTTGAACTTGCCTTCGCGCCCACGCCGGTCGGCGCCGGTGAATGCGCCGGGCGCAAAGCCGAAGAACTCGGCCTCCAGCAGCGTGTCGGGCACGGCCGCGATGTTGACGCTGACGAACTGCCCCTTGGCTCGTGCCGATGCCGCATGGATCGCATGCGCGAGCAGTTCCTTGCCGGTGCCGGTTTCGCCGAGCAGCAGCACCGGGCTGGTCGACTGCGCGGCGCGCCGTGCATGGCGCTTTACCTCTACCGCCGCGGGGCTGCTGCCGATGAAACTCGCAAAGGTGTATTTCGAGCGCCGCTGGCCGTCGGCCGCATGCAGGTACAGCGGGTTGTTGCGCTGGGTTGCCAGCTCGCGCCGCGCATCGTCGAGGTCGCGCTGCAGCAGCGCAAACTTGCTGATGAGCGGCTGCAGCGTCGTTTCGGGCTGGTCGAACAGCACGATGCCGATGGCGCCGATGACCTCTCCCGCCCTACCCTCGCGACCGTCGTGCTCGGCGCGTAGCGGGATGCGGCTGACGACGAAAGTACCCGCTTTGTTGGTGAGCAGGTCGACCAATATCGGCTCGCCGGTCTCGAGCACGCGCCGCATCTGCGTGTTGGGAATCACGTCTTCGACCATGTGCCCCAGGAACTGGTCGATCGAAGAAAAGCCCAGTGCAGGCAAGAAGCGCCGGTAGCCTTCGTTCACCCACACGATGCGGCCGCTGCGGTCGACCAGGAACATGCCCTGGCTGATGCTCGAGAACAGATGGAACATCGAGCGCGCGGCCAACGCGAGGATGCCCTCGGCATCAAGGGGCAATGCGGAAGATGCGGTGACGGGCGGAGCGGCGGACATGGGCGGATCGTAGCGTGCATCAATCCGCAACAAATCGGACATCAATGCGGCACTGGAATTGTCCAGAATTCACATTCAACCGACGAGTGCGACTAAAGCCCTCATCCGGCCTTAAGTAAATCAATCGTTTGATTACTCGCATGGTCTAATCGCGGGCATGAGCGCCTCCGCCCTTCAAGCCATTACCGCCCGCGCTCCTCGAAGCGACGGCGTTGAAGCGCGCCAGCGCCTTCTCTACGCCGCACTCGCGCTCTTTGCCGCCAACGGCTACGCCAAGACTTCCACACGCGAAATTGCGCGCAACGCCGGTGTCAACATCTCTGCCATCAGCTACTACTTCGGCGACAAGGCCGGTTTGTATGCCGCCACCTTCGGCGAGCCGATGGGCGGCAATGCCGGAGACTTCGTGCAGCTTTACGACGCACCCGACATGCCGATCGAAGAGGCGCTGCGCATCTTCTTCACCCACATGATCGAGCCGCTGAAGCAAGGCGAGATCGTGCGTCAGTGCATCCAGCTGCATCTGCGCGAAATGCTCGAGCCCACCAGCCAGTGGGCCGAAGAAATGGAACGCGACATCAAGGCGCCGCACAAGGCCATTGCGGGCATTCTGTGCCGCCGGCTCGGCCTTTCGCGGCCCGACGACGACGTGCATCGCCTGACCTTCGCCATCACCGGCCTGGCCATGCAGCTCTTCGTGAGCCAGGACCTCGTCGAAGCCATACGCCCCTCTTTGCTGAACACGCCGCGCAGCGTCGACACCTGGGCCCAGCGCCTCACCAGCTACGCGCTTGCGCTGGTCGAGGCCGAAGCCTTGCGCCGCCAGGCCGCCGCCAAGCCCGCGGCCGCACAAGTCCGATCCGGGAGAAAGAAGACATGAGAAGACTTCGATTGATTTACACGCTATGCCTGCCGCTCGGCCTCGGGCTCGGGCTCGGTGGTTGCGGGTTCATGAGGCCGCCCGCCGCGGTGGAAGCGCCGATGCCCGCGCAGTGGCACGCGCCGCTGCCGCACGGCGGCTCGCTCGCGTCGCTGGCCGACTGGTGGCGCCAGCTCGACGACCCGCTGCTGGTCGAACTCATTGCCGCGGCCGAAGCGGCGAGCCCTAACGTTGCGAGCGCTGCGGCGCGCGTGGCCGAGGCGCGCTCCACCCGCATTGCGGCCGGTGCGGCGCTGCTGCCCAACCTGGACGGCACGCTGTCGGCCAGCCGCGGCGTCTCGGGCTCTTCGCTCGGATCGGGCGCTTCAGGCGCCTCGTCCGGCAGCGGCGGCGCCACCGCACTTGCGCCGGTGACCACGCTGCAGGCGGGCCTTCAGTCGCAATGGGAAATCGACCTGTTCGGCCGGCTGCGTGCCGACCGAGACGCTGCGCGCAACCGTCAGGAAAGCGCCGATGCCAAGTGGCATGACGCACGCGTTGCAGTAGCGGCCGAAACCGCGAACGCCTATTTTGCCGAGCGTGCCTGCCAGCAGCAGTTGCGCGTGTCTGAATCGGACGCCCGCTCGCGCAGCGAAACCGCGCGGCTCACCGACCTTTCGGCGCGTGCCGGCTTTACCGCGCCGGCCAATGCCGCGCTCGCACGCGCTAGCGCCTCCGACGCCTCGGGCCGCCTGACCCAGCAGCGCGCCCTGTGCGCAGTGCAGCGCAAGGCGCTGGTGGCGCTCAGCGGCATCGACGAAACGACGCTGGAGCAAAAGCTCGCCGCTTCGCCGGCACAACGCGCCCTGCCGGCGGTGGGCAGCATTGCCAGCGTGCCGGCACAAGCCATCTCGCAGCGGCCCGATGTCTATTCCGCCGAACTGGGCGTGGCCGCCGCAAGTGCCGACGTGGGTTCGGCCGAGGCCGCGCGCTATCCGCGCCTGTCGCTCTCGGGTTCCATCGGCCGCATGCAGATACGCACCAGCGGCTTCCGCGAATCGCTCGACACCTGGACCGTGGGGCCTGTGTCACTCACCGTACCCCTGTTCGACGGCGGCACGCGCGCCGCCAACGCCGAAGCGGCGAAGGCGCGCTACACCGAAGCCGTCTCGCTCTACCGGGCCAACGTGCGCCAGGCGGTGCGAGAGGTGGAAGAAGCCCTGGTCAACCTCGACAGCACCAACGCACGCGCCACCGATGCCGACACGGCCGTGCAGAACTACCAGGCCTCGTTCGACGCCACGCAGGCCCGCTACCAGAGCGGCCTGGCCAGCCTGTTCGAACTCGAGGATTCGCGCCGCACGCTCTTTGCGGCGCAAACCGCGCGCGTCTCGCAGCAACGCGAACGCACCGAAGCCTGGGTTGCGCTCTACCGCTCGATGGGCGGCGGATGGGCCCGCCCCGAATCGCCCTCTATGACCTCCAACCCGACCGCCAAGGTCGCGACGTCGCCATGAAAAGAATCAAACGCTCTACCCTCGTCATCGCGCTGCTGGCGCTCGTCATCGTGGTTGCCGCGGCCTTGTGGCTGACGCGCAGCAAGCCGGCGGGCGAGCCCGGCGCCGCGCCCACGGCCGCCAAGGGCAAGGACGGCGCAGCGCCGCCCCGGCCGACCCTGACGGTGACCGTCGCCAAACCCGAGCCCACCGAGCTGACGCTCACGCTGGCGGCCAACGGCAACGTGGCAGCGTGGCAAGAGGCCAGCGTGGGCTCCGAATCGAGCGGCCTCAAGCTGGCAGAGGTTCGCGTGAACGTGGGCGATGTGGTGAAGAAGGGCCAGGTGCTGGCCGTGTTCTCGCCGGAAACTGTGCGGGCCGACATCGCTCAATCGCGCGCCTCGCTCGCCGAAGCCAGGGCCACGGCGGCCGATGCCGCGGGCAACGCGGCGCGCGCCCGCACGCTGCAAGCCACGGGCGCGCTGAGCCAGCAGCAGATCAACCAGTACCAGACGGCCGAGCAAACTGCCAAGGCACGCGTCGAAGCGGCCGAAGCCGTGCTGGCCGCGCAGGAAGTGCGCGGCCGCAACACGCAGGTGCTGGCGCCCGACGACGGCGTGATCTCTTCGCGCACCGCGACGGTCGGCAGCGTGGTGGCTGCGGGCACCGAGCTGTTCCGGCTGATCCGCCAGGGCCGGCTCGAATGGCGTGCCGAGGTGACCTCGGCCGAGCTCAGCCGCATCGCAGTGGGCACCACGGCCTTCGTGGTCAGCGCAAGCGGCGCGCAGGTGCGCGGCAAGGTGCGCAGCATTGCGCCCACGGTCGATCCGCAAACGCGCGCGGCGCTGGTCTATGTCGACCTGCCGAACGTGCAGCAGAACACCGGCATCAAGGCCGGCATGTTTGCGCGCGGCGACTTCGAACTCGGCCGCAGCTCGGCGCCCACCGTGCCGCAGAGCTCCATCGTTCCGCGCGACGGCTTCAACAACGTGTTCATGCTGCTGCCCGACAACCGCGTGGCGCAGCTCAAGGTGCAGACCGGCCGCCGGGTCGGTGAGCGCGTCGAAATCACCAGTGCGCTGCCGGAGGGCGCGCAGATCGTGGTGCAGGGCGCGGGCTTCCTGAACGACGGCGACCTGGTGCGCGTTGTGGCGGCACCCGCACCCGCGGCGGCCGGAGCCCAGCCTGCCGCATCCGCCGCATCGGCGCCCGCGGGCAACCCCGGCGCCAACGAAACAAAGGCACGCCCATGAACGTTTCCGCATGGTCCATCCGCAACCCGATTCCGGCGGTGATGCTGTTCGTGCTGCTCACCTTCGGTGGGCTGCTGTCGTTCAACGCGATGAAGGTGCAGAACTTTCCGGACATCGACCTGCCGACCGTGACGGTCTCGGCATCGCTGCCCGGCGCCGCGCCTTCGCAGCTGGAAACCGACGTTGCGCGCAAGCTCGAGAACTCCATTGCCACGGTGCAGGGCCTGAAGCACATCACCACCAAGGTGCAGGACGGCGCCGCGACGCTCATCGTCGAGTTCCGCCTCGAGAAGCCGGTGCAAGAGGCCGTGGATGACGTGCGCTCCGCGGTGCAGCGCGTGCGCGCCGACCTGCCGGCCGACGTGCGCGACCCGGTCGTCACCAAGCTCGACTTCGCGGCCCAGCCGGTGCTGGCCTTCACCATCGCCTCGCCACGCATGGACAGCGAGGCGTTGAGCTGGTTCGTCGACAACGACATCACCAAGAAGCTGCTCGCGCTGCCCGGCGTGGGCGCGGTCAACCGCGTGGGCGGCGTCACGCGCCAGGTGCATGTCGACCTGGACCCGGCCAAGCTGCAGGCGCTGGGCGCCTCGGCGGCCGACATCTCGCGCCAGTTGCGCCAGGTGCAAACTGAAAGCGCGGGCGGCCGCATCGACCTGGGCGGAAGCGAGCAGCCGGTGCGCACGCTGGCCACCGTGCAGTCGGCCGACCAGCTCGCGGACATGCAGATCGCCCTTTCCGATGGCCGCCGCATCCGGCTCGACCAGGTGGCGCGCATCAGCGACACCATCGCCGAGCCGCGCGCCGCGGCGCTGCTCAACGGCAAGCCGGTGGTCGGCTTCGAAGTGGCGCGCAGCCGCGGCGCCAGCGAAGTGGAAGTGGGCCGCGCCATCCAGAAGGCGCTGGCCGACCTGCGCGTGCAGCGCCCCGACATCGAACTGACCGAAGCCTTCAACTTCGTCGACCCGGTGGAGGAAGAGTACGACGGCTCCCTGCATTTGCTGTACGAGGGCGCCATCCTGGCTGTGATCGTGGTGTGGCTGTTCCTGCGCGACTGGCGCGCCACTTTCGTCTCGGCCGTGGCACTGCCCATGTCCGTGATTCCGGCCTTCATCGGCATGCATCTACTGGGCTTTTCGGTCAACGTGATCTCGCTGCTCGCGCTCTCGCTGGTGGTCGGCATACTGGTGGACGACGCCATCGTGGAGGTGGAAAACATCGTGCGCCATTTGCGCATGGGCAAGTCGCCGTATGAAGCAGCCATGGAGGCGGCCGACGAAATCGGCCTGGCGGTGATTGCCACCACGTTCACGCTGATTGCGGTGTTTCTGCCCACGGCCTTCATGAGTGGCGTGGCGGGCAAGTTCTTCAAGCAGTTCGGCTGGACGGCTTCGCTGGCGGTGTTTGCGTCGCTGGTGGTGGCGCGGGTGCTCACGCCGATGATGGCTGCCTACATCCTGAAGCCGGTGGTCGGCGCCGAGAAAGAGCCGCGCTGGCTCACGGTCTACATGCGCGCGGTGGAGTGGAGCACGCACCACCGCTTCAAGACGATGGTGTTCGCCACCCTCTTCTTCTTCGGTTCGCTGGCGATGATTCCGCTGCTGAAGACGGGCTTCATTCCGCCGGACGACAACTCGCAGACGCAGATCTATCTCTCGCTCGCGCCCGGTTCCACGCTCGCGCAAACCACCGCGGCCGCGGAAGAAACGCGAAACCGCGTGATGAAGATCAAGCACGTGAGAAGCGTCTACACCACGGTGGCCGGCGGCAGCGCGGGCGGCGACCCGTTCGCCAACTTCGGCACGCCCGAAACGCGCAAGGCCACGCTCACCATCAAGCTCGACGATCGCGGCGACCGGCCACGCAAACAGGTGATCGAAAACGAGATTCGCGCAGCGCTCGAAACGCTGCCCGGCGTGCGCAGCACCGTGGGCCTCGGCGGCTCGGGCGAAAAGTACATTCTTGCGCTCACCGGCGAAGACCCTGCGGCCTTGGCCAGTGCGGCCAGTGCCGTCGAGAAAGACCTGCGCACGGTGCCCGGCCTTGGCAACATCACCTCCACCGCGAGCCTGATCCGTCCAGAGATTGCCGTGCGCCCCGACTTCGCGCGCGCCGCCGATCTGGGTGTGACCAGTTCAGCCATTGCCGAGACCTTGCGCGTGGCCACGCTGGGCGACTACGACCAGGCGCTGGCCAAGCTCAACCTCGCGCAACGGCAGGTGCCCATCGTGGTGAAGCTCGAAGATTCGGCGCGGAAGAACCTGGATCTGCTCGGCCGTCTTTCGGTGCCGGGTACACGCGGCCCGGTCATGCTGAGCCAGGTGGCGTCATTGACGATGGAAGGCGGCCCAGCCGTCATCGACCGCTACGACCGTTCGCGGAACGTGAACTTCGAAATCGAGCTCTCGGGCGTGGGCCTGGGCGATGCCAAGACGGCGGTGACATCGCTGCCATCGATCCAGAAGCTGCCACCCGGCGTGCGCGTGACCGAGATCGGCGACGCGGAGGTGATGACCGAGCTGTTCGCGAGCTTCGGCCTCGCGATGCTCACGGGCGTGCTGTGCATCTACATCGTGCTGGTGCTGCTGTTCAAGGACTTCCTGCATCCGGTGACGATTCTTTGCGCATTGCCGTTGGCATTGGGCGGGGCGTTCGTCGGTTTGCTGATCGGGCAGAAAGCGCTTTCGATGCCATCGCTGATCGGGTTGATCATGCTGATGGGCATCGCGACCAAGAACTCGATCCTGCTGGTCGAATACGCCATCGTGGCGCGGCGCGACCATGGCATGAGCCGCTGGGATGCGCTGCGCGACGCCTGCCACAAGCGTGCACGGCCCATCATCATGACCACACTGGCCATGGGCGCGGGCATGTTGCCGATTGCGGTGGGTCTTGGTACGGCGGACTCAAGCTTCCGCTCGCCGATGGCAATGGCGGTGATCGGGGGGCTGATTACCTCTACCGTGTTGAGTTTGCTGGTGGTGCCGGCTGTGTTCACTTATGTGGACGACATCGAGCACTGGATTCGGCGAACTGTGCGCAAGCTGCGGGGACAGCCGGCTGATCCGCACATCGACGACGACCTGGTCGAGGCACCACGAACTTGAATGTGCTGCGCCCTCTCCTGCTGACTGCGGGGAGGGCGTTGGTTTTTACGCCGTTGTTTGCGGGGTTTTGTTTGGGGCGCCGCTGTTTTGGGCGCCGCTGTTCACGGCGTGTGCAAAGGCCACCGGGTACTCCCCTCCGCGAATGTCCCCGGGGCTGCGCCCCTCCTCCTTTATTTCGCTGCGTGGAGCACCCGATGCCCTGTGCACCGGGGCACGCTCGTGGTGTACCGCTGATCAACCACTGCTCTTTGCAACGCGCCCGTCGATGGGGTGCCTTGCGCAGCGAAATAAAGGAGGAGGCCGCAGGCCGGGGGACATTCGCGGAGAAAGGTACCCCGTCGGCGGGTGCGCCGCCCTGAACAGCGCTCAGCCAAGACGAAAGCGCCCGTAACGTCCAGCAGAAATTATTGAGCCGCCAGCCGCGCCAGCTTCCGATCGCTCATCCGCTTGGCAACGCGCGGCAACACCAGCACCGCCACGATGATGACCACCAGCGTGATCGACATCGGCCGCTGGAAGAACACCGAAGCGCTGCCTTCGCCGATCGACATGGCATTGCGCAGCTGAGCTTCCGCAAGCGGCCCGAGGATCATGCCCACCACGACCGGAGCGGTCGGGAAGTCGAAGCGGCGCATAACCACGCCGAGCAGGCCGATGCCGTAGAGCAGGAACAGGTCGAACGCGCTCTGGCGCATGCCGTAGGCACCGACCGTTGCGAAGATCAGGATGCCCGCGTAGAGCTGCGGCTTGGGAATCTTCAGCAGCTTGACCCACAAACCGACCATCGGCAGGTTCAGCACCAGCAGCATCACGTTGCCGATGTAGAGCGAGGCGATCAGTGCCCACACCAATGCGGCGGAGGTAGTAAACAGCTGCGGGCCAGGCTGGATGCCGTAGTTCTGGAATGCGCCGAGCAAGATGGCCGTGGTGTTCGACGTCGGAATGCCCAGCGTGAGCAGCGGAATCAACGCGGCGGTCACCGTGGCGTTGTTGGCGGCTTCGGGGCCGGCCACGCCTTCGATGGCGCCCTTGGTGCCGAACTCGGCCTTCGCGTCCGCGTCCTTCGCCAGCTTCTTTTCCGTCGCATAGCTCAGGAAGGTCGGGATCTCGGTGCCGCCGGCCGGAATGCAGCCGAACGGGGTGCCGATGGCGGTGCCGCGCAGCCAGGCGGGAATCGATCGCTTCCAGTCGCGCGCCGTCATGTGAACACGGGTCAGCTTGTTTTGGCCCTCGACCACTTTGCCCTCGTAGAGCACGGCATACAGCACCTCGGCCACCGCGAACAGGCCCACTGCCACCAGCACGATCTCGATGCCGTCGAGCAGCTCAGGAACGCCGCCGGTGTAGCGGCCCTGGCCCGAGATCTGGTCCAGGCCGATGCAACCCGCTGCAAGGCCGACGAACAGCGCCGTCATGCCGCGCAGCGTGCTCTTGCCGAGCACTGCGCTCACGGTGGTGAAGGCCAGCAGCATCAGCAGGAAATACTCGGGCGGCCCGAGCTTGACCGCGAACTCGGCGACGAACGGCGCAAACAAAGTGACGATGACGGTGGCGATGGTGCCGGCCACGAAGGAGCCGATGGCGGCGGTGGCAAGCGCAGCGCCCGCGCGCCCGCTCTTGGCCATCTTGTTGCCCTCCATCGCCGTGACCATGCTGGCCGTTTCACCGGGCGTGTTGAGCAGGATCGACGTGGTCGAGCCGCCGTACATGGCGCCGTAGTAGATGCCCGAGAAGAAGATCATCGAGGCCGTGATGTCGACCTTGCCGGTAATGGGCAGCAGCATGGCCACCGCGACGGCCGGGCCGATGCCCGGCAGCACGCCGACGGCCGTGCCCAATGCACAGCCCACCAGGCACCAGAGCAAATTGACGGGAGTGATCGCGGCGGCGAAACCCGCCATGAGTGCGTTGAAGATTTCCATGTCAGAGCCACCCGGTTGTTGTCAGGCCCGGCAGGTTGATGGCCAGGAACTTGGTGAACATCCAGAACACGGGAGCCGAGATGAGCGCGCCCGTCAGCAGATCGATGGCCCAGGTGCGCGGCGCGCTGGCCGAAGGTTGCCCGCTCGCGCGGCGCAGGCCCTGCACGGCGAGCAGGTAGCACAGCATGCAACTCAGGATGAAGCCGAGCGTGGTGATCAGCGCCGCGTTGAGCAGCAGGCCGGCCGACACCCAGATGAAGCCCGGCCAGTAGGCATGCTCTGCGCCCGAGGGGGCGTCGAGTTCACGAAAGCCGCCGGTGCGTGCTTCCCAGAGAATCCAGGCGCCGCACAGGGTGAGCACGCCCGACACCAGCCAAGGCAGAAAGTTGGGGCCGACGCCGCCGTAGCCGGCTTCTGAAGAAATGCCAATGGCGCCGAAACCCAGCGCCAGGCCGGTCAGCAGCACGCCCGCGCCGACCAGGGTTTGCGGCCACGTGACCGCGGGTTGCGGCGAGACCGAGGATTCTGGAGTTGTCATTTTTCTCCCACAGTCAGGGAAAGGAATGGGGCCCATTGAAGGGCCCCACTATCGAAAGAGCCCCCAATCTCCGAAGTACGCGAAGACTTGGGGCGAGCGAAATCAGATCATTCCGGACTTGGCCATGATGGCGCGCAGGCTGGCAAAGTCGTCGTCAACGAACTTGGCGAAAGCCTCGCCCGACAGCACGGCCGGCGTCCAGTCGTTCTTCTTGAGCGACTCGGCCCACGACGGGCTCTTGAGAGCAGCCAGCACCATGTCGGTCAGCGCCTTGCGCTGTTCGGCGGTAATGCCAGGGGCGCCATACACGCCGCGCCAGTTGCCGATTTCAACGTCGATGCCCTGCTCCTTCAGCGTGGGCACGTTGATGCCCGGCAGGCGCTGGGCGGACGTGACGGCAATGGCCTTCATCTTGCCGGCGGCAATGTACTCGGCGAATTCGCTGTAGCCGCTGCCGCCCACGGTGACGTTGCCGCCCAGGATGGCGGCGGTGGCTTCACCGCCTCCGCGGAAGGCCACGTAGTTGATCTTGGACGGATCGGCGCCGACCTTCTGCGCGATCATGGCCGCGGCAATGTGCTCGGTGGAGCCGCGCGAACCGCCGCCCCACTTCACGCTGCCCGGGTCTTTCTTGAGCTGCTCGACCACGTCCTTCATGGTCTTGAAGGGCGAGTTGGCCGGCAGCACGAACACGTTGTATTCGGTGGTGGTGCGCACCAGCGGCGTGGCCTGCGACAGGTTGACCGGCGGCTTGCCGGTAATGATGCCGCCCAGCATGACGGAGCCCATCACCATGAGCGCGTTCGGGTCTCCCTTGGAGCCGTTCACGAACTGGGCCAGGCCCAGTGCGCCCGCGGCGCCGCCCTTGTTGTCATAGGTGACCGTATCGGCCAGCTTGGCGTCGGTCAGTGCCTTGCCCAGCGCGCGGCCCGTGGTGTCCCAGCCACCGCCCGGGTTGGCTGGAATCATCATCTTGACGTTGGCAGCGGCGCGCGCCGACAACGGCAGGGCTCCGGCGGCGGCCAGCGCGGCCAATGACTTCAAAAAGGTGTCGCGACGCATCGTTGTCTCCTGAGAACTAAAGAAAACCTGACTTGGGCCTGAGCCGCTATCATGCGCCGCCCCGCTGTCAGTTGGCTGTCCGCTGGACTGGGGAAAACACCGAAGTACCATTCCCCCACCTCACCCCATGAAGCTGCTGCTGGTCGAAGACGATCCCTCGATGCAGGTCACCCTGCAGCGCGCCCTCGCCCGCAGCAAGATCGACGTGCGCATCTGCGGCGACGGCGCGCTGGCCGTCGAGCAATGGCGCGAGCTGGAGCCCGACGTGGTGGCGCTCGACCTGAGCCTGCCCAACCTGGACGGCCTCCAGGTGCTGGCCCAGGCCCGTGCCGCCGGGCTGCGCACGCCCGTGCTGCTGCTGACCGCCCGCGGCACGGTGGGCGACCGCATCATGGGCCTGAACGCCGGGGCCGACGACTACCTGCCCAAGCCGTTTGACCTGGACGAACTCGAAGCCCGCATCCGGGCGTTGCGCCGGCGCCACCAAAATGCCGGCCCCGACATGGGCCTCAACCCCCAGGAGGTGGGCGGGCTGCGCTTCGAGCCCGAAAGCGGCGCCGTCTACCACCGCGGCGGCATTTTGGAACTCACGCCGCGCGAACTGGCGCTGCTCAAGGCGCTGATGATGAAACCGGGCCACGCCGTGAGCAAGGAGCGCCTGTTCGAACTGGTGTTTCCGGGCGAAACCGATGTGCAGTACGAAGCCGTGGAGGTGGTGGTGTACCGCCTTCGCAAGAAGCTGGCGGGCACGGGCGCGGCGTTGATGACGCTGCGCGGGCTGGGCTACCTCTTGCGCGCCGAACCATGAAGAAGGCCTTGTCGCTGCGCGCGAGGCTGCTGTTCGGCATTCTCGCGCCGGTGGCGCTGTTCATTGTGATCAACAGCGTGAGCCTGTACCGGCAGAGCCTGGCGGCGGCCACCACGGCCTACGACCGTACCCTGCTCGCCTCGGCCAAGACCATCGGCGAGCAGCTCGACGTGGAAGGCTACGACGAAGCGGCGCGACTGCGCGCCATCGTTCCCTATTCCGCGCTTGAAGCCTTCGAGGCCGACAACCGCAGCCGGCTTTTTTATCGCGTTTCCGCGCTCGATGGCGAGATGGTTTCGGGCTTTGCCGAACTGCCGTTCTGGCGCGGCCAAATTCCTGACCGCGGGGCCTATTCGGCGCTGGTCGACTTCTACGACGCACGTTTTCGCAACCAGCCGGTGCGGGTGGCAGTGTTGCTGCAACCCGTCGCCAGCGCCAAGGGCCGCGGCATGGCGGTGGTGCAGGTGGCCGAAACCCTCGAGTTGCGCGAGACGCTGGTGCGCAAGCTGCTCACCGACATGCTGTGGCGCCAGCTGCTGCTGATGGGCGTGATCGCGCTGGTTACCGTGCTCGTGGTGCAACGCGCCACGCGTCCCGTGCGGGAGCTCGGCGAGGCCATCGAGAAGCGCGCGGCCGACGACCTCTCGCCCATCGATGCACCCGATGCGCCGCGCGAACTGCGCCCGCTGGTCGATGCCACCACCGAGGTCATGGGCCGGCTGCAGCGCCTGCTCGACCACCAGAAGCGCTTTGTGCGCGACAGCGCTCATCAGTTGCGCACGCCGCTGGCGGTGCTGAAGGCGCAGGTGCAGTCAGCACGGCGCGGCGACGTGGCGCCCGAACAGGCCCTGAGCGAGATCAGCCAGACCGTGGAGCGCGCCACGACGCTCGCCAACCAGATGCTTTCGCTCGCCAAGGTGGAGCAATTGCGCCAGCAGCCTGAATCGGTTCCGCTGGAGCTGGGCGAAGTGGTGCGGCAGATTGCGTTGGATCTCTCGCCGCTCATCGCCGACAAGGCGCTGGACTTCGAACTGGCCGTGGACCAGCCTGTGACGGTGCGCGCGCACCGCTGGATGCTGCAGGAGCTCACGCGCAACCTGCTGCACAACGCCATCAAGCAGAGCCCCCGGGGCGGTGCTCTTTCGGTAATGGTCCAGTCCACCGGCGGCGAAGCAGTGTTGACGGTGCGCGACGAAGGCCCCGGCATTTCGGCCGAGCTTCGCCAGCGCCTGTTCGCCCCGTTCTCCGCCGGCGACACCGGCAGCGGCTCCGGGCTGGGCCTGGCCATCTGCCGCGAAATCGTGCTGGCGCTCGGCGGCCGCATCAACCTCGACAACCGCGGCGTGCAGGAAAATTCCGCACAGGTGGTCGGGCTCGACGCTGTCGTGCGGCTCCCTGTCTACCACCACAATTCCTGAATATGGATCGCTTGCGCATCGACAAATGGCTTTGGGCCGCCCGCTTCTTCAAGACGCGGTCGCTGGCCGCGGAAGAGATCGGCAAGAACCGTGTGCAGGTGAACGGCGACGTTGCCAAGGCGTCCCGCGAGGTCAAGGCGGGCGACACCGTGGCCATCCGCCTGGGCGCTGTAACGCGGACTGTGCTGGTGCGCGGCCTGAGCGGTCAGCGCGGGCCAGCGCCGGTGGCGCAGCAGCTCTATGAAGAGACGGCGGAGAGCATCGCCGCGCAGGCCGCCGCGCGCGAACAGCGCCGCATGGGCAGCGAACCGGCGCTGGCCATCGAGCAGGGCCGGCCAACCAAGCGCGACCGGCGGGAGCTCGACGGCGCGGCGCGCCACGCCGATTGGGACAACCGCTGGAGCGCATCCATCGATCCGGATGAGTCCGACCGCTGACCGCCGATCGCGTACGCTGCGTGCTTTTGCACGGAGCTCCGGTTCATGGCCAGCCTTAAAAAATACCGCGTCGGCAGCAGCTTCCAACTCTCGCAGGTGAGCCCCGGCGACACGCCGTTTCTCGAGGGCAACGAAGCCGCGCAAGTCGCCGAAATAGACGAACTGGCGGGCGAACTCGACGAAATGCAGGACTTGCTGCATGCCGAAGGCCGTCGCAAGGTTCTGCTGGTGCTGCAAGGCATGGACACCAGCGGCAAGGACGGCACCGTGCGATGGGTCTTTTCGCGCACCTCTCCGCTCGGCGTTCGCGTGACAGCCTTCAAGGCGCCCACTGACGACGAACGCGCGCGCGACTATCTCTGGCGCTGCCACGCGGTCGTGCCGCGCACAGGCGAAATCGCGGTATGGAACCGCAGCCATTACGAAGACGTGCTGGTGCCGGTGGTCGAAGGCTGGATCGACAAGGCCGAGGCCAAGCGGCGCTATGCGCAGATCAACGACTTCGAGCGCCTGCTGGTCGAAACCGGCACGGTGGTCGTCAGGTGCATGCTGCACATCGACAAGGAGGAACAGCGCGAACGCCTTCAGGCCCGAATCGATACGCCCGGCAAGCAATGGAAGTTCAGCATGGGCGACCTCGAGGTGCGCACCAAGTGGAGCGCCTACCAGCAGGCCTACGACAAGGCGCTGCGCGCCACTTCCACGGACCACGCGCCCTGGTATGTGATTCCCGCCAACCACAAGCGGCACCGCAATCTCATGATTGCCAAGCTGCTCATGAAGACCCTGCGCGAAATGAAGCTCAAGGCGCCGGCCGCGGACCCTGCGCTGAAGGGGATGATCATCAAGTGATCGGGCGGGCGCAGGCCGTCGGCGCACGCGGCGCCGCGGCCATCGAGGGTCAGGAGCGGCGAACGGCCGACTGGCCCAGCACGCGGCACTTGCCGAATTCGCAGCGCACGGCCCAGGTTGCGCCGTTCGAGCACGGCACGCTGTAGGCCTCGTAGCCGGGGCCCTTGGCCGTCAGCTCCGCGCGCGGCTGGATGCTGCACCGCCCGGCCTTCGCGACGACTTCGGCGTTGTAGGTGTCCACGCCGGTGCGACGCGGCGCCATCACGACTTCGGGATTGAAGGAGTGGCCGTAGAAGGTGTCGCGCACGTTCGGGTCGAGGTTGTGATATCCGCGCTTCGCCATGCAGTGCACGATTGCGACCTGCTGGTGCTCGGCAATCACGCTCGCATCGGGCTGGTAGCTCATGTCGATTGCGGCAGCCGCAATACCGCCCTTGGCAGCAGCCACCACGATGCCCTGCCCGTGCACCACGGCCAAGCCCAAGCCCAGCGCCAGCCACATGGCATCACCCGATTCGCTGCGCGCGGTGATCCGCGTCGCCGCGGTGCGGCAATCGGCCACGTCGCTGTCGTATCGGGCCTTGTCGACGCCTTCCATGGCCACCATGGGCACATAGGAAAGCCCCGACCCTGTTCCAGGCTCCGTCGGTGTCGGCGGCGTGCTGACGCACCCGGCCAATGCAACAACGGCGCACACGACGCTCAGCAGCAGCTTCATGGAGATTCCCTCGTCCTCTTCGCGATAGTTCGGCCGATTTAACCATACAGATGGTTACTTTTGCCCCAGATTTGTCGCAAAGCTGCTACGGATCAAATGGTTGTACGAGATTTATTTACGCCCATTTCTGATCTCGGCATATCAATGCTCCAGCTCGCAAGTTGCGATGCTGGGCGCCACCGCGCTGCTCGCCTCCTCTCAGTTGATTCGGCTCACCCCGGGAGAAGACCCAACTCGGGCATTCACGCGGCGAGGGCGAAGGACCTTGAGGCATCGGAAAACGCAGACGAAAAAAAAGCCGCCGATGGCTTCAAAGCCATGCTGGCAGCATTTCCCAAGCATGAAAAAAGCCCTGTCAATCCGAAGATCAACAGGGCTTCATCAGCTTGGCGGAACCGGAGGGATTCGAACCCTCGATGAGGCTCTACACCCCATACTCCCTTAGCAGGGGAGCACCTTCGGCCACTCGGTCACAGTTCCTGAAAGAAGCCGAGATTATGCCACTGTCAGGCGGCAGGTTGGTCCAGATCGAAGGCTTTGTGCAACGCGCGCACGGCCAATTCCATATATTTTTCGTCGATGACGACCGAGGTCTTGATCTCGCTGGTCGAAATCATCTGGATGTTGATGCCCTCTTCGCTCAACACGCGGAACATCTTGCTGGCCACGCCCACGTGGCTGCGCATGCCGATGCCGACGATGCTGACCTTGCAGATCTTGGTGTCGCCCACGATCTCGGTCGCGCCCAGCGAGGGCATGACCTTCGACTGCAGCAGGTCGACCGTCTTCGCATACTCGTTGCGGTGCACGGTAAAGCTGAAGTCGGTGCGGCCGTCCTTGCTGAGGTTCTGGATGATCACATCGACTTCGATGTTGGCGTCCGCCACGGCACCGAGGATGTGATACGCGATGCCCGGCTTGTCGGGCACGCCCAGCACCGAGATCTTGGCTTCGTCGCGGTTGAAAGCGATGCCGGATACGACGGCTTGTTCCATGTTTTCGTCTTCCTCGAAAGTGATCAGCGTGCCGGACTTGGCTTCTTCATTGATGTCGATGTCCCAGGGCGTGAAGCTCGAAAGCACGCGCAGGGGCACCTTGTACTTGCCGGCGAATTCCACCGAGCGGATTTGCAGCACCTTCGAGCCCAGGCTCGCCATTTCGAGCATCTCTTCGAAGCTCACGGTCGAGAGGCGGCGCGCATCGGGCTCCACGCGCGGGTCGGTCGTATAAACGCCGTCCACGTCGGTATAGATCAGGCACTCGTGCGCCTTCATGGCGGCCGCAATGGCCACGGCCGAGGTGTCGCTGCCGCCGCGGCCCAGCGTAGTGATGTTGCCGCTGTCGTCCACACCCTGGAAGCCGGTGATGACGACCACCTTGCCAGCATCCAGGTCGGCGCGCACGCGTTCGTCGTCGATGCTCTCGATGCGGGCCTTGGTGTACGAGTTGTCGGTGCGCACCGACACTTGCCAGCCCGCGTAGCTCACGGCTTCCATGCCTTCGGCCTGCAACGCAATGGCCAGCAGCGCGGACGAAGCTTGTTCGCCGGTCGAGGCGAGCATGTCGAGTTCGCGGCCGTGGGCGTCGCTGGGTTTGCTCGGGGCCAGCTCTTTGGCAAGGCCGAGCAGGCGATTGGTTTCGCCGCTCATGGCACTCGGGACCACGATCATCTGGTGGCCGGCGCGCGCCCACTTGGCGACGCGCTTGGCGACATTCTTGATGCGCTCGGTCGAGCCCATCGACGTACCGCCGTATTTGTGAACGATCAATGCCATGGGTGAATTCAGAGAAAAAGAAAGGGGCCGCTGCACTCCCGAGTGCCAACGCGGCGCCCTGCAAGCCGTCAGCGCGAAGCCTTGGGCGAGGGCCTGGAATTGTACCAATGCAGAAAATCGCCCCGCCGCTCGACGAAACCGTTGGCCACCTTGAGGTGGATGCGATGGCCGCGCGTGGTGCAGGCCTGCAACTGGCTCAGCAATTGGTCGAGCTGCGCCGTGCTGGGGGCGCAGCCGTGCGCCTGCATCAGCCAGTGCCGCAGCACGTTGGCTTGGCGCGCCTGCGAAAGCAGCCGCAGCGCGGCAATGCGCGGCGGGTCGCCCACCACGCCCAAGTCTTGCGCCGCCAGTTCGCCCAGCAGTTCCTGTGCCTGCGCGGCATGGCCGATGCTGCGGGTGAAGGTGGAACGGAACTGCGGAAAAGCCTGCGCCAGCGCGGGCAACAGCACGGCGCGGATCCGGTTGCGGGTGTAGCGCTCGTCCTGGTTGGTCGGATCCTCGATCCAGGGCAGGTCGAGGCCTTTCAGCCAGGCACGGATATCCGAGCCGGGCACGCCCAGCAGCGGTCGGTAAATGTCGAGTCCATTGCGCCGCGCATGGGCCGGCATGGCCGCGAGGCCCGGCAGTCCCGCCCCCTGGACAAGGCGAGCAGCAATGTCTCGACCTGATCATCTGCGTGGTGCCCAAGAACTATCGATTTGATCGCGCCGGCCGGTTCGGCCGAGCCGGCCATCGCTGCGAAGGCCTCGTAGCGGGCCCGCCGTGCCGCGTCTTCAGGACTGTCGCCCTGCGCATGCCGAGCGTTGACGCGATGAACGACCAGCGGCACACCGAGCCGCTCGCACACCGCAGCGCAATGCCGCTCGAAATCGTCGGCTGCGGCTTGCAGCCCGTGGTGTACGTGAAAGGCGACCACCTGCCCCGGCCAGGCCGATGCGCAAGCGGCCAGCAAGGCGGTGGAATCCGCCCCACCGCTGAAGCCCACCGCCAGCGGCAGCTGCGCCGGCTCGAACGCGGCCATCGCGCGTTCGAAGGCTTCGTTCATGGGGCGCTTGCTTATCTGCCGGTGTCGGCCTTGGTGTCGTTGAAGCGCCCGTAGCTTTGCAGGCGTTCGTAGCGGCGATCCAGCAGTTCCTTCGGCTTCAGGTCGCTGACCTGGCGGAAGGCGTCGTTGAGGGCGCGCTTGAGAAAAGCGGCCATCTGGCGATGGTCGCGGTGCGCGCCGCCGACCGGCTCGTTCACGATCTTGTCGACCAGGCCCAGGGCCTTCAGGCGGTGCGCGGTAATGCCGAGGGCATCGGCCGCTTCCTGCGCCTTGTCGCTGGTCTTCCAGAGAATGGAAGCGCAGCCTTCGGGGCTGATGACCGAGTAGATGGAGTACTGCAGCATCAGGAGCTGGTCGCCCACCGAGATGGCGAGTGCGCCGCCAGAGCCACCTTCACCGATGATGGTGACGATGATTGGCACTTCGAGCTGCGCCATTTCATAAATGTTGCGGCCGATGGCTTCGGATTGGCCGCGCTCCTCGGCATCAATGCCTGGGTAGGCGCCGGGCGTATCGACGAAGGTGAAGACCGGCAGCTTGAACTTCTCGGCCGTCTTCATGAGCCGCAATGCCTTGCGGTAGCCCTCGGGCTTGCTCATGCCGAAGTTGCGCGCGGTGCGCTCCCTGGTGTCGCGCCCCTTCTGGTGGCCCAACACCATGCAGGGCGTGCCATTGAAGCGCGCAAGCCCGCCGACGATCGAAAGGTCGTCCGAGAAATGCCGGTCGCCATGCAGCTCGACGAAGTCGGTGAAGATTTCGTTGACGTAGTCGAGCGTGTACGGGCGCTCCGGATGCCGCGCGATCTTGGTGATCTGCCAGGGCGTCAGGTCGCTGTAGATGTCTTTGGTGAGCTGCTGGCTTTTCTTGCCCAGCTGGTCGATTTCCTCCGAGATGTCGACCGCCGATTCGGTCTGTACATAGCGCAGTTCTTCGATCTTGGATTCGAGTTCAGCAATGGGCTGCTCGAAGTCGAGGAAGGTTCGTTTCGCCAACGTCTTCTCCTGTTGTTCAGTATGCGACCGGTACCGGGTCGAGCGAGCGCCAAATATACCAAGTTGCCACACTGCAAAATGGTGCCCAGGCCACGGCAACGTCGCGGGCATCGCTGCGGCTCACGGGATCGCCCGAAAAATAGTTCACGCTGATGCCGTTGAGCAGGCCCAGGTCGTCCACGGGCAGCACATTGGGCCGCATCAGGTGAAAGATGAGGAACATTTCGGCCGTCCAGCGGCCAATGCCGCGGATGGCGACGAGCTCTTCGATGATGAGCTCGTCCGACATGTCCTTCCAGGCGTCGACGTGCACCGCACCGGAATCGAAATGAATGGCCAGGTCGACCAAATATTCGACCTTGCGCGCCGACAGCCCCGCCGCGCGCATGTCGTCGACCTTGAGCTTGAGCACGTTGGCCGGGGTTAGCTTGCGCGGCAGCACCGCGAACTTGTCCCACACCGTTTGCGCGGCCTTCACCGAAATCTGCTGGCCCACGATGCTGCGCGCGAGCGTAGTGAATGCGTCGCCGCGCGACTCGAGGCAGGCATCGCCGAATTTCGGGATCAACCGCTTCATCACGCGGTCCTTCTTGGCCAGGTGCTTGCAGGCCTCCTCCCAATAGTCGGGCGTGAAGATCTGGACGCTCGATTTCCTGGTTGCAGGCATGGGGTTGGTGGTTCCGTTCACTGCGCTGCGGCCCAGGTCGTGCCGGTGGGCGAATCCTTGAGCACGATGCCCTGCGCCAGGAGGTCGTTGCGAATGCGGTCGGCCTCGGCAAAGTTCTTTGCGGCCTTGGCGGCTGCGCGCTGCGCAATCAGCACCTGGATTGCGGCATCGTCGAGACTGCTGCCCGCTTGCAGAAACGCCTTGGGATCACCTTGGAGCAGCCCCAGCGTACCGCCGAGCACCTTGAGAAGCCCGGCGGTTTCCGCGGACTGCGTACGGTGGACTCCCGTGGCCAATTCAAACAGGATTGCAATGGCCCCAGGCGTGCCGAAGTCTTCATCCATCGCAGCCTTGAAAGCAGCTGCGTGCGGGTTCGTCCAGTCAAGCGCGACTGGCGCGGGGGTAACCAGGTCCAGCGCCGTGTAAAGGCGCTTGAGCGAGTTGCGGGCGTCGGTCAGATGCGCATCGCTGTAGTTGAGCGCGCTGCGATAGTGCGTGCGAACGAGGAAGAAGCGCAGGCTTTCGGCGTCGTACTTCTGGAGCACCTCGCGGATGGTGAAGAAATTGCCCAGGCTCTTGGACATTTTTTTCGTTGTCCACGCGCACGAAGCCGTTGTGCACCCAGAAGCGGGACAGCGGCTTGCCGTGGGCGCCCTCGCTTTGCGCAATTTCATTCTCGTGGTGCGGAAACTGAAGGTCCGCCCCGCCTCCATGGATATCGAAGGTTTCACCAAGCGTGGCGCAACTCATCGCGGAGCATTCGATATGCCAACCCGGGCGGCCGGTGCCGAAGGGGCTGTCCCACTTGGCATCGTCGGGCTCGGATGGCTTGGCTGCCTTCCAGAGCACGAAGTCGAGGGGGTCCTGCTTGCCCTCGAGCACTGCGACGCGTTCGCCGGCATGCAATTCGTCGAGCGACTTTCCCGACAGCTTTCCGTACCCGGGAAACTTGCGCACCGCATAGTTCACGTCGCCGTCGGGCGAGCGATAGGCCAGCCCCTTGCGCTCCAGCGTCTCGATGATGCCGAGCATTTGCGGAACGTACTCCGTCGCACGCGGCTCCAGAGTGGGAGGTTCGATGCCAAGCGCGCCGATGTCTTCGTGCATGGCGGCAATGACTTCATCAGTCAGTTGGCGAATCGTGATGCCACGCTGCACCGCGCGAGCAATGATCTTGTCGTCGATATCGGTGATGTTTCGCACGTAGGTCACGGCGTAGTCGCTCGCTCGCAGCCAACGCTGCACCACGTCGAAGGCCATCATCATGCGGGCATGACCGATGTGGCACAGGTCATAGACCGTCATGCCGCACACGTACATGCGCACCCGGCCCGGTTGCAATGGGGAGAACTCCTCCAGTTCACGCGAAAGCGTGTTGTAGATGCGCAGACTCATGAGGCTCGGAAAGCGTCGCTTCGCGCACGTGCGGCACGGGCGAACGACGTTGAATTTCAGGGGTGACGGGACAGTGGCCGCGAGGGGTTGGACATGGCCCCTCGGCTACAATGCATCGCAGTATAAACGGCTGCTGCCGTGTACATTCCGGGTGTTTTCAAGGCCCGCACTTCCCAATCTTGCCGAGGCTTCATGAAGCACGTCGCGTTCTCCAAACTCTCCATCGCCTTTGCACTGCTCTTCAGCCTGTGGGGTTCCGCCGCGTACGCCAACGACTACGACGACGTCAACACGCTGCTGCGCCAGGGCAAGTCGAACGAAGCGCTTGCCAAGGCCGATGCCTACATTACCGGCAAGCCGCGCGATCCGCAGATGCGCTTTCTGCGGGGCGTGATCCTCACCGAGCAAAAGAAGCAGAACGAGGCCATTGCCGCGTTCACGCAGCTGACGCAAGACTTCCCGGAACTGCCCGAGCCCTACAACAACCTGGCCGCGCTGTATGCGGCGCAGAGCAAGTTCGACCAGGCGCGCGCCGCGCTGGAACAGGCGCTCAAGCTCAACCCGAACTACGCCACCGCGCATGAAAATCTCGGCGACGTGTACGCGCGCCTGGCTGCCCAGGAGTATGTGCGTGCGCAGCAATTCGCCAGCACCAACGCCAGCGTGGCGCCCAAGCTCTCGCTGATCCGCCAGATCTTCAACCCGAAGACCGAGGCGCAAGCCGCAACGCTGCCGCCGCCCCCGGCGGAAGTTCGCAAGCCGGTCGGCCGTCCGAGCAAGTAACCGGCCGCACGTGCACCTGGCCACGGCAGCTTGCGTTGCCGGGCCCGCACCCCACATCATTCGCACACGGAGCTTTCCTTGACGATCCAAGCCTTGTTCAATTTCCCGTCCACGCGATTCAGCCGCCGCGGTGCGCTCGCGCTGGCCGCCGCCCTCGCCTTTGCCGGTGCCGCACACGCGCAGCAGCCCGGGCCTCGCGTGAAGCTCGCGACCTCGGCCGGCGACATCCTGGTCGAACTCGACCAGGCCAAGGCACCCAAGACGGTCGAAAACTTTCTGCAGTACGTCAACGACAAGCACTACGACGGCACGGTGTTCCACCGCGTGATCGACGGCTTCATGATCCAGGGCGGCGGCTTCACGGCCGAGATGCAACAAAAACCCACGCGTCCGCCCATCGCCCTCGAAGCCAACAATGGCCTGAAGAACGACAGGTACACCATTGCCATGGCGCGCACCGGCAACCCGAATTCGGCCACCTCGCAGTTCTTCATCAACGTGAAGAACAACGACTCGCTCAACGCGCCCAACCCGGACGGCTACGGCTACACCGTGTTCGGCCGCGTGGTGGCCGGCACCGACGTGGTCGACAAGATCCGCGCTGTTCAAACCGGTAACAAGGGCGGCATGCAGAACGTGCCGCTCGAGCCCATCATCATCAAGTCCGCCACACTGGCGAAGTAATTTCCGAACATCCGAAAGAAGGACTCCCTCATGAGCAACCCCAAAGTCGAACTGCACATCAAGAACTACGGCGTGATCACGCTCGAGCTCGACAGCGCCAAGGCCCCCAAGTCGGCCGAGAACTTCGTCAGCTATGTGAAGAACGGTCACTACGACAACACGGTGTTCCACCGCGTGATTCCGGGCTTCATGGTGCAAGGCGGCGGCTTCGAACCCGGCATGAAGCAAAAGCCCACGGGCGCCGAAATCGAGAACGAAGCCAACAACGGCCTCAAGAACGACAACTACACCGTTGCCATGGCCCGCACGAGCGCCCCGCACTCGGCCACCGCCCAGTTCTTCATCAACGTGGCCGACAACGGCTTCCTGAACCACACCGCTCCCTCGGCCCAAGGCTGGGGCTACGCGGTGTTCGGCAAGGTCACCAGCGGCACCGATGTCGTCGACAAGATCAAGGCCGTGAAAACGGGCCGCAAGGGCTTCCATGACGACGTGCCGCTCGAAGACGTCGTGATCGAAAAGGCTGTCGTCGTCTCCGAATAACGATCGGCAAGAGCAGGCGGGGCGCGACAGCGGCATGGCGGCAAATCCGGCTTTCAAGGAGCTGCTCGCCCCGCCCACGTGGCGCACCGTCGACCTCATTTCCGACCTGCATCTGCAGGCCGGCGAGCCCGCCACCTTCGAGGCTTGGCAGGGCTATTTGCAGACCACACCGGCCGATGCGCTGATCATCCTCGGCGACCTGTTTGAAGTGTGGGTGGGCGACGATGCCGCCGCCCCGCCCGGCTTCGAGGCGCAGTGCGCCGAGCTGCTGCGCCGCACGGCCGAACGGTTGCCGGTGTACTTCATGCACGGCAACCGCGACTTCCTCGTGGGCCCGGCGCTGGCGGCGCAATGCGGCTTCACGCTGCTGGACGACCCCACGGTGCTGGTGCTGCACGGCGAACGCTGGCTGCTGAGCCACGGCGACATTCTTTGCCTGGACGATACCGACTACCTCAAGTTTCGCGCCCAGGTGCGCACGCCCGAATGGCAGGCCGCGTTCCTGGCCAGGCCGCTGGCCGAGCGCCGGGCGCTCGCACGATCGATGCGTACGCAAAGCGAAGACCGCAAGCGCGACCCGTCGGCGCTCTGGGCCGATGTGGATGGCGGTGCAGCACGCCAATGGCTTGGGCAGGGCGCGCGCGCACGCTGGTGCACGGCCACACGCACCGGCCCGCCGACCACGACCTGGGCGAGGGCCTCAAGCGCATGGTGCTGAGCGACTGGGACGCGGCGGCCCATCCGCCGCGCCGCGCAGCTGCTGTGCCTTTCACCCGCCGGCGCGCAACGCGTCGATCTGCGCTAACCACCGCAATGTTCAAGTGGCTGCGCCGGTTGCGCGCCCTGCCCCCGATTCCGGAGGCTGCCTGGCAGGCGACGCTCGAGCGCTATGCCTTTCTGGGCGAATTGCCTCACGCCGCACAACAGCGTCTGCGCACCCTCACCGCCGAATTCCTGCGCGACAAGGAATTCCATGGCACGCAGGGCTTCGTCATTACCGACGAGGTCGCGCTGGCGATTGCCGCGCAGGCGGTGCTGCCGGTTCTGAACCTGAAGGGCGGCCTGGACTGGTACGACGATTTTGTCGGCATCGTGGTGCATCCGTCGGAGGTCGTTGCGCGGCGCAAGATCGTCGACGAAGCGCAGGTGGTGCACGAATACGACGAGGTGGTGGCCGGCGAGGCCATGGATCGCGGCCCGGTAATGCTGAGCTGGCAGGACGTTCTCGCCAGCGGCATCACCACGGGCGGCGGCTACAACGTCGTGATTCACGAGTTCGCCCACAAGATCGACATGCGCGCAGGCGATGCCGACGGCTGCCCGCCGCTGCCGCCGGGCTTTGCGGGCAAGAAGAGCGCACGCGAGGCTCGCGCCGCCTGGCTCGCGGTGCTGCAGCCCGCGTACGAAGACTTTCGCGAGAAGACGATCCTTGCCGACCGCTTCGGCGCCGAGCCGCCATGGCTCGACGACTATGGCGCGACATCGATCAGCGAGTTCTTCGCAGTGGCCTGCGAGGCCTACTTCGTGAACCGTCCGAACTTCGCGCGGGACTTCCCCGCGGTGGTGGCGCTGTTCGATGAATTCTTTCTTCCTAAACAGGGCTGATCGCCCGCCAATTCTTCATTCTTTGCTACCTATTCAGTAGCAGTTTGCCCCTTAACATCGGTGGGTTATCAACTCACCGAAAAAGGTCAACAACATGAGGGATTGGTTCTATCAGCTCACGGGCAAGGCATGGATCGCGCTGCTCTTCGGCATCGGCATCCTGGGCTGGGCAGCCTATGCGCAGTTCAAGGCGGGCGCCGACACGCACGGCACTGCGGTGGAAGACCTGGTCGCCAAGAGCGGCACGATCGTCAGCGGCAGCGAGATCACCGAGACGACCAAGCGCCGCCGCGGCGGCACCACGACGCGCCACTACTTCGTGCTCGACGCGAAGCTCGCCGACGGCAGCATCGAGAAATGGCGCGTCGACCATGCCATCGGCCGGAGCAAGGTCGAGCCGCTGATCGACGAAGGCATCGAAGTGCGCATCGATCCCTCGGACAACAACCTCGTGTACGAGGCCAAGCTCAAGGGCAAACCGGTGGTCGCGCTCGCCGACGTACAGAAGATCATGGAGAACAAGGACAAGGTCGCAGCATCGATGGCCACGGACAAGATCACGCTGATCGTCGGCGCCGTCGCCCTGCTGCTGGGCATCGGCGGGCTGTTCGTCCGGCGCCGGATGGCGAGCGGCCATGCGGCCGAGCAGGCGGCCACGGTCCAGACGCCCATGATCGGCGAGAAAGTCTGATCCACGCGATTTCATCGCACCCATGAAAAAGGCGCCCGGGGCGCCTTTTTCATGCATGGCCGTCAGGCGGTGCGGCGGCGGGTGCGCACCTTACTTGCGCAGCAGCGCCTTCAGCGCGTTCTGCAGGCGGCGTGCGCTGGCTGCATCGTGCGCGGCAGCCAGCACCTTGCCGGCGTCTTGGCCCCAGGTTTGCGCCGGCGGGGATCGCCACGCTTCGTCAGCAGCTTGAGCTGCAGCGCACGGCGTGCGTCGAGCTGCTCGGCAGGCGTCGGCACTTCGGCGGCCATTTCAAGGCGCAGCAGCGCTTCGGCGGCTTCATCGGGTGCGGCCTTGGGCGCCGAACCGATGGCCTGAGACCAGCCGGTACGCACCGCGGGCGTTACCGCGCGGCCCAGCTCCTGAACGCTGGGCAGCTTGGACGCGTCGCGCTGCTCCCATGCGCCGAGCACTTGCGTGAGCGCTTCGCCGTGGGCCTGGGCCGCCAGCTTGCGCAGCGCCATGTCCGCACGCTCGAGGGCTTCGCGCTGCGCGCGGAAGGCCGCGTCGCCGAGCCGCGGACCACGGTCTTCGAAGCGCGGCGGACGGTCGCCGAAGCGTCCGGCCGGTGCACCGCGATCGCCGCGGTCGCCACGTCCATCAGCGCGAGGTGCCCCGCGCTCGCCAGGACGACCAGGGCCGCCCGGGCCCGGACGGGCGCCATCGCGCCGGTCGCCGAACCTGCCGCCTGTACGGGCTGCCGGGGCCGCTTCGGCCTTCTTGTTGCCGGGCCGGTCGTCGCCGCGCACGGCAACCACCGGCTTGGGAGCCGGCTTCGGCGGTGCGGGCGGGGCCTTGGCTTCTTCGGCCGCAGCAGGCTCGCTGCCTTCGTGTGCAGCGCTATCGGCTCGCGCCGATGCATCTGCACCGTCGGCAGGGGCTACCAGATCGGGATTGGCAGCAGGTGCCGATTCGGCGCGCGTGCCCGGCAAGGCTTCCGCGTCGCTCGAGCCCGGGGCCTGTTCGGCGCTCTCGCCGAATTCGGCCGCGGCCTGCCCGGGTGCGACCACCTCGGTAGCGCCGACCGAAGGTCCGTCGCTGGAGGCCGCGGGTGCCGGTGGGGGCGCCTCGCCGCGCAGCGCGGCTTCGAGCCGGGCGATGGCGGCACGAATCTTCTGCACGTCGCCGCCGGCATTGGCAGCGTCAAGCGCCTTGGACGCCTCGAGCACATGGCGGTCGTGTTCGCTCATTGCGGTCGCGGACTTCTCGCGCTCCGCCGTCTTGCGATTGAAGGCTTCGTCGATGGGTGCGCGGAACGCGTCCCACAGCTTCTGTTCGTGGCGGCGGTCGAGCGGCACGCTCTGGGCCTCCGCCTGCCAGCGCTGCTGCAGCGCCTTGACGGCATCGATGCGCAGCATGGGCTGGGCGCCCAACTCGGCGGCCTCGGCGATCATGGCCTGGCGTCGTTCGATGCTGGCCTTTTGCGCCGTCTCGAAAGGTGCGCGCGCGGCGCCGAATGCTTCGTTCCACTGCGGCTGCAGCTCGGCGAAGACCTTCTCGCCCACGTGGCCGGCATCGCGCCAGCGGTCGGCAAACTGGTGCAGCGCGCGGTTGTGCGCCTTCAGGTCGGAGGGGGTGGCATGCTCGGCCGCCCAGGCCTTGACCTCTTCGATCAGCGCCACGCGGTGGGCGCGGTGCTCGGCCGCATCGGCGCGAACCTTTTCGAGCCAGGCTTCGACCACCTTGTGGGCTTCGTTGCAGGCTTCGTCGAAGCGCTTCCACAGCGCATGGTTGGGCACGCCGCCCTGGTCGGCCTGCTTCCACTGGTCGCGCAGCGACCGCAGCGTTTCCTGCATCTTGCGGCCGCCGAGGGCCTGGCCTTCGGGGCGCTTGAGCAGGCCCTCAGCCTTGGCAACGAGGTCTTCGCGCACCTTGTCGGCGCTCCAGCGCTGCCAGCCTTCGAGTTCGCCGGCCGCCACCAGCGCCGCATGCACGCGTGCTTCGAGCGGGGCATCGACAAGCTTGCCATGTTCCTTCAGCACCGCGCGCAGCGCAGCGGCCGCACCGGCGCTGGCCTTGCCGTGGCCTTCGGCGGTTTCCTGCTCGAGCTTGGCAAGGGCCGCTTGCACGGCGTCTTGCGCGGCTGCGCGCACTGCGGGGTCGACCTTGGGTGCGGCCGGCTTGGCGGGCGCGGCCTTGGGCGCCACTACTTCACCGCGCGCCGCGCGCAGCTCGTCGGCCCACACGGGCACCGGCGGCAGGGGCGCCGCGGAGTCTGCAGCCGCGGCTTGCGCCTGGGCCAACGCCGCATGGAACGCATCGGACACGACCAGCAATTGGGCCTTCGACGATTCGAGCTGCGGGGCAAACCTCGCGTCCAGGCTGGTCCAGTTTGCATCGGCCGTGATGTCGGCAGCCTGTTGCTGCCAATGGGTCACGTCGGCACGCAGCGATTCTTCGGCGGCCTGGGCGTCCTGCCAGCCCTTGGTCGAGAGCACTTCGAAGCGCTGCGCGAGCAGCACGGCGGCTTCGCGGTGCACTTGGGCACGGTGCTGCAGGTCTTCGATGCCCTTCACGCGCTCGGCGAGTTGCACCTTGAAACCAGCCAGCGGCTCGCGCGACAGCGGCGCGCCGGCCTTGGCGGCATCGCGCTGCCAGGCGAGCGCATCGGCAATGTTGAGCTTGGACTGGCCCAGCAACGCCTCGGCCTTTTGCGCCCATTCGGCGGCAATGGCTTCCTGGCCCTTGGCCCGCTTGAGTTCGTCGAGCTTTTCGCGCAAGAGGCGCGCCGCGCCCTTGTCGCGGCCGCTCAGCTCCTTGAAGACTTCCTGCATCTGCTCGGGCGCGGGGTTGCCCGCGAGCCAGTCGCGGATGCGCGCGGCGCGCTCGCCCGAGGTTGGCGCGGTGAAGGCGCCGCCGGTGAGCGTGTCGAGGGCCTGGAGGTCGTGTGGCTTGGAAGAAGTAGAGGTCACTTGCGCGAGATCGTTGTCTGAAGAGAGAAAGCGAAGGCGCCGGCAAAGGCCGGCGCACATCGACATTTTCACCCAGTTGTGGCGGGCGGTTGAATTCCATGCCGGGACAGCAGCCAAATAGCTGCCGGAAGGCCCGGGCGGCGGCCTACATATATAGCGGGCCGGCGCAAAAAACCAAGTGCTCTTCTGCCTACTTCATGGCCAGGTTGAGTTCGGCGCCCGGTTTCCAGTCGGCACCGCTTGCCTTGGTTTTCACGGCGCCAAGGAACAGGCGCTCGCTCGGAAGCTTTTGCGCCAGGAGGTAGTCGCGCACCACGGCGCCGCGCTCCACGGCCAGTTGCCGCATCGACTCTTCATCGACCGGAATGCTCGTGATCAGCAGGTTTTCCATTTCCTTCACCGGCAGGTCCTTGGCCAGCCCGACCATGTTGCGCGGCTTGGTGATGTCGGCGCGCTTGTACACGGCGGTCAGGAGTTCGGGGTATTCGGCATCGGTGACCGGCGGCACGTCGGTGCCCGCCTGGCCGCCACGCACGGCCGCACGCCGCTTCTCGGCCTGGGCCAGTTGGCGCAGGCGCTGGCGCTGGTAGGCATCGCGCTCCTGCTCGAGGCTGGAAGTGCCGACCACCGTCATCTGGAGGGTCGGACGCTCCGTCAAGGCCTTGGCGACCTTGTCCAGGCTTTCCTTGGCGCTCGCGCTGAGCACCGAACTGCCAGGTTCGAAGGTGACGGTACTCGATTCGCCGCTGCCCCCGCCGAGCCCACCGGTCAGCAGGCTGAACGGCGATGTCGCCGCCTTGACAATGAGGTTGACGATCGCCTTGAAGATCAGCGGGCCGATGCTGAACTGCGGATCGTTGAGCGAACCGCGCAGCGGCAGGTCGACGTCGATCACGCCGTTGCGGTCGGCCAGCAGAGCCACCGCCAGCCGCACTGGCAGGCTGTTGGGTGCGCCCTGCACTTCGTCGCCGAACTGCAGCTGGTTGAGCACCAGCTTGTTGGTGGCCGTGAGCTGGCCGTCGGCCGCAATCTTGTAGTTGACGTCCATGCTCATCTTGCCGCGCTCGATGCCATGGCCCGAATAGCGCACCGAATAGGGCGACAGCGGCGCCAAGTCGAGATCCCGCATCTTGGCCGTAATGTCGAGCTCGAGCGGCTTGGCCAGCGGATTGAGCTTGCCGGTGATTTCCAGCGCCGCCGTCTGCTGCGCCTTGCCGCGCAATTCCAGGTCCGCCAGCGCCGGACGGCCGCTCTCGCCCTTCGGCGGATTCGACGAGAAGGAACTGAGCTTGCCGGTCAATTCGCTCAGGTCGGCCGAGTAGTTGGGCTTGACGAACAGGTCAGTGAAGTCGATGCGCCCGTTGACCAGGCTCATCGGGCCGAAGTTGATGACCGGCTTGGGCCCGGTGTCGGCTTCAGCCTGCGCCGTTGCAACAGGCGCCGAAGCCGGCCTGGCCGGCTCGGGGCTGCCGCCGACCATGGCTTCGGCCGACGCCGGGGCGCCGCCGGACTGCGGCAGGGGCGCCGTGGTGGTGCTGGTTCCGCCCAGGCTCCTGCGGGTCTTTGCCTCGGCACTGGTTGCCGCCGCGGCATTGCCTTCCGCCTCACCCTTCTTGGTCAGGTTCAGCAGGTTCAGCCGCCCGGTGGGGTCGACGATCACACGGGCAAAAAAGTCGGTCAGGGTGGTTTCGCGCACGTCCACCGCCGGCGGCGCGTTGGGCGCCATGCTCACCTGCAGGCCGCGCAGGCTCAGCGTCTTCCAGCTCAGCAGCTGGTTGGTGTTGCGGTCGAAACCGGGCGACTGGGTCAGCGAGATGCTGTTGGCGCGGAAATCGTCGAGCGCGGTGTCTCCGGCCAGCTTCAGCGTCATGCCGGCCGGTGCGCTTGCATAGCGCACGGTGCCGCGATAGCTCGCGAACGCGCGGCGGATGTCCACATTGAGGGCATCCGCGTAGTAGGCCTTGAAGGCATGGGCGGGAAACGACGCCACTTCGAGCCGGCCTTCGGCCGAAAGCGGCTTCAGCACCACATGGCCCTTGTAGTCGAAGCGGCCCGGCTCGGCCCGCCGCGAGCCGATGCGTCCTGAAATCTGCAGCGGCGACACCGTGCTGGTCTCGGGCGCGACCTTCTGCGCGTTCAGGTTGAGCGCCGTGATCTCGACCGCCACAGGCGTTGCGCTGGCCTTGTCCGCATATGAAAGCGTGCCGTTGTCGACCGCGAGCGTGCCGATGGTCAATGCCCACGGCTTGGTGTTGGCGCCCGGCGCTGCGGCCGCCGACCCGGCGCCCGCGGGCTTGGGCGCGGCCACCTTGGCCTCTGCCGCCGCGCCGCCGGCGGGCGTCTTCAACCAACGCTCGAACATCCAGCGCTTTTCGCTGTCGCGTTCTATATGTACCTTCGGGTTGGTGGCGGTGAACGAGGCCACGTTCAGCGTGTGCTTCGTCATGTCGACCTCGGCGTCGACCAGTTCGAAGCGGCCGACGCTCGCCAGGGCGGTCTTCGCCTGGGTGAGCGCCAGGCCGTCGGCGGCGAGGCGCCGGGCCTTGAACTTGAGGTCGGGCTGGGCCCAGGCGATGTCGATCTGTCCGCTGAGCTTGCCGTCGAGCGTCGGCTCCAGGCTTTGCGCCAGATAAGGAGCCGCCAGCGACAGCGGCAGCGCCTCGACTTCTGTCTCTACGTTGGCCGCCTTGTCGGTGGCGTTGCCCTTGAACTTGAGCGTTGCGCCCGCTACGGCGGTGCTGCCGTTGAACTGGGCCGGCTTTTCCATGGGCCAAGTCACGCCGGTCACATCGAGGCCGAGCGCGCTCAGGTCGACCACCGCTGCAGGCTTGACGGTTTCGTCGCGCCAGCCGATGCGCCCGCCGCTGAGCGAGAGCTTGTCGACCTGGACCTTGAGCTTCGGTTTTTCAGGTGCCTTGCCGGCCGGAGCACTTGCCGCGGCAGCGGGAGCGGCGGCTACTTTTTCGGCAGCCCCGGTGGCCGGATCGGTGGCCAGCAGGTTGAGCTGGCCCTTCGCATCGCGGGCGACCGCAAGCTGCGGACTGGAGAGCGCAACTTCGCTCAGGTGGAATACCGATTCCAGCGGGCGCACGTCGGCCAGCGCCAGCTTGAGCGACTCGAACGCCAGCAAGTCGCGGCCCCGTGCATCGCCCAGCTTGGCGCCGCGGGCTTCGATGGTGCCGGTGATCTTCAGGCCGGGCGCGGGAGCCTGGGCAAAGTCGATCTTCAGGTCGGCGTCCAGGCTGCCGGCTTGCAGCTTCACCGGCAAGCCGCCGGGTATGTAGCCCAGGTACGGCACCAGGTCGAGCCCCTTGAACTGCACATGGGCGTCGGTCTTGCGGCTTTCGGCGAACGGCGTCGTGAGCGCTGCCGAGTCGAACTTGCTGCCGTTGAGGGTGAAGGCAAGCTTGGGCTCGGTGTTGATGTCGCGCTTGGAAGCCAGGTTGCTCAGGAACGGCACGTTCAGCACGAAGTCGCGCAATTCGTGCTTGCGCTTGACGGTCTGGTCGTCGAAATCGACGGCGCCGTTCTTGATGGATATGTTGTAGATAGCGAAGCGCGCGGGCTCGGCCTTGGGATCGGGCGGCGGGCCGGCCGCGAGCTTGGCCACGATGTCGTCGATGTCGTACTTGCCGTCGGCAAGGTGCGTGAGGAGGATGGCCGGCGACTCGACCGACACCGCATCGATCACGGGCGCCAGGCGCAAGAGCGACTGCAGCTCGGCATCGGCGTAGATTCGCTTGATGGCCACTTGGGGCCGGCTACCGTCGGCCGTGGCAATGCTCAGATCGTTCAGCGCGAGCTCGAGGGTCCAGGGCTTGAAGTCGATCTTGCCCACGGTAACCTGCCGGCCGAGCTTCTCGCTTGCGATCTTCTGGATCTGGCTCTTGGCGATGGGCGGAACAGCCAGCCACGCAATGACCCACAAGGCCAGAAGAACCAGCAAGGCGACGATCCCACGCCGCATCCATTTGTTTTGTTTGAGCGAAGCTACATCCATCGCGGGAGTGTGCCGCAAAGAGAAGCAAAGCCAGAAACAAGAAAGCCCGGCAATTCGACGAAAGTCTCATTACCGGGCTTGATGGCGGGCATAAGACCCATGCCATCGTTTCGCGCGACTGGAAGTCAATGGTTCCTGCCGTGCTGGCAGCAAGAGATTGCCGCCATGGATCCTCCATCGTTCGAGCCCTTGACTTGCACCTCGGGCTGCCGGATTTCGGAAAACCGCCTGAGAACTCAGGCGTGTTCAGATTAGGCGCCGCACGGCTGCATTGCAATGCCTGGCCCCAAGGGATTTCCCTCGTCCTTCGAATCAAAAAGTTGGATTTGTTTAAATATGTAATCACATAAGGAAATAGATTCTTATGCTTGACCGAGTATTTAGCCACGCTAGAATCCGCCTGCCCCTGGCCTGCCCCAGACCCAGCAGGGGCCCCTGAACCCGCTGCCGAATTCCCCCGGCTTGATCAGGTCGCCGCGCCCTCACCCCTACACCTCCATGCGCGGAGCCTGATTCGTACCAATCAAGCGCCGCTGCCTTCATCCGTCGCCCTCCGGGCGCTGCGATCAGGTGCCGCATAGAAAGGAAGAGCGATGAACAAGGCGTTTGATGCCACAGCCCGCGGGCTAAGGACCTTTGCGTCCGATGTGGCAGACGGCTTTTTTGAGATCACCCACAACGGGTTTGCACTGGTCGGCCTGGCTATTGTGTTTGCGGCTCTCGCCCTGGTGGCACGGCCCGATCTGCGCCAGACCGGCGAAGAGCAGCTCATGGGCTGGCTCCAGTCGCGCAAGCCCGCGCCCGAGCCCACCGACCTGGAGCCGACCGCGATTGTGCGCACCACGGCCGCGAGCCCCGGCGACCTGCCCAAGCAGCAGGCCGCGGTGGCCTACTGGCTCAGCAAGAAGTACCGCGTCGCGGCCGAGCCCCTCAGCGTGCTCGTCGCAGAGGCGTACCAATTGGGCAAGCGCACCAAGCTCGACCCGACGCTGATCCTGGCCATCATGGCGGTCGAATCGAGCTTCAACCCGTTCGCCCAGAGCCACGTGGGCGCGCAGGGCCTGATGCAGGTCATGACCCGCGTGCACGGCGACAAATACGAAAGCGCCGGCGGCACGCTCACTGCTTTCGACCCCGTGACCAACATGCGCGTCGGCGTGAAAGTGCTGCAGGAATGCATCGCCCGCGCCGGTTCGCTCGAAGGCGGCCTGCGCTACTACGTGGGCGCAGCCAATCTCGACGACGACGGCGGCTATGCCAACAAGGTCCTCGCCGAGCACGAGCGGCTGCTGCAGGTGGCCAATGGCCGCAATCCTCCGACCACGACCGCGCCCTCGGCGCCCATCGTTCGCGCGCAGCCAATCCCCATCGCTGTACCGCCGAAGCCGGAGCAAGCGGCCGAGCCGGTGGTGGCCGATCCTCAAAAAGTCGCACTGCTTTCCGAGGTTTCCTGAGCCCCTGCCCCATGGGCAAAACCATGGGGTGAGCTACACTCCGTTCCGTACGCGACTGGCGATAGGCGCAGCACCTCCAAAGGTGCCACGCGCTGACGTGGAATACCACTGGGAAGCGTGCCGCCTGGCATCCATTCAGGCGTTCAGCCGTTCGCCTGGGCAGCCCTTGTTTGGTTGAAGAACAAGGACCTCGTCTTCAAAGGACTGCCATGTACCAACGCAATATCCTGGTCGAACAGACCGATCCCGAAATCTGGGCTGCCATCCAGGCCGAAAACGCGCGCCAGGAACACCACATCGAGCTCATCGCGAGCGAAAACTACGCCTCGCCGGCCGTCATGGCCGCGCAGGGCTCGCAGCTCACCAACAAATACGCCGAAGGCTATCCGGGCAAGCGCTACTACGGCGGCTGCGAGCATGTCGACGTGGCCGAGCAGCTGGCCATCGACCGCATCAAGCAGATCTTCGGCGCCGACGCCGCCAACGTGCAGCCGCATTGCGGCGCATCGGCCAACGAGGCCGTGATGCTGGCCTTCTTGAAGCCCGGCGACACCATCATGGGCATGAGCCTGGCCGAAGGCGGCCACCTCACGCACGGCATGCCCCTCAACATGAGCGGCAAGTGGTTCAACGTGGTGAGCTACGGCCTGGACGCCAACGAAGCCATCGACTACGACGCGATGGAGCGCAAGGCGCACGAGCACATGCCCAAGCTCATCATCGCCGGCGCCTCGGCCTATTCGCTGCGCATCGATTTCGAGCGCTTCGCCAAGGTGGCCAAGGATGTGGGCGCGATCTTCATGGTCGACATTGCTCACTACGCCGGCCTGGTAGCCGCGGGCGTGTACCCCAACCCCGTGCCGCATGCCGACGTGGTGACCTCCACCACGCACAAGAGCCTGCGCGGCCCGCGCGGCGGCATCATCCTGATGAAGTCGCAGCACGAGAAAGCCATCAACAGCGCGATCTTCCCGGGCCTGCAAGGCGGTCCGCTGATGCACGTGATTGCCGCCAAGGCCGTCGCGTTCAAGGAAGCCATGACGCCCGAGTTCAAGGCCTATCAGCAGCAAGTGGTCAAGAACGCCCAGATCGTGGCCGACACCCTCACCGAGCGCGGCCTGCGCATCGTGAGCGGGCGCACCGAAAGCCACGTGATGCTGGTCGACCTGCGCTCCAAGGGCATTACCGGCAAGGAAGCCGAAGCCGTGCTGGGCGCCGCCCACATGACGATCAACAAGAACGCGATCCCCAACGACCCTGAAAAGCCGATGGTGACCAGCGGCGTGCGCATCGGCACCCCCGCCATGACGACGCGCGGCTTCAAGGACGAAGAAGCCCGCATCACGGCGAACCTGGTGGCCGACGTGCTCGAGAACCCGCGCGATGCGGCCAACATCGACGCAGTGCGCGCCAAGGTGCACGCGCTCACGAGCCGCTTCCCTGTCTACCGCTGATCCCGCAAGACCTGGCCGCATGAAATGCCCTTTTTGCGGTCATCTTGAAACGCAGGTCGTCGAGACCCGCGTTTCGGAGGACGCCGACTTCGTGCGCAGGCGCCGCCAGTGCAGCGCCTGCGACAAGCGCTTTACAACGTACGAGCGGCCGGACGTCAACTTTCCGGTCGTTGTGAAGAAGGACGGCAGCCGCGCCGACTTCGACTCGACCAAGGTGCGTGCCTCGATGATGCTGGCGCTGCGCAAGCGGCCGGTGAGCATCGAGCAGATCGACAACGCGCTGCTGCGCATCGAGCAGAAGCTGCTGGCCAGCGGCCTGCGCGAAATCGATTCGACCAAGGTCGGCGAGCTCGTCATGCGCGAGCTCAAGAAGCTCGACAAGGTGGCCTACGTGCGCTTTGCCTCGGTGTACCGCAGCTTCGAGGACGTGGACGAGTTCAGGCAGCTGTTGCGGGACATTTGAGCAAGAGGCGTCGAGGCAAGCCCCCGGCGCCAGTTCATTTGCCACCGCTGCCGCAGACGCCGCTTCCGCAGTCGCCCCGCACATCGGGGTTGCAGACGCTGGCGCGGCCCGATGCCGACACCACGATCGACGCCCTGCGGCCCGACTAGGCCTTCAGCGCGAGACATCCGGCGCCGAAGCCCTTGTCGCCATCTGTCAATTCTGAACACGCAGCTAAAGATGGCGCTGCACGGGTTGTGAAAGCGATCCTGTACATCGAGATTTCTTGTCTTTCGGAGCTCACCAACCTTGCGCTCCAAGGCTGCGATCTTCGCTTCGTAGCCGGCCACAAGAGCCGCCTCGACCTCCTCGTTGCTGAGTTCGCCGCGGTCGAACTGCGTCAGCCACATCTGGATGAGGTTGGCTGAGAGGGCGTACTTCCGCTGGGCATCGCGCCGACCTAGAACGCCAGAGCGAATGTCATGGCACAGCTGCAGCCTGAACTGCGCAGAGTGCCTGCGATACGGACCTCTTGAGGACTGACGAACAGCTGAGAACCGTCACCCCCATTCGCCTAGGCACCGAAGCCTTCAGCCCGAGAAGCAAGCCATTGGAAAGTTCTATGACGTTGCCGAAGCCTAAAAATGCTGAAGCGAACTTTCGCGAGGCCTTCGAGGGCCTCAAGGTGGACGCAGGCAAGCTACTCCCGATGGGTACGCCCGTTAGTCAGAACAATGTGGCCAAGGAGGCGGGCTGCGACTCTACTGCGCTCAAGAAGGCCCAGTTTCCCGTCCTTGTTGCGGACATCCAGGCATACGTGAAGAACCAAGTCGGCGAAAGAGCTCCGTCCGAGCGTCAACGCCTTCTGAAGCAACGGCAGCGATCCCGTACTGCACAGGAGACTATCCAGGACCTGAAGGCACAGCGCGATGCCGCGGCCTCATTGCTGGTGGAGTCGAACGCCCGGATCAGCATTCTCACGCGCAAGGTCCGAGGCTTGGAAACTCGTCCTGAGGAACTTCAGTCCAAAGCCCGCACCTTGCCAAGACGAACAACCTCCACCTGCATCGTGCCAACGCGCTGAAGACCGAGCGACAAGGCCGCCGCATACGACAGGTCGATGATGCGATTGCGGATGAATGGCCCGCGATCATTGATTCGAACCACCACCGATTTCTGGTCGCCGGTCGATGTCGATATGCGGGCATAGCTTCCCAATGGAAGCGTGCGATGTGCGGCCGTCAACTCATTCATGTTGAAAACCTCCCCGCTCGCTGTTCGACGGCCATGGAATGGTCTGCCATACCATGAGGCGATGCCACGCTGAGCAGCTCTCGATTCCACTGCGCGTTGCACGTCGGCCCGAGGCGACACTTCCTCATCAGGTAGAGGGGCAATGTATGGCTCAGGGTCTTGGACCGAAGGCACGACGGCATTTGCCACAACACTCTGGCTATTTTGATCAGCCAACGCCACCTGAGCTTGGGCATTCGCCCCTTCAGGATGCAACTGAGCACATCCGCCCAAGACCCCACACAGCCCGGCGGCCAATAGAAATAGAAGAGGCTTTTTCCTTGCGACCGAGTCTTCTTTTTTCGCACGAAGTGTTCAATCGCACTGGTTGCTGCAGGAGCAGCGCTCTCTCGTGAACGAGCACGAGGGGCCTTCATGGAACTGCCGCTGATCGACAATATTGTTTGATGTAGCACATCAGGCGCAATCAACGGCGTTCAACTACGGCTGCGGCTGCGGCTGCGGCTGCGGCGACGAGGCGGTGAAGTCGATTGGTTCTGACAGGGGTGCTGTGGAGGGAAGCGCAGAGATCAGGATCAAAGCAATCCCGAAGGCGGTAACAGTGATGGCGGTTTTCAAAATTCTTCTCTATCGTGTTCAAACGGCTGTGGTAGCCGGGGCCGAGATGATATGCACCACCATCCCTGTTGGGTCGGCGCTTTGTGTGCGAAATGACCGAATCGGAATGGCACACTGATCGCTTTGCGTAACTGCCATCGGGGATCGTGAAAAATTTCACCCGACCCGCTGCGGTGCTGAATTCTCTGACTCCCCGATTGTTTGATTTGCCACGATCCGATCGCTTGCGCGTCGAACGTTTCCAGTACTTGGAAATCTGCTTGCACAATGCGGCCACTCGCTCAGCGCGCGGCGTCCACTGCCTCTACGCGGCACGCGTCTTTCCCGCGATGCACCGTCCGCTCGAAGCAGCGCACCGCCCTCGCGCGCGCAGCCGCCTCCAGGGCCTGCCGCTCCCGGACCGCCTGCACCTGCGAGTGCGCCAGCTAGGCGACCGTGAGGACCTGCAGGACCGCGACACCGATCAAGGCGCCCAGGAGGAAGGGGCGCCGGCTTCGCTGGGGCGAATGCGGAGGGCTCATTCAAGCCGAGGGCTCTGCCCGAAGCTGCGCTTTCCGCTCGAGCTGCGCGCGGCGCGCATCGATCGCCAGCAAGCGGGCCTTTTCATTGCCGTGCGTTGTCACGGAGAACCATTCGACGACGTACCGGCCGTCGATTCCGCCCGTCTTGGCCAGCCAGTAGCGGGGCAACCCATCGGCGCCCTTGACGCACGAGACCCCGGGAATGCCCGAGCTGTTGTTTTTTCTGAGAATCTCGACGACGGGAATGGGCTCGGGCAGCGTTCGTTTCGACCTGGACGCCGTGGCCTTGGCGGCATTCGGCGCCTTCTGTGTAGTCGCCCTCACGCGTGCTTCGGCGGGATGAACGTTCCGCAGTCCTTTCATGGCCTCCAGTTGCTTCTCGCGCTCCGCAATCGCCAGACACTCGGCCTGTGCCGCGCCATAACGGCCCACGCCGAAGGACTTGGTCAGCAGGCGATCCGCGCTCACACGGGTGATCGCGTGCCAGCTCATGATTTCGCCCTTGGCGTTGAAGCGGAAGGTCACGCCGGAGACGCCGCTCTTGTTGGTGGTGCGCAGTTTCTGCGCCAGGTCGCTGCGCTCGGGCGGCAGATGGTTGCGCACGATCTCGTCCCGACAGGCCTGCGCGCACGCCAGTGCAGCGGCCTCGCCGCCATACCGGCTGAAGGCGAAGCTCCTCATGAACCGCGTTCCCGCGCGGCTCAGGGTGACTCGCCAGCTGTTGGCTACGCGGAAGATGCCGTACATCGCCGGCACGTTGTAGAAGTCGCGGCCACCCGACGCCGATGGCGCCTCGTGCGTGTTCCCGGGCCCTGGACCTGCGTTCGCGCCGACATCGCTTGCCGAGAGGGATTCGCTCTGCTTCATGCTGCTTGCTCTGATGTGGATTTCAGCCGATGCCAGGCCTCGATTGGACGGAGTGCTCTTGCGCTTCGTCTCCTGAGCTTTCCATGCTTGGGGCGAGCGTTTTGGCGCTATGGTCGCCCGCGTTCTCAATGGAATTCGAACCGCTGGTCCTTGACCACATGGTGCTTGCCCCAGTGAAAATTACATACCCTGGCGACTTCCGCCCCGTCCTTGCTCTCGGGCAGACAGCCGCCAACGATCTTCACGACCTTCCCACCTTGTTGGGACAGCGGAAGCTCGATGGTGAGACCCTCGGGAAGAGCATGCGTCAGTTCGACTTGCTCGGCGTAATCGTCGATGAGTGCAAAGATCGGTGCACCGTCGACGCGCAGCATGTAGGTGTCGTGTTGGAACGCTGCACCGCGCACGAGGCACATCTCGACACGCGATTTCTCGACTTGCTGACTTCGGCACTCCGGCGCCGGCTTCGGCTGTGCATGAACCATCGGCGCGATGAGCGATCCCGCGATGGTGAGAAGGATGAGGTACTTGCGCATGGGATCTGAAGTTTTTGTGGATTTGAAAGACACAAGGCGCCGGCCGAGTCGGCCATCACCGGACGGCCCTGGCTTCTAGCCCGAGAGGCCAGAGAACGACGCCTCGCTTGAGGCGTTATGCCCTATGGACTGCCGCCGCGCCGCAGCCATGCAGTGCGCCGATTGCGAGCAAGGCAACGGCCTTCGCGATCACTTGTTTTTTCATTTTCTTGATACTCCCTGTGGTTTAGAAACTTGCGTTCAGATTGAATCCAAAGGTGGTCCTGGCCGTGCGATACCCCTGCGGCTTGCTGATGGGCGCCCCCATGAAGAAGTCATAGCTCAACTTGCTCCACTGCCCTCGCACCCCGACCACCGCACCCGCCAGGCTGCGGCCGAGTTGGTCGGCCGTCGAGCGCCCGCCCACATGCCCGTAGTCGGCGCCGACATACAGCTCCGCCCCGCTCTGGCCCATGGCCCACCCGATGTCGTTGCGAATCAGCCAGCCCCGCTCGCCCATGAGGCTCGTCTCGCCGTCGAAACCGCGCACCGTGTAGCGCCCGCCGATGGCGAACCGGTCCTGCGACATCAGCGGCGTGCGGTTCCACTGCGCGCGCACCAGCCCCGAATAGCGCAGCTTCTGCGCCCCCAGCTTGAAAGGCGCATTCAGGCTCACCTCGGCCGTGTACAGCTTCATGCGCGAGGTGCCGTCCAGCGGCTCGGCGGGGTTGTCGCGGTGGTAGATCTCCTGCGGCGAGGTCCGGGCGCCAAAGCCGCCCGTGCCATGCTTGAACGCCAGCGTGCCCTCCAGCGTGGCCTCGCCGATGAACTCCTTGTGGTTCAGGCCGAGCTCCCAACCTCCCACCACCTGGTGCTGCACTGGCACTTCCGTGTCCTCGATGATGCTGCGCGACTCCCTGCGGAAGCCCTTGAGCGCCAGCGTCGTCTTGCGGCTCTGGTCGCGGTACAGCAGGCGCGAGAGCTTCACTTCGGCGTTGTTGGACTTGCCGGCATAGGTGATCGGGCCGTTGAAACTCTCCACGCTCTGGTGGTACTGGCTGTTCGAGGCCGTGAACCCCAGCATCCAGTAGCCGTACGGCAGCGAGTAATGCACCGTCTGGCCCTCGGTACCGTAGCTCGGCTCCGAGAGAAAGTGGCTGTTGATGCTGTGGTTGGCGCTCAGGTAGAACAGGTCGTTCAGCCCGAAGGGGTTGTCCACCGACACCGTGGCGCCGGCCTGGTAGCGGCCCGTGGCCTCGGTGCCGCTGTCGTCCAGGCTCAGGGCCACGCGCCACTTCCGGGCCTGCACGTACTTGACCACCAGGTCGCTGTCGCCCGGCCTGGCGTTGGGCGCGGTTGAGGGCTCGATCTGGATGTCGGCCTCGGCCGTGGGGGCGCGCTTGAGGTTCTCCAACCCCTGCTCGATGTCGCGCAGGTTCAGCAGGTCACCCGGCCGGGCCGGAATGGCCGAACCCAGCAAGGCGCCGCTGCCCAGCAGCGTGGCCGAAGAATCCGGCGTCAGGCGGATGGCCGCGATGCGCCCGGGCACCAGCGACAGGGTCAGGGTGCCGGTGGAAAGATCCTGCGGCGCGGCCAGCACGCGGGTGGTGACAAAGCCGCGCGCAATCGCCGCCTGCTGGGCGCGCGCGAGCACCACGTTCACGCCCGCCGTGCCCAGGCAGCGGCCGATCGGTGAATCGTTGCCATCAGGACCGGACAGATCAGAGACCGCCCACTGGAAGGCCTCGGCCTGCTCGCCGACCAGCAGCACGCGGTCGATGCGAAAACACGGGGCTTCGGTCTCGGGAATGCGTGCCACCGGTGCAGGCGGCGCGGCCTGCAGGCGTTGGTCGACGGTGCGCTCGTTCTGCTCGCGCAGGGCGCGTTCGCGTTCCTGCTGGCGTTGTTGCTCGATGAAGGATTGGGGCGTTGTCGGGGTCTGCTGCGCGACCGCCCACAACGGAGAAGCGGCGAGGGCCACGGCCACCGCCATGCGCGTGCGCCGAGGCACGATCGAGGAATGCACCATGGTGATCAGCGCCGGAATTCGACCGTGCGAACCGCCGAGGGCTTGCCGGAGAAGCCGCTCACCGCGCCATCGGCGCCGAAGAGCACATCGACCGACTCGTCTTCCTGCACTGTCCAGTAGCGCCAGGTATTGGCGTTCAGATCCTTGGTGTCGTTGCGCGAGGGATAGCTCAGCGCCATCAGCACCTGGGGCCGGGTCATGCCGACCATGACCTTGGCCGAGTACACGGCCTTCTGCACCTCCGGGCTCCAGTTGGCGAGCGTCAGCTTGGGATCGGCGGGCACCACGATCTGGCGCGCCCAGCGCAGCACGTCTTCCCTGCTGCGCGATGTGTCGTCGCGCAGCGAGACGTAGTCGCTGCCGATGGTGCCGTAGAGGTAGCGGTCCCGCTTCATGGTGTCGAGCACCGCCGGCTCGCCGAACGGCATGATCGGGCCGCCGAGCATATTGGTGCTGGAGACCCAGCCGTAGTCGGGGCGCAGGTTGCAGCAGGTGTAGCCGGTGAGGGGCTGGGTGAGCTTGGTGGCGCAGTCGGACAGGAGGAGAAGGCCTGCCGCGAGGGCTGTGAACGCAGCGATGCGGTGAGGGGAAATGTGTGACAGCTTCATGGTTCTTTTCTGTTATTTCCGGATGCAACCGGATTCATGTCTTCGCGCGCGCCATTTCTCGCGGCAAATCGGTGGAGGGGCTATCCAATCATTGGCTCGGCTTGAGCCAACGACTGACCTTTCCGAGCAACCCTTGTGCAGGGGGACCCAGCCGGGTTTGAGGAACTCGTACTCATCGTCGTAGTGCGCCAACGGCTCTATTGGCATCAACTCCATGGGAACGAGCGGGCTCTCGATCTGCACAGGGATGCCTTTGAGCCAGCAGAGTTTGGCTTCCAGGGTGCCAAGATAGGACATGAAGTCTTCAATCCGAACGTCGACGCTCTTGATGCGAGCATGCTTGTCTTGAATCAATCGCTCTAGACCAGCCTTGTCACGTTTCAGAAGCAGAGAATAAAAATCCTCTCCTTTCGCGCACTCTTCGCGCCAAGGCTTTCTTCCATTCTTGGCCATCTTCTCAATCTTGGTCTGCAGCGCTTCGTGCTCGTCGCGAATCGCGAGCTGCAACATGTGAAGCTCAAATCTTCCCGTTAGAGGATTCCCTCTCTCTCGAATCAACTGAGGGTTCTCTACATTTGCCATCGCATTGATGATCTCGATATTGTCAGATAGAAGCGCATAAAAGCAGTCACCCGGAAGACTGAAATCCGCGCCTCCATCCTGCCCTAAGCTGGCCAACTTCAATTTGCTTGCCACGTAAAAATGTTGCTTCATTGCTTGCGCATTGCCCTCAATAAAGTAGGCGTGCACGCCGCGCGTTTCAGATAGGCCTGCCAAGCCACACAAAATTGATCCGAGCCGAACACTTTTTCGTCGGTGCAAAAACCAGTCCATTTGACGAGGCAGACTGGCTTCCTCTGCATTTAGTACATTTTGCAGCCCCTGTTCTCGAGTCAAATTATTCATGTCAACTTATCTCAATCTGATTTAATGGTTCTTTTCTCCTATTTCCGGATGCGACCAGATTCATGTCTTAGCGCAAGCTATTCCTAGTGGCAAATCCCCGGACGTGTTACCCAATCATTGGCTCGGCTTGAGCCAACGGCTGACCTTTCCGAGCAACCCTTGTGCGGGAGGGACCCATCCGGGTTTGAGGAACTCGTACTCATCGTCGTAATGCGCCAACGGCTCTATTGGCATCAACTCCATGGGAACGAGGGGATTCTCGATTTGCACAGGGATGCCTTTGAGCCAGCAGAGCTTGGTTTCCAGGGTGCCAAGATAGGACATGAAGTCCTTAATGTGAGCGTTGACGCTCTTGATGGGGGCATGCCTGTCTTGAATTAGCCGCTCCAGGCCTGCCTTGTCTCGCTTCAAAAGAAGGGAGTAGAAATCCTGCCCCTTCGCGCACTCTTCGCGCTCTGGCTTTTTGCCATTCTTGGCCAACTTTTCGATCTTGGCCTGCAGCGCTTCATGCTCGTCGCGAATCGCGAGTTGCAGCATATGCACATGAAATCTTGCCCAGAGGGGATTGTCTCGTTCCCGAATAAAATCCGGCGTTTCTACATTCGCCAATGCATTGATGACCTCAATGTTGTCAGATAGGAGGCCATATAAAAAATTGCCCGCGAGATGGAATTCCGCACCCCCGTCCTGTCCCACGCTGGCCAATGTCAATTTGCTTGCCACGTAGAAGTGCTGTTTCAGCGCGCGCGCTACCCTCAACGAAATAGGCATGCACCCCGCGAGTTTCAGATAGGCTCGCGAGACTCGTCAGAACCGCTCCCAGCACTACCTTATTTCTACGATATAAGATCCGTTCAATGTCTTCCGGTCGATCTCTTTCTTCGAGGATCAACAAATCGGTCAACCTTTGCTCACGAGTCCTCATAGTCATTGCTGTTCACCTCAACTTGACGATGGTCATGCCATTCTGATTCACACCCGATACGATCTTAACGAGGTTGCCGCTCTTCCGGGCGGCCTCGATGGCATCCGCTGTGCGTATGGATGCCGGGATTTTGGAGTCTCTTAGCGTCTTCACCGTATCGGTGATCCAATCATCTGACATTTGCGGCTTCAAATTGGTTGTTGTATTTTGCGGACTCAATTTGATGGTTCCATCCGCATTAAGAGGTTTGACCTCGCTGACATAGACTTTGCCATCCTTCAAGTAGACGCCATCAAAGCAATTGCTGCCGCATTTTCCATTGAGAGGGGTGTAGCCATTGCGAATGAAATAATTGTCGGCCACCAACTCGCGGACATCGCCTTGCAAGGTTGTATTGGGTAGCTTCTCGATTTGAGACAGCATGTTCAGGTCTGACGAGGTCAGCTTCACCGGCATCCCCTCCATCGTCATCTTCTGTGCGCTGATATTGCCACCTGACGACGGCACGACCTTTCCGGCCAACGCCACGTCCAGGGATTCGGCAAGACGGGCAACCGTGCCGAGGCCACGATTGATGATGGCCCCACCCAGAACCAATTCCTCAACGATGTGATCGGGCGTCGCCGAGCCGTTCCGCGCGCGGAAATTCTCCAGTCGAGTGGCATCGCGCTTGGCCAGATCAAGCACGATCAGGCTCGCCGCCTGCCCAAAGAATGTATTGATGTACGGATCGGCTTGCTGTTCTGGCGTGGCGCTGAAGTAGGTTTGCACATCCCCGTTGCTTCCATAGCTGTGCTGGGTGACCCCGTTGACTACGATGGGGCTGCCGACATACGGGCTCAGGATGTTTTGCGCTTCGCGCAAGTCTTGAACGTATCGCTCCACGCCGCCGCGGGCGCCTTCGCTGTTGGGATCCAGCGTCGTCGCAAGAAGGGTCGCCAGATACGCCGCATTCTTCGCGTTCTCATCGTTGTCGACTTGGCCCTTCGCGGTCTTCTCCAGAATGTCTGTCCAGTAGACGGTTGCCTTTTTCTCGCATTCGCTGCTACCAGCGCACAGCTGCTTGGCTTTATCGGCAGCAAGCTTGCCGATCAATTGACGCTCTGTCGGATGCAACTGCCTGTTGTTGACATCCACGCTCGCCGCACTGACTGCACCGGCTGTGCCTCCGGCAATCCCTCCGATGGCCGCCGCGGTGATGGCCCCCAACGCCTGCGCGACGGGCGTCTCCAATCCCATCTGGTCGATCGCGTCGCCAATCCTGGGCATCAGCGCCGCACTCGCGCCCGCTCCGATCGCCCCGGCCACCCCACCGCTCAGCAACCCCGCCCCCATGTGGGCGGCCACGCGATACCTTCCGTCCTCGTCCCATTTGGCGGCCTCGTCGAGCAAGGCCTGCTTCTTGTCCGGATCACTCTCCTTGCCCGCTTGGTTGCGCAACTCTGCGGCCTGTTTGCCCGCATAGGTGCCGATCTCGCGCGCGATGTTCTGGTTGAACTGCTGCGTCAGCTGTGCCTGGGCTTGCACATTCTGAATGATGGTCTGGGTGTTCCAGTCCTTGATCAGGGTACCTGCGCTGCTGGCGTCACCCGTCCTGACGCTCTGGTCGCCCGCAATTCCCGAGATGCCGGACCTCGTAACGCTGGCCTGGTTGTTGCCGCTGTAGCTGCCGAGCCCAGGACTGCCGCTCAGTGGCACCGCCGACTGTCCCTCATGGGGGCTCCAAGATGGACTCGGGTTGCTGGGCGTCGTGTATCCCAGGCCCACGCTGCCTCCGACCGAATAACTGCTCCCGCTCGACTGGCTCACGTTCTGCAGGTCGCTCATCGTGAGCGCGCCGCCGGTATGAAAGCTGTTCTTGCCTGCATCGATGGCCGCCTGCGTGCTCTCGATCACCGCGCCCGTCAGGTTCGTGTTGCCCTTGACGTTCACATCGAAGCCGCCATCCCCAGCCTTGATGCCCGCCTGCACGGCGGGACTGATGAAGACCCCATTGGCTTTGGCGCTGGCCGAGTTCGCGCTGACCGTCGCGACAACCCCGTAGCAGATCGGCGGTATGCACAGGCTCACGCCGAAGCCGCCGCTGGACTGCCGGCTCTGGCCCACGCTCACGTCCTGCAAGCTGGCGATGTTCAGGTCGCCGCCCACGTCCGCCTTCACGCGGTTGGCTTCGATCGTTGCCCCATTGAGCGTGAGATTGCGGCCACTGGAGATGTTCACGGCGTTGCCGCCGGAGACCTGGGTGGCGTTGTACGTGATCTCGTTCTGGTTATCGCGGCCTTTGCCGTTTTGCACGCCCAGTTGAATGCTGAAGCCATTCTGTGAGCCGGCCCCGAAGGTCACGCCCACGCTGGTTCCATGACTGGAATTTTGGCCCGCCGTCACGCTGGTGTTCTTGCTGGCCTCTAGCGTGATGTCGTTGTCCGCCGCCAGGTTGACGTTATTGCCCGCCGCGATGGTGGAGCCCACGGCATGGATGTTGGAGCTGGCCCCTGCGCCCGTGGCAACAATGTTGACGTTGTTGGCCCCCGTGACGCTGGAGCCCACGGCCGTGGAGCTGGTGCTGAAGCTGGTGCCTTGGCTGGTGTTGCGGCTCGCGGTCACGCTCACGCCGTAGCTCAGCGTGCTTGCTTCGCTCATGCTGCTCAGGCTGGGGCCGCTGCCGCTCAGGGCACCAGCGAGCGTGTTGCCCGCGTCATACGCCTGTTTGCCCGCCATGGCCAGATTGATGGCGCCCAACGCCTGCATGCGACCGTTGCCGCTGGTGTCTTCCATCGCCCGGACGGTGCTCTGGGCGTTGCGCAGGCTGTCCGTGCTGATGCCCATGAAGCTGGCGCTGCCGCCCAGCTTGCTGCTGGAACTGCGCTGCACCGTCATGCTTTGCTCGGTGTTGTAGGCCTCGTTGATGGTGACGTTCTTCGCCAGGATGTTGACGTCGCCGCCGGCGAGCGGGCCGGCCTGTCCCGCAGCCATCACGCTGCTGGCGGTCTGGCGGTATTCGTTGCCGGCCACCAGCGTCACGTTACCCCTGAGGCTGGCCACCTGGCTGGCCTGCTGGGTGGTGCGGCTGGTCGTCTGGGCGCCGAAGTCCTTGATATGGCCCAACCCAGGCTGCGACCAGGAACCGATAAAGCCGCTCTTGGCGTTGGCCGAGGAACTGCTGCTGAGTTCGGTGTTCTGCGCGCTCTCGATGGTGAGGTTGCGCCCGGCCATCATCGTGACGTTCCCATCGGCAACCACGGTCGCTGCCTGCAAGGTGGTGTCTCGCCCGCTGACGGTCTGCAGGCTGCCGGCCGAGATGGTGGTGCCGACCGCCTGGGTCGTGATATCGACGCTGGTGCTGTTGCCCGAATTCTTGCGATTGCCGTAGCCGCCGACCGGTCCGCCAGCGTCTGAAGCAAGTGCCCAGGCCCGCGACAAGCCCGTGCTGCTGGTGCGCTGCTGGCTGGCGTGCAGTTCGGTGCTGCTGCTGGTGGCGGTCGTGAGATTGATGTCGCGGCCGGCCGACAGGCTCATCCCGCCGTCGGAACTAAGTTGCGCAGCCTGGAGGTTGACGTCGTTGCCGGCCACGACGGCCACGGACTTGCCGCTCAGGCTGCTAGAGAGCACCTCGGTGGTGGCGGTGCTGTCGAGGGTGCTGGAGCTGCTCTTCCTGAACAGGCCGTTGGAAGACTTCTGCGTGGCCGTCGCAACGCTGGTGGTGGCCTGGCCCGCGGTCAGGTTGATGTCGTTCTTGGCCGTGGCGACCAAGGCGCCGTCGGTGCTCTGAACGGCACCCGCGCGGATGTTCAGGTCATTGCCGGCCGCGAGGCGCACGTTGTCCTGGCCCTGGATGACCGAGCCGACCTCGTGGGTCTCGGACGAGATTCCCGCCCAACCCTTGCCGGCCGCCACGATGGTGTAGCCCTCGACGACCGTGCCGAGATTGATGTTACGCCCCGCACCCACCGCAGCCGATCCCGCGCTGACCAGCGCGGCGCCGACGAGGTTGGCGTCGCGCCCGGCCGACGCGACCAACGTCCCACCCGGATTGGTGACGTACACACCGGCGATGCGGTCGATGGCGGTATTGCCGCTTGCGCTCTGCGTCGTCGTCTGGATGTTGATGTCGCGACCGGCGGTCAACGCCACGGCATCCCGTGCCGTGATGCTGCCGCCGATGTTGTTCAGGTCGTTGCGGGCATTGATGCCGATGCCGCCGCCGACGATGCGCCCGCCGAGGTTGTTCACGTTCTCGGCGTCGATCTTGACCAGACTGCGGCCGGCGATGGTGCCCGTATTGGTTACATCGCCCGAGCTCTTGATGATGGCGGCGTCCGCGCTCAACAGTGCACCCGAACCGTCGATATCGCCGGGTCGCACCCGCACATAGACCTGCGGCACCAGCACACGCTGGGTGCTGCCGTCTGGCAGCGTGACCGTCTGCTCGACCAACCACACGATGTCGCTGGTCAGCTGTGCCATCTGCGCCGCGCTCAACCCTACCCCTGGACGCAAGCCGTACTGCTTCGCGAAGGTCACACCCGCGTTCATCAGCGCGGTGTATTGGTCATCATCATTGTCGAAGCCATCGAGATAGCGGTAGCCCGTGAGCTGCGCGACCTGCTCGCGAATGAGCTTCTGTTCGTAGAAGCCATCGCCCAGGCGCTTGAGGATGTTGTTCGGATCCTGGCCTAGGTTGTTCAGCAGGTAGTCGCTGCTGAGCCACATGCGCTTGTTCGTGAAACGCGGATCGGTCTCGATCAGGTAGCGGCCAGGGCCCGCATGGATGTTGAACAAACTGGCGTTGGGCAGACGCGTGTTCGGCAGGCTGGTGCGCACCACCATGGGGACGGTCTGGGCGCCTGCGCCTCCGGTCCCGCCGGCCGCGCCTGCTGCGGTGCCCGAGGTCGGCGCCGCCCCGCCGACGTTGGCCGCCACTTCCACGATGGTCGCTTGTCCCTTGCCGGTCACCCCGCCGGTGCCGCCCGCGCCGCCCGCTGCGCCGCCCACGGGCGCTGTGCCGGCGTTGTAGCCGGTGGTGGCATTGGTGTTCTCCTGGTATTTGTAGCCGCCCAGCAGGACCGTCGTCGGCGCGGTAGTGATCGGAATGTTCTGACCCTGGTCCTGCCCGTTGTTGTCGACCCCCGACGCCAAGCCCGTGACCGTGCGCCAGCCTGTCAGCTGGGAGGACTGGTAGTCGGTGGCGGTGATCGTCCCGCCCGCCAGCACCTGGCTGTTCTCGTTGTACAGGCGGCCGTTGACATTCATGTCGCCGCCGGCCACGAGATGGGCGGGATCGGCGTTGATGGCCGTGTCCTCAGTGGTGGTCAGGAGGTTGCTCCACACGGTGTAGCCGCCGATGCCCACGAGCTCGCCAGTGTCCTTGCGGTACACAAAACCGTTGGCACCGTCGACGGTGACTTCACCCAGCGCGTAAGGTGTGGTCCTGCCGACACCGCTGCCGACCAGGGTGACTGGCGCGACGCCGAACCGCAGTTCGGACGTTTGCGTCGGCGTGCCCATCTGCAGATGCACGTCGCGGTTGTTGACCTGCGCCATCGCAATGGACATGTCGCCCATCGACTCGATGTCCGCACTCAGGTTGTCGAGCACGGCGCCCTGGCCGATGGCTTGGCGATTGGCGTCGAGCGCTCCGCCGATGTTCATCGACCCCGCGCCCAGGCCGCCGCTGAAGATCAGCGCGTGCTCGCGGTTGGTGATGGTGCCCGCACCGATGTTCAGGGTGTTGCGTGCCGCAATCGTTCCCGCCTTGGTCGCGCCATTGAGCGTTTCGGCATCGTTGAGCAGCGTGCCGACGGCGATGGAGATGTCGTTGCCGTAGATGCGGCCCGTGCCGATGTTGTTCAGCGTGCCCGCATTGATCTGGGTCTTCCCGGTGCTGTCGATCAGGCCGCGGTTGATCAGCGTGCCCGCGGCGTTGACGACCGTACCCGTCCCCGACATCTCCGCGTTGGCCGTGTTGTCCACGTTGTTGCCGCCCACCGTGAGCGTCTGGCCCGCGAGCAGCTTGCCGTTGTTCGTGAAGTTGCCGGTGGTGGTGTAGGTCAGGTTGCCGTTGGCGGCCACCTCGCCGTTGTTCACGATGTCCTGCGTGAGCGCAATGCCCAGGTCCTGGCCCGAGACGGCCCGGCCGTCGCCGCTGAAGGTCGCGGCATCGATCTGCAGGCTCTTGTCGGCCACCAGCGTGCCGCCGGTGTTCACCAGGTTGAGCGTCTTGGCGCCGGGGTTGGCCGCGTTGGGATCGACGATCTTGAGCGTGTCGCCCGCCGAGATCAGTCCATTCGTGTTGTTGACGGTGCCGCCGCTGGTGAGGGTGGCATTGACGTCGGCGCGGATGGCACCTGAGGTGTTGTCAAGGTTCCCCGCGCCGATGGCCACGTTCTGGCCTTCGATGCCTTGATTGGTGCCGAGGGTATTGGTGTTGGCGATGCTGCCGGCGTTCAGCGTCGTCGTGGCCGCCGAGCGGATCAGGCCCTTGGTATTGGTCAGCGTTCCCGCGTTGATGCCGAGGTTGCCCACCGCCAGTGTCTCGCCGCCGGTGTTGTCGTAGCCTGCTCCGTTGGTGTCGATCGCCACCGTGGACTGCCCGAGCACCTGGCCTCCACCCGTGTTGGAGAAGGCCTGCGTGTCGGCGACCAATGCGTTCTTCGCGCCGATGAAGCCGGCGCTGTTGACGACCGTTCCGGTGGTCAAGTTGAGCGTATCGCCGCTGGTGATGCCGCCTTGGCCGTTGGTGTAGCCGGCCGCGTTCGTGTTGGTGAGCGTCTGTCCGTTCGTGTTGACGGTCATGGCGTCGCCCGACTGGACCAGGCCGGCGTCGTTCACCAGCGCGCCCGAGCTCACCGCCACCGTGGTGGTCGCGGCCAGCGTGCCTTGCGTGTTGTTCAGCGTGTTGCCGTGCGTGTCCACCACCAGGCTGTTGCCGAAGACTTTGCCCGATTGGTTGCTCAGACCGCCATTGCTCAAGGTGGTCGCGCCGCCGGCTTGCAAGGTGCCGCTGTTGTTCGTCGTCGCGCCCGTGGTCGTGACATTCAGGTTGCCGGTGACAGCCGCGGTCGTGCCGCCGCTGTTGTCCAAGCTGGCCGCGGTCAGCGTCGTGTTGCCGTTCGCGGCCAGCGTGCCACCCACGTTGGTTGCGGCCCCGCCGATGGTGGCGTTCAGATCGCCGACCGAGGTCACGCTGCCCGCGTTGTTGTTCAGGCTGCCCGCCGCGAGTGTGGTGTCGCCGCCCGCGAGGATCTTGCCGCCGGCCGAGTTGTCGAGTGGCCCGGTGGCCGTGAGGCTCAGGTTGGAGGCGCCGCCCGCCTGCAGCGTGCCGCCCTGGTTGCTCACCGAGCCTGCACTCGCAGCGATGGCGCCGTTGCTCGCGATGGTGCCGGCGTTGTTGTTCAGCAGGCCGCCCACAGCCAGGGTCGTGGCGCCCGTGCCGGCCTGGACGAGGCTGCCGCCCTGGTTGCTCAGCGACCCCGCGCTCAGGTCGATCTGCTGGACGTAGGTGGTCCCGCCGTCCTGGTTGAAAGCGCCCGACAGGGCCACCGCCAGCGCGCCGTTGGTCGTGATCTGGCCGTTGCTGCCGCTGTAGTTGCCGCCCGCGATGGCGAGCGTGCCGGCGCCGGCATGCTCGATCTTGCCGCTGGTGTTGGTGATGCTGGCGCTGTTCAGGCTCAGGTCCTGGCCGTTGCTGGCGATGCGGCCGCCGTCGTTGTTCAGGGTGCCGCTGGTGGCGATGGTCGTTGCGCCCGTGCCGGTCTGCACGATCTCGCCGCCGTTGGTGTTGGCGAGGTTCGAGACGCTGATCTGCAGTTGGCCGGCGTTCAGCTGGCCGGCGCTGTTCACGAGCGTCTGGCCGGGCTGTGCATTGGCCGTGATGGCCAAGGTGCCGGGGGTGGCCACGGTGGCACCGCTGGTGGTCACGTCGCCCTGGGTGGCGGTGACGGCGATGTGGGCGGCGCCCGTCTGGCTGCCGGAGAGGTCGACAAAGGCGCCCTGCAACGCCAGGTTGCCGCCCGCGGCGTTGGTGCCTGTGGAGGTCAACCCTTGCGCCGCCGTGACGTGCAGATCACCCGTGCTTTGCAGCGATCCCTTGGTGCCGTCGAGGCTGCCGGTCTGGATGGTGAGGTTCGCACCGCTCGCAATGCGGCCGTCGGTGTTCAACAGCTGCCGGCCGATGGTGGCCTGGACGTTGCCGCCGGCCGACTGGAGCGTGCCCTGGGTGTTGTTCAGGGACTGGCCGGTGAGCGTCAGGCCCTGGTTCGAGGCCAGGGTGCCGGCGGTGTTGTTGACCGCGCCTGCCACATTGGCCGTCAGCGCGCCCGTTGCCGAGATCGACCCGCGCGTGTTGTCGACTTGGCCGCCGACCGTGAGGCTGGCATCGGTGGCGCTGGTGAGCGTGCCGTCGACGTTGATCAGGTCGCCGCTGGTCGCAATGTTCAGGCTGCCCGCGTTCAACGTCCCGCCGGCGTTGTCCAGCTGCCCCACGTTGGCGCTGAAGCTATTGCTGACGTTGAGCGTCCCGCCCGCGTTGCTGAAGGTTGGGCCCGTGACCGCCATGCTGGCCACCGACAGCGCGCCGCCCGCGTTGTTGATCTGCGGGGTGTTCAGTGTGACCGGGCCGCCAGCGTAGATCTTGCCGCCGTCATTGAGGATGGCGCCTCCCGCGGTGAGGGTGCCGGGCGATGTGGGTACATACGGTGCCGGTGCGGGCGAGGCCGTGCCGCTGGTGCCGGAAGTGGCGCCGGTGGTCGTCGTTCCTGTGCTGGTAGCGCCGGTTCCGGTTCCGGTGCTCGTGCCGCCGCTGGTGCCGGTGGTTGCCGGTGCTGGCGCCGGTTCGATGCCGATGACTCCGCCGTTCGTGTTGGACAGCACCGGTGCAGTGATCGCAAGGCCCACGCTGCTGGTCTGACGGATCGTGCCGCTGCGGTTGTCGATGTCGCCGGCGCTGGCGAGTTCGAGGCGAGTGCCTTCGAGAGTGCCGGTGTTCTCGAGCCGTCCAGCTGCAGTCACGATGAGGTTGCCATTGCTGGCGCCGATGCTGCCGGCGTTGCGCACGCCCAGGCCGGCCTCGGTGCCGATGAGCGTGATCTTGCCGGCATACATGCCGCCGAGCGCGGCCACGTCCAGCGCGAAGGTAGGTGCTGCGCCGGTGCCCGTCGTGGGTGTGATCTGCGTATGGTCGGCGCTGACCTGGTTCGCACCGGTGACCACCTTGAGGTCGGTGGCGTAGATCGCTGCATTGAGCTGCACGGCGCGAGCGAGGATGGCCGCATAGTCCGTCTTGCTGGCATCCAGGCCCGCACCATCGATGGTGACGGTGCCGCCTCGCACGAGGAAGCTGTCGAGACCGCCGATGGCGTTGAATTGCGGCGTGCCCGTGGTCACCGTGGCGCGAGACGCGTTGATGAAGCCGCCCCCATTGATGCTGATGCCCGCAGGGTTGGCGATGATCACCTCGGCACGCTGCCCCGCGACTTCGATATAACCGCGCAACTGGCTCGGGCTGCCGCCGTTCACCTCGTTGACGATGATGCGCGCGGGGCCGGTCGCCAGATAGGGGTTGCCCTGGACGATGCCGCCGAGCTGTGTGGCTACATTTGTTCTGCTGTTGTTCAGGATGGCTCCATTGGGGGCCACGTTGAACTGGTTGAATATATTTCTGCTGACACCGGCCGCGCTGGGCGTCTGGATGTTGACGAGCGGCACGCCGTTCGGCGCGACCATCACGGTGGGCCGCAGGTTCCCGGGAACGTTGGGGGCGCCGACGATCTGGGCTTGAGCAGGTGAGGCCGACAGCATGCCCGCGAGCGCTGCGCCTACAAGCATCGGCGCAAAGGCTGCCGCACCGGCGAATGCACCGACCGCGACGGTCGTGGCCTTGGAGGATCCCTTCCCGGTGCTCTTGGCCGTTTCTTGAACGACCATGCGCAGCCCGCGCCTCGCATTGAAGACAATGCGATGGAGGTTTTTATTCATCTCGTTTTTCTTCCCTGATCGATCCGTGACAGCGGCAGCACACAGCGCATGCGGCATGTTGATTTGCCGACAACCCGTCGGCGAGCCCGGATTCTGGATTCGAGTGGCCGTAAGGAATGTCAACGAATCGCAGGGCGCGCAGATTGAGCCGGAAAGCGCCACATATCGCACACGCGCACTCAATGGAAATGAATCATTAAGTAGTCATCGGTGCGACTCGGCTGCTACGATTTCGACAGGTAGCCTCGAATCGAATCCCTCCTCCCTGAGTGAGGCTACTTTTTTGACCCGCCCCGACGAATCTCGTTTGGGCGGGTTTTTTTCGGAGCCAGAAGGCGCAGGCGATCCGACCACTGGCAAGCGCTCACGCGAACTTTGAGCATGCAAGGCATCCCGAATTGAATGACATGAATCAGGCATATTCGAGGGGCCGGACACTTGAGCGTCTGAGTCAGGGAGAAACAAAAAATGGACTATGCCGAGAGAGTCGCCAAAGGACTCGATGGGGAAATGAATCTGCGCGTGTGGCTGAATGCCCAGGGGCTAGCGCATGTCTCGATCTGTCAGAACCCGGAATCCTTCGCCACTCTGTTCTCGAGTCATGTGAAGCGTCCGGACTTTCTATTGCTGCTGGAATCGATCGGCCTGATTGCTATCGACGTGAAAAATCAAACACTCTCCAAGCGGCCCGTGGGATACACGCTCACGCTCGATGCGGAGGTACGCCGGGCCGTCGCATTCGAGCGGTTGTTCAAAATCCCGCTGTGGTACGCCTATCCCTGCGAGGAGAATGACCAAACGGTCTGGTACTGGATCAGTGCTTTGAAGGCGCTGGAGGTGGGTGATAGGCGAGTGAATGCAAACAAAGTCGAATTTCTGAGCATCGCACTTGAGCATTTCGAGCGGCTTGTGACGAACGCGGATCTGGGCAAGTTGTACACGCACCGATTGCCGGCAATAACCAAGATCTCGGGATTGCCTCTTACTGCGTAGCGAGCCGGTCATAGGTGGTTCACAGACCTCCACAGGGCTCTCAGCCAGATCGATTCATCATCGATTCGATCCATCAAATGCCGGGACTGAGCACCTAACTCATTTGCCCCCGCTGCCGCAAGCGCCGGTTCCGCACTCACCTCGCAGGTCGGGGTTGCAGACCTTGGCACGACCCGACGCCGACACCACGATCGACGTCCTTCGTCCCGACTCGGCCTTCAGCGTGAGGCATCCGGCGCCGAAGCCCGTGCCGCCCGCCCGGCGCGAGAAGCCATTGCTGTCGTAGTCCAGCCCGCGCACGAATCCATCTCCAAGTGCCGCGTCGACGCTCACCCCGCTCGGAAGCTTTTCGAACTTGCGCAGGGTGTGCATTGCGCCTTCGGGTCCTGCCTGCACGGCCCAGCCGCTCGACCAGTCGCTTCGCTGGAGCGCGCCCACATGGACCTTTTGCGAACGCTGAATGGCCTCGGTGCGGGCCAGGTTCAGCGCGGCCACGAAACCGCTCGAAGCAGCGGCAAGCCGCTGGTTGAGCAGCAGGTCGCGAAACGAGGGAACGGCGATCGAACCCAGGATTGCCATGATGGCCACCACGGCCATCAGCTCGACGAGGGTGAAGCCGCCCGACGCGACACTCGCCCCCATCGACCATCGCCAGCCGTGTCTCATTGCCAGCACCTGGCCCCCGCTGCGCCATTGCAGCCCTTGTCTCCCATGCTGTCGATCCAGAGCGCTCCAACCTCCGGATCGGCGTAGCCGGGCTTCGGGGTGGCCGTGAGCCTGATGCAGCGCTCGATGGTGCCCTGCCCCTCGCAATTGCCGCTCTCGACGAGGTACTTGCCGCCCGCACCTCCCTCGCCGGATCCGCCTTCGTAGCGCTTGTACTGCCCGGCCATGGTGTACTGCCGCTCTTGCTGCTGCATCTGCTGCATCAGGGCCGAGCGCGCTTCGGTGCGCCAGCCCTTGCGCATGAAGTCCAGGTACGACGGATAGGAGATGGCGGCCAGGATGGCGAGGATCGCGACCGCTATCATCAATTCGATGAGCGTGAAGCCATGAATGCGTCTGGCGGTGCCGTTTGCCGGCTTTGTGGCCTTCATGGCTTCGCTCCCTGAAAATCGACGATCTGGCGCCAGTTCAGGCGCCCGGCCACCTGCGAAACCTGGCCGCCTTCCACCGGCTGCACAGTCGAAATGGCGGCCCCGCCAGGGCCGCCTCCAGAACCGGCGTTGATCACCGAAAGCTTCTTCGTTGCCGAACGGCGGCCAAACGCATCGGGTGAGGCAGAGGCCCCTTCGCCAAGCGCAACGAGCAAAGGCGACGACAACAAACCCACCGTTGAAGGCACGCAGGTCCCACCCGTCGAAAGCCCTGTCATTGCATTGACCGCGCAGCTGCGGCCGCCACCATTTACTCCGCAGGCATCGCCATTCGGTATCAGCGTGTTGAAGAACAGATAGCCGTCGCTGAGCGCCAGCCGGGTCACCTGCCGCTCGCCAGAATCGAGCGACCCGGGAAGATCGAAATACCAGCCGCGGCGGCTCGCCACGCTGCGGCTGCCCGTGCCATAGACGAAGGGCTCGCCCACGATGGCCGGCAACGGCTGGCCGGCGGCGGCGGCCGCAGTGCGCGGCTGAAGCTGCGTGCGCGTTTCGTGCGCGGGGATGGCTGTGCCGGAGTCGTACACGCCGTAGAGCGTTTGCACCGCATGGCTGGCGCTGCCGATGTCTTCAGGGCTCATGAACTTGCCGGTGCCGAACAGAACGACGGCGCCGCCGTTCGGCCCAGCCCCCACTTCCGGCGCCACGGTGATGGGTTGTCGCTTTGCGCCCGCTCCGGGCGACATCGCGACCATGAGCGGCTGCCCCTTCAAGCCGAGTGCGTTGTCCTCGTTCCATGGCGCACGGCCGGTGAAGTCGAACTTCCACAGGTTGCCTTGCGTGTCGCCGGCGTACAGCCAGCGCACCGATCCATCCGCGGCTGCGTAGTCGCCCGGAGTGCCGAGGGCATTCACAATCGTTTTGTCCGCCGGAGCCGGCAACACGATCTTGTGATAGTTGACACCGCGCTTCCAAGCGGCGCCGGCGGCCTTGTCGAGCGAGAGCAGGAACAGCGCCCCGCGCCTCTCCGGATTGGCGTTGTTGAAGCCCGAGGGAACCACGGCGAACCAGGCATGGGCCGCGGCCCCGGAGCGCGTGGGCGCGGAGAGGCGGAACTTCAAGATCCGCGGCGCCTGAAGCACGTGGCCCATGTCCTCATCGTCGAGCCCCGTGAACTCCCACAGTGCCTTATCCGCAGAAAACGCACCGGGATCGGAAGCATCGAGCGCGAAGACACCGGTGGCTCCAGCACCCATTCCGGAAACCAGCACAGTCTTCCAGCTGCCGTCGGCCATCCTGGCTTCCGTTGCGGCGGGGGATCCATCGACATAGGATTGATGCACATGGTCTGGCGAGCTGTAGCCCCCGAGCTTCGGCAACACCGCGCGTGGCACGTAGGCGAAGAGCTCGCTTCCCGTGGCGGCCGAGAACGCGTGCAGCATGCCGTCGTTGGCGCCGACATACACCGCCGAGGGCCGCGCTCTGTTCGCTTCGAGAAACCGGCCATAGCCGGCATCCTGCAAGTGCGGGCCCGGCGCGCCCACGAACAGCGGGTTCGAATTGGCAACATCGCCCATGACCGAGTCACGCACGCGGAACATTCCACCCGGTGCCGACATTTCCTTGCGGCGGTCCCCGCGCAGATAGGCCACGCGGTCGGCGCCCAATGCATCGGATGCCGACGGCGTCGCATAGGGCGTGGAGTTCAATTGGCCTCTCGCCACGTTGTCGAGCGACTCCCAGCGAAAAGGCGTGCCTCTGCCGGCCGACGAAAGGGTGAAGATGTTCCTGTCCGAGGGATCGCGTGCAGCAAGTACCGGCTGAGCCGATGCGCTGCCGGTCAACAGGGCTCCCGCATCCCACGCGGGCTCATCGGCCTGGCGCACCGTGCCCGCAGCCGCGTCGTAAGCCAGCGGGTACGACAGCAGCGTGCCCGACCAGCGGCGTCCGCTGAACCGCGCCACGTAGAGGCTGCCCCCGGCTTCCGCGATGCGGTCCGACGAAATGGCGGCGTCGGCCGTCCGCCCGCCTGGCGGTGCCGCTGCCGACTCGAAGATCCGGTGGATCACGCCGAGCAATTCCCGCGGCTCGCCTGCCAGGAAGTAGTTGGACGGCTTGGGCTGGCCGTCGTCATCAATGCCTTCAGCCCATTCGGAATTGCCCGTCGTGTCGGCTTGTCCACTGCTGGTCGACACCCTGAACGGATTACCGTCCGCGTTGCTGTCTGCAAAGCCCCCGTACTTCGACGCGAGATAGAGCGCGCTGCCGCGCTGCGCTTGCCCGACGGCCCCCTGCCCGCCCGCGTCCAAGTCGACACCGAAGGTCTGGACCCGCACGTCGGGATAGTCGGCGCGAATCTTCTGCGTGTTCGCCCAATAGGCCAGCCCCGCCATGCCGAACGAACCCTTGTCGGCACCTGTTTCCGCAGCTGCAATGGTGCTCGCCGTCAGTTGCGCGCCGCCCTTGTAGTTGAAGGCCGGAAGGCCGCGGTTTCCGGTCGTTGCAAGACCGGTCTTTCCCGAAGGGTGGGTATAGGACAGCGATTCGCGGTTCTCGAACGCGCCGACCAGGCGGGTCCAGTAGGACGTGTCGGGCTCGAACGACGCGTTGCTGAAGCCGCGGCCGCCGCCAGGCAGCCCGGGCAATGAACGATCGCCGTGCGTTTCCAGATCTCCTATCGCCAGGATGTAGTTCTTGCGGCAGCTGGCACCCACGGGGTCCCAATTCTTGTGGCCATCGGTGCGCCACTGCGCCGTGTCGTTGTAGACGGGCAGCCCGTCCTTTCGCGGATCGTCGATGGCGGCGATACCCGCCATTGCATCCCGCGTGGGCACCTTGCCCTGCAGGTAGCGCAGCGATTCGTAGTAGAGCTCGCCCGCGGGGTCGAACTTCTTGTACGCACCTGCCCTGCCGAACCGGTTCAGGTAGTTGATGACGCCGCCGGACCTGCCGCCCTGCGCGGTGGATATCGGATCGGCAAGGAAGACGCCGGTCTTCGCATCCCATTCGGTCTGAGGGTTGTCTACCCTGTCGAGCTTCGCCTCCAGCTTTCTCGGCCCGGCATATTTCACCGGTGCGCGCAACACACCTCCATAGCGGGCCGGGTCGTTGTCGAGCAGATAGCCGAACACGGCAAAACGAAGCCGGTCCGCGTAGCGCTGTATCTCTCCTGCGGGCTTGAAGTTGCCGCTCGGGTACTTGACGCAAAGTCCGCCGCGCACCGCGGCTTCGGCTGCAGTGCAGACCTCGACCCGCGCGAAGTAAGGAGCGCTTGCCGCGCCGGGGCCGTATTGCTGGTCGGTGCCGGGGCTGGCGCAGCTGCCGCTTGCGCTCGGTCCGACGAACATGCGGTCAGCGCAGTGATTGAAGTGAAGAGTGCCCGCCGCGCGCAAGCCATTGCTGCTGCCCGCCACCAGCGGCGTGAGCTTGTCCAGGTTGCCGGTCACGGCCTTGTCGGGGAAGTGGCTGCTGCGATAGAAATCCTGCGGCAGCACCGCACGTTGCAGCACGGTGCGGTCGGCTTCGTCCACCACCCGGTCGCCACCTGTCAATGCAAGCCTCAGCACGTCGACGGTGGACGTGGCGGCCCAGTTCAACAGGTTGCCGCTCCATTGATGCGCGCACGCGATCTCGCCGCCTTCAAGTCGGGTTGCCGGAGCCACGCGCTTGAAGTAGCCATCGGCGGGGGCGTAGCCGTAGCAGGCCATCGGATCCCAATAGCCCAGGTAGACCTTCTTCCAGTCGAAGCTGCCGCGATAGGCCGCACCGGTGTTCGAGAACTCCAGCGCAAGGTCGATCACCATGTTCGCATCGACGCGCGACGCCATGGAAGACAGCGGCTCGCTCGGGAGATCTACAGCCGGCGCCACGCCGCTGTCCGCTGCAAATACAGAGGTACCGATGCAGAGCACCCATGCGGCAACAGCTGCCGCCGGGCACAAGCGACTTTCAGGAGAACGCATTCGGATTCCGTTTCAGCAAAAAAGAGGGGAAGTCAGGACGGGCAACCCGGGCTGGCGGCCGGCTTGTACAAATTGGTTTGCAGCACTACCTGCGTCTCGTCCCGCACGCCGTAGCCGATGGCCGTGATGCGAAAGAGATGCGAGGCGTTTCGTGCACTTGCGCTCTGCAGCTGACTGGACTGCCACCCGCCGTGGTTGCGCACCGCTTCCACGATGTAGCGCGGCGCGCGTGCGGAGAGCGCGCCGCCGCGGGCGCCTGCGGCCTCACTGGCAGTGGCGTAGCTTTGTCCGGTGAAGGTGCCGTAGGCGACCGACGTTGTGCTTTCGGCTGCGAAATCAGCAGTCATCCAGATCGGCTTGGCGCCGTCTTCGGCATGGGCGCACAACCCTTGGTGAATGCCCGTGCCGCCGCATCCCGCGACAAAGGCCGAGACATCCCTGCCGTTGAAAACACACAGGCGTTGCGCCGCGCCTTGGTTCGGGCCGAGCACGTCGCGCTCGGCGTCGACGAGCGCAGCTTCGGCGGCCTGGAACGCGATTTCGGTGTCGCGGTCGTTGCGTGCGCTTCGCTCGCCTACGAGCGAGACTTGCGCAGCACCAATGCCCAGCACCATCGCAATGAGCAGCATCAACAGCACCACGATCAACGAGAAGCCTCGCTGCGGCGAAGGGCCGCTCCGGCTCATGGTGCCGGCTCCTTCATGACGTTGCGCAGCATGACCGTGAAGGTGGAGGTGCGTCGCAACCTGCCGTCCGCCGGCGGCATGAAGCTCACGCCGGGAAAGTCGGCGCCGACGGGGTAAAGACGTTCGACCTGCGTTTGGGCTCCACCAATGCCGGGGCCACTGCGCGCCACCATGCCGATGCGAAGACCGACCACCTTGCGCCACTCACTGTTGATGCCGGCGGTGGAGCCCGCCAGCGCCTCCAGCTGTGCAGCATCGAGCCAGCGTTCAGGCACGCTGTCGCCATTGCCGTCGTAGGCGTAGACGACCTTGAACACCTCGATGCCGCGCGCAAGCGGCTCGGACCTGAACGCACCCTCTTTGTCGCTGCGGTACTTGCAGTAAAGCTCGGGTTCCTTGTCGGCAGCTTCGGCCACGAAGAAGAAGCTCCACGCCCGATCGGCGAGCGACGGCTCGCCATCAGCAGGCCCGGGCTGGGCGATGCCCATGCAATCGACCATGGTGCCGTCGGGCTCGGTGTCGCCGCCTCCGGCGCGGCTGCGGCCGAAAAACCGCACCCGCAGCGAGTCGCTTCCGTTCACGCCCCTGCTGTTGTGGCTGCCGTGGCTTTCGCCTGTGAAGCTCACCCGCGCATTGCTCGCGCCGACGATGTCCAGGTCGGATGGATCGTCGGCCGAGGCCATCAGGTTTGCGCTGCTGCCGATGACCACGGTGCCGTCGGAGCCGACGCGGTCCGGTGCGTAGTCGGCATAGCCGGCTTGCCGCACCATGCCCCTGACCACGGCAGCCGCGAACCGCAGTGAATCTTCCACCGACTGCGCTTCCGCATTGGCGGCAAAGAGCTGCCGGCTGCCAAGGAAGGTGGCCGTGGCGGCGAGCACCACCATCAGGCCAATCACGGCGGCGACCATCAATTCGACCAAGGTCATCCCGCACTGGCGCAGGCGCATTGGGTGATAAGGGGCTCGCATGGCAGCCGTTCGCCTAGCCGGAAACCAGCTGCATCACCAGGCGAGGCGGAAGCTCACGCTGCGGCTTGCCGCCGTGCTTTGCGTCCGCAGCGTCGGCGTGCGGCACCCAGCCGAGCTTGACGACCACATTGCGGCCTGACTGGCTGCATGGCCATGCGTATTCACCGGCCGACGCGTTCCAAGGGTTGTCGTCGAAGCACACGCTGACGCGGGCACCGGGCAGTGCCTTGGCAACGCGGCGCATCCATTCGTCCATGTCCCAAGCGGCGAGGCCTTCCGGATCGCAAGCCCCTCCGGCCGCCGCGCATCCACCCGAGGCACCGCCGGTACCGGAATCCGCGCTCCAGTTGACGACGAGGTAAGTATTGGCCGCGTCGTTTCTGGCCGCGACGCCCGGATTCATGCGAACCTTTTCCGAGAGGTCGCGAGCAAGGTTGACTGCCGCAGCGAACGTTGCGGCTTCCTTGCCCGTTCGCACAGCCGTGAGCAGCATGCCGATGGAGCCGAGCAAACCGAGGCTCAGCACCGCAATGGAAACGAGTACCTCCACGAGCGAAAAGCCCGTGGAGGCCTGCCTTGATGTAGCCATTTTTCGATGTCCTCCCCCGTCCTGCAACTTCGGTTGCTTCTTTATTCCTGCATCGAAACTGGAGCGTAGGCGCGGCTCCTGGCAGCCCGTTTGCCGTTCGTCCGCTTTTGACCGCCGCTCGTATGATCCAGCGGCTCCGGTGTTAATTAATTCTTCTCGCAGTCCATGCCTTCCCCCGAACAAGACGCGCAGCACATCGCCACCGCATTGCAGTTGGCCTCGGCCGCGTTGTTGCTGACCGATCCCAACCCGCGCGTGGGTTGCGTGCTGTGCGATGCAGACGGGCGTGTGCTGGGCCAGGGCCATACGCAGCAAGCCGGCGGACCGCATGCCGAAGTGATGGCGCTGCGCGATGCGGCGGCCAAGGGCCATTCGGTTGTGGGCGCCACCGCCTACGTCACGCTCGAGCCCTGCTCGCATCACGGACGCACCGGCCCCTGTTGCGACGCCCTGATCGCGGCCGGCATCGGCAGGGTCGTGGCATCGCTTGCTGACCCGAACCCGCTGGTCGCCGGGCAGGGTTTCGCCCGTCTTCGGGCAGCAGGTGTCGAGGTGCAAACCGGCCCCGGCGCGGCAGAATCGCGCGAACTCAACATCGGTTTCTTCAGCCGCATGGTCCGCAAGCTGCCTTGGGTGCGTCTCAAGGTGGCGGCCTCGCTCGACGGCAAGACAGGCCTTGCCAACGGGGTGAGCCAATGGATTACCTCCGAGGCCGCCCGCGCAGATGGCCACGCGTGGCGCGCTCGCGCCAGCGCGGTGCTGACCGGCGTGGGCACGGTGCTCGAAGACAACCCCCGGCTGGACGTACGACTGATCGAGACGCCGCGGCAGCCGCATCTGGTGATTGTCGACAGCCACTTGCAGACGCCGCCCGATGCTCATGTTTTCATAGCAGGCCGTCCGGTGTGGATTTACGCGGCTGTCCGCGACGAAGCCCGCGCTGCCGCCCTGGAGGCACGCGGCGCCACCGTGACCTGCCTGCCCAATGCAAGCGGCAAGGTCGATCTGGCCGCCATGCTGCAAGACCTGGCAGCGCGCGGCGTCAACGAACTGCACGTCGAAGCCGGCCACAAGCTCAACGGCTCGCTCATTCGCGAAGGCTGCGTCGACGAGCTGCTGGTGTACCTGGCGCCCAAGCTGATCGGCAGCGGCCTCGACATGGCGAGCCACCTGCACGCCGAAGGGCCGCTCACCTCGCTGGAAGGCGCACTGGCGCTCGAATTCAAGTCTGTGCAGATGCTCGGGCCCGACCTTCGGGTCGTCTCGCGGGTGCGCGGGCGCGACAGCTTCTAGCGTCCAGCCCCGGCCAGCGGAGGCGGATTGCACGGCCAAAGCGCCGCGGAAAGGCCGAGGGCCCCCGCATCTGCGAAAATGTGCAAATGTTCACCGGAATCATTACCGGCGTGGGGCGCATCGCCGCCATCCACGACCTCGGCCCCTCCTCCTCCTACGGCAAAAGACTCGGCATTTCGGTGCCCGACGGATATCTCGACGATGTAGGCCTCGGTGACAGCATTGCGCTCAACGGCGCCTGCATGACCGTGACCACCCTCGATCCGGCGCAGCAGCTGTTCACCATCGACATTTCGGCCGAATCGCTCGACAAGACCGCCGGCCTCACCGAAGAAGGCGCCCGCATCAACCTCGAGAAGGCGCTGCGCGCCAGCGACCGGCTGGGCGGCCACATCGTTTCGGGCCATGTCGACGGCATCGGCACGGTGAGCCACTTTGCGCCCGTGGGCGAAAGCTGGGAGCTGCGCGTGGTCGCGCCGCCCGCACTGGCGCGCTTCCTGGCCTACAAGGGCTCCATCACCATCAACGGCGTGAGCCTGACGGTCAACAGCGTGAGCGACATCGAAGACGGCGCGGAAGTCAACATCAACCTGATTCCGCACACCGTCGAAAACACCTCCCTGGGCAGCCTCACGGCCGGCTCGAAGGTCAATCTCGAAATCGATACCGTGGCGCGCTACGTGGAGCGCATGCTCCAGGCCGGCGTCCTGGTGCCAACTCCTTCCACGTATTCCAAGGACACCGCTGAATGAACGCCTCCGTCACCCCCATCGGCGCGCCCCGCGGTTCGCGGGCACCCGCGCCGATTTCCCCGGTCGAGGAGATCGTAGCCGAGCTTGCCGCCGGCCGCATGGTCATCCTGGTGGACGAGGAAGACCGCGAGAACGAAGGCGACATCGTCATTGCCGCGGACCACATCACGCCCGAGGCCATCAACTTCATGGCCCGCCATGCACGCGGGCTGATCTGCCTCACGCTCTCGCGCGAAATGTGCGAGCGGCTGCAGCTGCCGCCCATGGTGTCCCGCAACGGCGCCAAGCATTCGACCGCCTTTACCGTTTCGATCGAGGCGGCCGAAGGCGTGACCACCGGCATTTCGGCCGCCGACCGCGCCCGCACCGTGCAGGCCGCCGTGGCGCGCAATGCCGTGGCCAGCGACCTGGTGCAGCCCGGCCACATCTTTCCGCTGCAGGCAGTGGACGGCGGCGTGCTGATGCGCGCCGGCCATACCGAAGCCGGCTGCGACCTCGCAGCCATGGCCGGCTGCTCGCCCGCCTCGGTGATCTGCGAGGTGATGAACGAAGACGGCACCATGGCGCGCCTCCCCGACCTGCAGATTTTTGCGGCCGAGCACGGGCTCAAGATCGGCACCATTGCCGCGCTCATCGAGCACCGCAGCCGCACCGAATCGCTGGTTGAAAAAGTCGGTTGCCGCGAAATCCAGACCGCGTGGGGCACCTTCACCGCCCACGCCTTCACCGACAAGCCCAGCCGCGGCGTGCATCTTGCGCTGGTGCGCGGCACGTGGGCGCCGGACGACGTGGTGTCGGTGCGCGTGCACGAGCCGCTCTCGGTGCTCGACGCGCTCGAAATCAACCGCTCGCTGCACTCCTGGAGCCTTGACGCCAGCCTGGCGCACATTGCCAACGAAGGCAAAGGCGTGGCCGTGCTGCTGAACTGCGGCGAAACGGCCGGCGAGCTGCTGGCCCAATTCGACGGTACCGCGCGTCCCGCGCAAGCGCCCGAACGCGGTCGCATGGACCTGCGCAGCTACGGCATCGGCGCGCAAATCCTGCGCGAATGCGGCGTGCACAAGATGAACCTGCTCGGCACGCCCCGCCGCATGCCGAGCATGGCTGCAGGCTACGGCCTCGAAATTGCCGGCTACCTCACGAAAGACTGACACGACATGCAAGGTGCAAACAAGGGAGCGGATGCAAAGCCGCTCGACGGAAAAGGGCTGCGCATCGGCATCGTCCAGGCACGCTTCAACGCCGACATCACGGACGCGCTGGCCGCGGCCTGCCTGGCCGAGCTCGAAAAGCTCGGCGTGGCGGCGGACGACATCCATCATGTGCAGGTCCCCGGCGCGCTCGAAGTGCCCGTGGCCCTGCAGGCCATGGCGGTGCGCGGCGGCTACCACGCGCTTGTGGCGCTGGGCTGCATCATCCGCGGTGAAACCTACCACTTCGAACTGGTGGCCAACGAATCCGGGGCGAGCGTGAGCCGCATCGCGCTCGACCATCGCATTCCCATCGCCAACGCGATCCTCACGACCGAAAACATGGAGCAAGCCATTGCCCGCCAGACCGACAAGGGCCGCGATGCGGCCCAGGTGGCTGTCGAGATGGCGCAATTGCTGGCCTCCCTCAAATGACCGAAGACAACAACAAGACAGCAGGCGCCAAGCCGCGCCAGGCGCGCACCGGCCTCACCAGCACCGGCGCACGCAAGGCTTCGGCCAAGTCGAACCGCAGCCGCGCGCGCGAATTTGCGTTGCAGGCGCTCTACCAGCACCTGGTGGGCCGCAACGACGCCGCCGCCATCGACCAGTTCACGCGCGACCTCGCGGGCTTCCACAAGGCCGACGCCGCACATTACGACGCGCTGCTGCACGGTGCCATCGAAGGCGCGGAGCAGCTCGACGTGCTGATTCGCCCCCTGCTCGACCGCAAGTTCGAGGAAATATCGCCCATCGAGCACGCCGTGATGTGGATCGGCGTCTACGAGTTCCAGCACTGCCTCGACGTGCCATGGCGCGTGGTGCTCAACGAGTGCATCGAGCTTGCCAAGGAATTCGGCGGCACCGACGGCCACAAGTACGTGAACGCCGTGCTCAACGGCCTGGCGCCGCAACTGCGCGCGGCCGAGGTGGAGGCCGACCGCACTTCCGGCAAGGCCAGGACGTGAGAATTTCGAAGCGCGCGCAGCGCATCGAACCGTTCTATGTGATGGAGGTTGCCAAGGCCGCCGGCGTGCTGGCGCGCGAGGTGGCGCATACCGACCGGCCGATGATCTTCCTGAACATCGGCGAGCCCGACTTCACCGCGCCGCCGCTGGTCCAGGAAGCCGCCGCGCGCGCCGTGCGTGCCGGCGCCACGCAGTACACGCAGGCCACCGGGCTCGACCATCTGCGCGAGCGCATCAGCGGCTGGTATGCGCAGCGCTTCGGCGTCGACGTACCGGCACGCCGCATCGTCGTGACGGCCGGCGCGTCGGCCGCGCTGCAGCTGGCCTGCCTGGCGCTCATCGAGTCCGGCGACGAGATCCTGCTGCCCGACCCGAGCTACCCCTGCAACCGCCATTTCGTGAGCGCCGCGGATGGCACCGCGGTGATGATCCCGACCACGGCCGACGAGCGGTTTCAGCTCACCGCCGCCAAGGTCGAAGCCGCGTGGACCGGCAAGACGCGCGGCGTGCTGCTCGCATCGCCTTCCAACCCCACGGGCACCTCGATTGCGCCCGACGAACTGCGCCGCATCCACAACGTTGTGTCGCAGCGCGGCGGCATCACGCTGATCGACGAAATCTACCTCGGCCTCTCATACGACGATGCCTTCGGGCAGACGGCGCTGGCCATCGACGACAACGTCATCAGCATCAACAGCTTCAGCAAGTACTTCAACATGACCGGCTGGCGCCTTGGCTGGCTGGTGGTGCCCGAAGCGCTGGTGCCGGTGGTCGAGCGGCTGGCGCAAAACCTCTTCATCTGCCCCAGCACCGTGTCGCAATATGCGGCGCTGGCCTGCTTCGAGGATGCGAGCATTGCCGAATACGAACGCCGCCGCGCCGAGTTCAAGGCGCGCCGCGACTGGTTCATTCCGCAGCTCGATGCGCTGGGCCTCAGCGTGCCGGTGGTGCCCGATGGTGCCTTCTACGCCTGGGCCGACTGCACCAGCGTGGCCGAGAAGCTCGGCATTTCGGGCAGTTGGGATTTCGCCTTCGAAACCATGAAGCGCGCCCATGTGGCCGTGACCCCGGGGCGCGATTTCGGCACCGCCGAAACCGGCAAGTTCGTGCGCTTTTCCACCGCCAGTTCGATGGCGCATCTCGAGGAATCCATCGAACGCCTGCGGGCCATGATCGCGAACCCGGCCCGATGAGCTACGCGTTTCCGATCCGCGTGTATTGGGAAGACACCGATGCCGGCGGCATCGTGTTCTATGCCAACTACCTCAAGTTCATGGAACGCGGGCGCACCGAATGGCTGCGCTCGCTGGGCGTGGAGCAGCGAAAGCTCCGAGAGGAAACCGGCGGCCAGTTCGTGGTGAGCGAAACCCAGCTCAAATACCATCGCCCCTCCCGGCTCGACGACGAACTGCTGGTTACAGCCGATCTCCGACAAATGGGTACGGCGTCGTTGATAATCGGTCAGCAGGTGCTATCAAAAACAGAGCAGGAGCGAACAGGCGCCCCGGCGCCCGTCCTTCTGTGCGAAGGCACCATCCGCATCGGCTGGGTGGACGCCACCACGTTGCGCCCCGCGCGCATACCGACCCAAGTTTCGGGAACCCTCGAGCGCTCCGGCGGCTCCATGACTCAACCTTTCAAGCCATGAACCAAGACCTCTCGATCATCAATCTCCTCCTCCACGCGAGTTTCGTGGTCCAACTGGTCGTGCTGCTGCTCGTGATCGTTTCGATTGCCAGCTGGGCCGCGATCATCCGCAAGTACTTCGCGCTGCGCCGCATGCGCGCGCTGAACGACGACTTCGAGCGCGAGTTCTGGTCGGGCACCAGCCTGAACGAGCTGTTTGCCTCGGCCGCGCAGAACGCCAAGTTCGCCGGCCCCATGGAGCGCATCTTCGCTTCGGGCATGCGCGAATACCAGAAGCTGCGCGAACGCCACGTGAGCGACGCCAGTACGCTGCTGGACGGCGCCCGCCGCGCCATGCGCGCGAGCTTCCAGCGCGAACTCGACGCGGCCGAACAGAACCTCTCGTTCCTGGCCACCGTGGGTTCGGTGTCGCCGTATGTCGGCCTCTTCGGCACGGTCTGGGGCATCATGCACGCCTTCACCGGCCTGGCCGCGCTCGCGCAGGTAACGCTGGCCACCGTGGCACCCGGCATTGCCGAGGCACTGGTGGCCACGGCCATCGGCCTGTTCGCCGCCATTCCCGCGGTGGTGGGCTACAACCGCTTCGCGCGCGAGATCGACAAGATCGCCATTGCGCTCGAGACCTACATCGAGGAGTTCTCGAACATCCTGCAGCGCAACCTCTCGGCCCACCCGGCCGCAAGCGCGACGGCAGCTTCGGCGACTCCGGGCAACCGCTGAACGGAGGCCCAGCGCATGCCCGCCGTTTCATCCCGGGGCCGAGGCCGCCGCACGATCAACGAGATCAACATGGTCCCGTTCATCGACGTGATGCTGGTGCTGCTGATCATCTTCATGGTCACGGCGCCGCTCATCACGCCGAGCGTGATCAACCTGCCCTCGGTCGACCGTGCCAACAAGCAGCCCGACAAGCCCATCGAGATCGTCATCAAGAGCGACGACGAAGTGCAGATCAAGAAAGACCCGTCCGCCGGCAGCGGCGGCGCGTCCGTGCCCATGACCCAGATCGGCTCGGCGGCCAAAACCGCCCAGGGCGGCGACGACCAGCGCCCCGTAATCATCAGCGCCGACAAGTCCGTCAAGTACGAAACCGTCGTGAAGGCGATGAACCAGCTCAAGCGCAGCGGCATCGAGCGCGTGGGCCTATCCGTCACCACCACGGGCGGCAAATAAGGCATGTCGTTAGCTGCCGATCGCCCCGAATTTGCCCCGCCGCCGCAGCGCGGCACGCCGCGCGCGGTGATGCTCGCACTGGTAGCGCATGCACTCCTGATCGCGGCGCTGACCTGGGGAGTGCACTGGAAACGCGAGGCCGAGGACGAAGCCGTCGAGGCTGAGCTCTGGTCGTCCACCGTGCAGCAGGCCGCACCGCGGCAGGCCGCACCGCCAACGCCTGTACCGCCCCCTCCGACTCCAACGCCTGCACCACCGCCCCCGCCTCCGCCGCAGGCCGTGAAGCCGCCGGATCCGACGCCGGCGCCGAAGGCGCCAGACATTGCCCTCGAGCGCGAGAGAAAGCTGAAAGAAGAGAAGGAACGCGAGCGCGAACTCGAAGAAGACCGCCAGGAAAAGCTCAAGCAGCAGCAACTCGCCGCGAAGAAGGCGCAGGAAAAGAAGGATCGCGAAGCGAAGCAACGCGCCGAAGACGAGGCCGATCGCAAACGGGAACAGCAACAGAAGCTGGCCGAACAGAAAAAGCGTGACGAAGCCGAGGTCAAGAAGGCCGAGGCCGCGAAAAAGCCGAAGCGGCCAAGGCCGAAGCTGCTAAGCAGGCGGCGGCGGATCGTGCCGCTGCAATTGAGCGGTCGCGTCGCCTAGCAGGCTCCGCCGATCAAAGTTCCGCGCCGAAAGTCGGCAACGCTGGCGGCTCGGGTAGTGGTGCTGACGGCGGCTATGGAGCGCGCGTAGCCGCGGTGGTCAAGCCCAACATTACCTATCCCGACGCGGATACCGTTCAAGGCAACCCGCGCGCCGAGTTCGAGGTGCAACTGGCACCGGACGGCACCATCACGACCGTCAAGTTAACCCGATCAAGCGGCAATTCCGCATGGGATGCTGCTGCCGAAGGCGGCTTGCGCAAGACCGACAAATTACCGCGCACCAAGGACGGCCGGATCATCACGCCAATGGTGATCGGACTTCGCCCAAGAGACTGAGACTACTTCGCTGCGCGGCCACTTCGGCTGCGGGAGCACTATTCGTAGATCACCGAGGCTTTTCCGGCTTCGGCCTGCGCCGTCCAGCTTGCCAGCGCGGCATCGGTCGGAAAGAACTTGGCACGCTCGCCAAGCTGCAGTTCGACCTGCGCACCGCCGCGCGCCATCGAAAGGCGCACCGGCAGCCCCTGCACCAGATCGCCGTGTTCGCTTTGCTCGGTGCGCGGCGGAAAGTCTTTCACCAGGCGCGCGATGTCCGGCGCCTTGCCGTTGACCGCCACACGCAGGAATTTGCCGAAGCGGCAGCGCGCCGTGGCCAGGTCCCACACCTGCTGCACCTGGAAGCGCGCTTCGAAACCGCCGCGGCCCGGCTGCAGCCGCCCGCTCACGATCACCAGCTCGTCGTCCTTCAGCGTGTTGCGGTTCGCGTTGATCAGCGCCTCGTCGGCGGTCGCGTCGATGGAATCCGACTTGTCGTCGAGCTTGAAGATCGCCAGGCGACCGCGCTGGCCGTTGATCACGCGGAAGTCGCTCACGATGCCCGCAATCACCTGCTGCTCGCGGGTGTCCATCAGGTCGCCGATCTCGCGCTTGCAGAAGCGCCGCACCTCGTGCGACACCTCGTCGAACAGATGGCCCGAGAGGTAGAAGCCCACAGCCGTTTTCTCGTAGGTGAGCCGCTCCTTCACGCCCCAGGGCGTGGCGTCGACCAGTTCGGGCTCCTGCGTGGCCGAGCCGTGCTCGCTGTCGCCGAAGATGTCGACCTGCGCCGCGTTGGCCTCGGTGGCCACCGCAAATTCGAAGGCGCGGTCGACCGAGGCAATGAGCGAAGCGCGGTTCTGCTGGATGGCGTCGAACGCACCGGCCTTGATGAGCGCCTCGACCGTGCGCTTGTTGATGCGCTGGCGGTCGATGCGCACGCAAAAGTCGAACAGGCTCTTGAACGGGCCGCCCTCTTCGCGCGCCCGAACAATGGCTTCAACCGCCAGCTGGCCCGTGCCCTTGACGGCACCCAGTCCGTAGCGAATCACCTTGTCGGTAACCGGCTCGAAGCGGTAGTTGCCGCGGTTCACGTCCGGCGGCTCGAAGGTAATGCCGAAGTTTTTCTGCGCATCTTCGAACAACACCTTGAGCTTGTCGGTGTCGTCCATTTCCACGGTCATGTTGGCGCAGAAGAACTCGGCCGTGTAATGGACCTTGAGCCAGCCCGTGTGGTACGCCAGCAGCGAGTACGCGGCGGCATGCGACTTGTTGAAGCCGTAGCCCGCGAATTTCTCCATCAAGTCGAAGATCTCGTCGGCCTTGTCCTGCGGAATGCCGTGGGTCTTGAGCGCGCCCGCGCGGAATTTCTCGCGGTGCTCGGCCATCTCCTCAAGCTTTTTCTTGCCCATGGCGCGGCGCAGCAGGTCGGCGCCGCCGAGCGAGTAGCCGCCCAGGATCTGCGCGGTCTGCATCACCTGCTCCTGGTAGACCATGATCCCGTAGGTCTCGGAGAGCATTTCGGCCACGGCCGGGTGCGGATACTCCACCTCTTCGCGGCCGTGCTTGCGCGCCACAAAGCTCGGAATCAGGTCCATCGGGCCCGGCCGGTACAGCGCGTTGAGCGCAATCAGGTCTTCAAGGCGGGTGGGCCGTGCGTCCTTCAGCATGCCCTGCATGCCGCGGCTTTCAAACTGGAACACCGCTTCCGTCTTGCCCTCGGAAAACAGCTTGTAGGTTTCGCGGTCGTCCAGCCTGATGTTCTCGTACGCGAAGTTCTCCTGCCCCTTGTGGCGCTTGACGATGAACTCTTTGGCAATCTCGAGAATGGTGAGCGTGGCCAAGCCCAGAAAGTCGAACTTCACGAGGCCGATGGCCTCCACGTCGTCCTTGTCGTACTGGCTCACGGCCGAGTCGCTGCCGGGCTGCTGGTAGAGCGGGCAAAAATCGGTGAGCTTGCCGGGCGCAATCAGCACGCCGCCCGCGTGCATGCCGATGTTGCGGGTCATGCCTTCGAGCTTTTGCGCAAGCTCCACCAGCATGCGCACTTCTTCTTCCTTCTCGATGCGCGCCGCGAGCTGCGGCTCCATCTCGATGGCGTAATTGTTCTTGTCGCCCTCCACCTTCGGCTCGGGCGGGTACTGGATGGTGACCGGCTGGCCCGGCTTGTTCGGAATGAGCTTGCTGATGCCGTCGCAGAACATGTAGCTCATGTCCAGCACGCGGCCCACGTCTCGAATGGCGGCGCGTGCGGCCATGGTTCCGAAGGTGGCGATCTGGCTCACGGCCTCGCGGCCGTATTTGTCCTTGACGTAGTCGATCACCCGGTCGCGGTTGCCCTGGCAGAAGTCGATGTCGAAGTCGGGCATCGAAACGCGCTCGGGGTTCAGGAACCGTTCGAACAGCAGCTTGTATTCGAGCGGATCGAGGTCGGTGATCTTAAGCGCATAGGCCACCAGCGAGCCCGCGCCCGAGCCCCGGCCCGGACCCACCGGGCAGCCGTTGTTCTTGGCCCACTTGATGAAGTCGCCCACGATCAGGAAGTAGCCCGGGAACCCCATGTTCAAGATGGTGTTGATCTCGAACTCCAGCCGCTCGACGTAGCGCGGCCGCTCGGCATCGCGCTTGGCGGGGTCTGGGTACAGGTGCACCAGCCGCTCCTCAAGGCCGGCGAAGGACTCCTGGCGGAAGAACTCGTCGATCGGCATGCGCACGCCTTCGCTGATGAAGGGCGTCGGAAAGTCGGGCAGCTGCGGTTTGCCGAGCACCAGCGTCAGGTTGCAGCGCTTGGCAATCTCGACCGTGTTGGCAAGCGCGCTCGGCACGTCGACAAAGAGCGCCTCCATCTCGGCGCTCGACTTGAAGTACTGCTCCTCGGTGAACTTGCGCACCCGGCGCGGGTTGCCCAGGATTTCACCTTCCGAGATGCAGACGCGCGCCTCGTGCGCTTCGTAGTCCTGGCGTTCAGCAAACTGCACGGGGTGCGTGGCAACCACGGGCAGGCGCAGCCGCGCGGCGAGTTTCACGGCGGCAATCACGTGCGGCTCGTCCTCGGGGCGGCCCGCACGCTGCAACTCGATGTAGAAGCGGTGCGGGAACATGCCCGCCAACTGAAGCGCCAATTCGGCGGCGCGTTCTTCCTGCCCCTGCAAGAGCGGCGCGCCCAGCGGGCCGGCTTGCGCGCCCGAAAGCGCGATCAGCCCGCCCTGCAGTTCTTCGAGCCACTCGAGCTTGCAGGCGGCTTGGGATTGCCCCCGGCCCACGTTCTGGGTCCAGGCACGCGCCAGCAATTCTGAAAGGTGCAGGTAGCCTTCCATGTTCTGCACCAGCAGCACGATGCGCGTGAGCACGCCGGGCTCCTTGCCCAACCCTTCGACGAAGATTTCAGCGCCGATGACTGGCTTGACACCCTTGCTGCGCCCCTGCTTGTAGAACTTGATCGCCCCGAACAGGTTGTTCAGGTCGGTGATGGCCAGTGCGGGCTGCTTGTCGGCAGCGGCGGCCTTGACGACTTCATCGATTCGGTTGGTGCCGTCGACGACGGAAAACTCGGTGTGCAGGCGCAGGTGAACAAACATCCTCCCATTGTAGAAACCGGCACTCCACGATGTGGGTTGGCAATCCCCTAAATTGAGCCCCCCGGCTTGCCACTTCGTGTGCTTCGCCACCCCCCGAGGGGGAGGCTCGGTGCCTTAGGGCGGCCCGGCGGCACCTACAATTCCGCCCCGTGCAAGAGATTTTGAATATTGCGGCCTACAAGTTCGTGGCCATCGACGACAGCCCCGTGCTGCGTGAAGACCTGCGCGGGCGCGCCCTGGCGCTGGGCCTCATGGGCACCATCCTGCTGGCTCCGGAGGGCATCAACCTGTTTTTGGCAGGCGCAGCCGACGCCGTCCACAGCTTTGTAGCCAGCCTGCGCGCCGATCCGCGCTTTGCAGACCTCGAAACCAAGGAAAGCTGGTCGGCCACGCAGCCCTTCCGCCGCATGCTGGTGAAGCTCAAGCGCGAGATCATCCGCATGGACCATCCCGCCATCCAGCCGGCAGCCGGCCGGGCGCCAGGAGTCGATGCCCTCACGCTCAAGCGCTGGCTCGACCAAGGCCACGACGACGAGGGCCGAGAAATCGCACTGCTCGACACGCGCAACGATTTCGAGGTCGACGAAGGCACCTTCGACGGCGCAATCGACTGGCGCATCACCAAGTTCACCGAATTCCCGCCCGCACTGAAAGCGCACCGCGCCGATTTCGTGGGCAAGACGGTGGTGAGCTTCTGCACAGGCGGTATCCGCTGCGAAAAAGCCGCCATCCTCATGCGCGAGGAAGGCATCGAGAACGTGCTGCAGCTCGAAGGCGGCATCCTGAAATATTTCGAAGAGGTCGGCGGTGCGCACTATCACGGCGACTGCTTCGTGTTCGACGGCCGGCGCGCGCTCGCGCCGGACCTGAGCGCACGCGCGGCCGATGCCAGCGCGCGCGCGGCCGAAGATCCCGACCTGGAACGCAAGAACTGAGCTCCGAGGCGCGGGGCCTTCGTCGCCGCGGGCTCGTCAGACCGGCGTGGTGCCGACGTCCGGCTCGCGCACGCCGAACGGCTTGCCCGGCAGCGGAATGAATTCGGTCTCACCGGGCACATGGCCCATGCGCTGGGCGGCCCAGTCGGAGCCCGCCTCCAGAATGCGCTCGCGCCGGCTGGAGACGAAGTTCCAGGTGATGTAGCGCGGCCCATCGAGTGGCTCGCCGCCAATCACCATCAAACGCACCGCCGTATCGGCGCTCAGCACCGCACCCTGGCCGTCCGGCAGGACAACCATCGTGTGTGCCGCAATGATCTCGCCATTGATGCGCGCATCGGCTTCGACGGCGTAGATGGCCAACTCAGGTGCCAGCGCGGGCAGTTCGAAGCGGCCGCCAGCGGGCAGCGCGACGTCGAGGTAGAGCGTCTGCGACAGCGTCTTGACCGGTGAGCGCTTTCCAAAAGCCTCGCCCACCAGCACGCGCACTTGCGCGCCCTGCTCCGCAAGCTCGGGAATGGCGCTGGCCGGCGTGTGCTCGAAGCTCGGCTCGACCTCTTCATGCGCCTGCGGCAAGGCCGCCCAAAGCTGCAGGCCATGGTTCACGTAGGTATCGGCCTTGAGCCGCTCGGGCTTGCGCTCGGAGTGCACGATGCCGCGGCCCGCCGTCATCCAGTTGATGGCGCCGGGCAAAATTTCCTGCACGCTGCCGAGGCTGTCGCGATGCATCATCGCGCCCTCGAAAAGATAAGTGACCGTGGAAAGGCCGATGTGCGGGTGCGGCCGCACGTCGTGCTCGGCACCGGGCTGCTCGGTGGCCGGGCCAAAGTGATCGAAGAACACGAACGGCCCGACCGATCGGCGCTGCGCCGCGGGCAGCAGGCGCCGCACCTTGAAGCCACCGCCAAGGTCCTTGTCGTGCGGTTGAAGCAGTTGGGTCTGTACGGCGGTATCGGTCATCGGGGGGCTCCGTGGTGGGCTGGGTTTTTACCCGCGCGATCTTGCCACTTCGGCGACGCGTTCGCCGAAGGCGCGCGCGGTATCGAAGTCGCCCTTGAACATCTCGGCCGGGCTCGCGTCAGACGGCGACTGCGTGAGCAGGCCGCCATAGCCGCCCACGTAGTTCATCGAATCGCGCGTGGCGGCCTTGTTGTTGGTCGGCAGGATGCCCATGCTCACCCAGATGCCGCTGTGCTGCATCGCGAGCGTCCACAGGTAGGCCATGGTCGTGACCTTGTCGCCGTTCATGGTGGCGCTGTTGGTGAAGCCCGCAAAGAGCTTGTCTTTCCAGCCCTGCGTGAACCACACCTTCGACGATGCATCGGCAAACTTCTTGAACTGCCAGCTCACGCCGCCCATGTAGGTCGGCGAGCCCATGACGATGGCGTCCGCCGCGGCCAACGTTTCCCAACCGCCTTCAGGCAGGTTGCCGTCCGCATCAATGGCAAGCAGCTGCGCGTTGGCTCCCTCGGCAACCGCCTGGGCGATGCGCTGGGTGTGGCCGTAGCCGGAATGAAAGACGACAACGATGTTTGGCATGGGTTGATTCTCCTGAAGTGATGGCGATGGACGTTGATGCGAACGAGCAAAGGCGAAAGCCTGCTTACTTCCTGTCGATGCTGAAACGGCCGGCACCGAAGGCAACGAAGGCGAGCAAACCGCCAGAAATGGCAATGTTCTTGAAGAACATCAGCTGGTTCACGAAGGCCTTGTCCGCAGGCATGCTCCAGTAATTGTGGAACAGCACCGATGCTGCCACGGTGAACACCGCCAGCACCACGGCCGCAAGGCGGGTCTTGAAGCCGACGAGCAGCATCAGGCCAAGGCCCAGCTCCACGACGATTGCGATGACTGCCGCAACCTGCGGCAACGGCGCGCCGACGGACGAGATATACCCGACCGTGCCTGCAAAGCCCATGAGCTTGCTGAAGCCCGCAGGCACGAAAAGCAGCGCGAGCAGCACGCGGCCTACAAGCGCCAGCGTGTCTTGCGCGGCGGTGGGGTTGGATGTGGCGGTTGCGTTGATTGCAGTGGTTGTCATGATGAAACTCCTCGGTTGTGAAAGTGAAATTTGAGAGAAAAGAAACAAGAGCAAAGAGCGCGCCTGCTCAGGCGGCCAGGTCGAACACCAGCACTTCGGCATCCTTGCCGGCGCCGAGCGTCAGTTGCGATTCGCCTTGCAGCATCGCGGCGTCGCCGCCCGACAGCTTCTGGCCGTTGACTTCGAGCTCGCCGCGCACCAGGTGCACATAGCTCTTGCGCTGCGGATCGAGCGTCAGGCTGGCTTTTTCGTCACCGTCGAGCAGGCCGGCGAACAGGCGCGCATCGGCGTGCACCGTGACCGAACCGTCGGCACCGTCGGGCGAGGCCACCAGGCGCAGCTTGCCGCGCTTTTCGTCATTGCTGAATTTCTTCTGCTCGTAGCCGGGCGCAATGCCGCGCACGTTCGGCTCGATCCAGATCTGCAGGAAGTGCGTGGTCTCGTCGGCCTTGTGGTTGAACTCGCTGTGCATCACGCCGCGGCCCGCGCTCATGCGCTGCACGTCGCCCGGCGGAATCGATTCCACGTTGCCCATGCTGTCCTTGTGCGCCAGTTCGCCCGAGAGCACGTAGCTGATGATTTCCATGTCCTTGTGGCCGTGGGTGCCAAAGCCGGCACCGGCGGCCACGCGGTCTTCGTTGATCACCCGCAGGTTGCCGAAGCCCATGTGGGCCGGGTCGTAGTAGCCGGCAAAAGAAAAGCTGTGGAACGAGCGCAGCCAGCCATGGTCGGCATAACCGCGTTCCTGTGATTTACGGACTTGCAACATCGTCAAACTCCTTCGGCCCTTCCCGTCGGGGATGCTCGGGCCTTCTTTCGTATGCCGCGCCGGATGCGCAGCGGATGTGAAGAACTTTAGGTCCGCACCCCTCCCTCAAAAGCGCCCGGTTTTGATGGCATCATTCAAATTATTTGATTGATCGACCGAGCACTCGACGGACCCGAAATGCCCAGCGCCAGAGACGTATTGACCCCCGACGCGCTCGCCATGCTGCAGACCGTGGCCAGCACCGGCAGCTTTGCCGGCGCGGCGCGCGCGCTCAACCTGGTGCCCAGCGCGCTCAGCTACCGCGTGCGCCAGATCGAAGACGCGCTGGACGTACTGCTGTTCGACCGCAGCGCGCGCCAGGCTCGCATCACCGAAGCGGGCGCCGAACTGCTGCGCGAAGCGGCGCGGCTGCTCGGCGAGATCGATGCCGTGGCCAACCGCGTGAAGCGCGTCGCCACCGGCTGGGAGCCGATGCTCACCATCGCGGTCGACAGCGTGATCGCACGCGACCCACTGCTCGACCTGGCCACCGCCTTCTTCGCGCTGAATCCGCCCACGCGGCTCAAGCTGCGCGATGAAACGCTGCTCGGCACCATCGAGGCATTGACCAGCGGCGAGGCCGACCTCGCCATCGGCGCAGTGCTCGACGCGGCAAGCCTCGCCTTCACCGCCACCGGCATCCGCAGCCGGCCGATCGGCGAGCTGTGCTTTGTGTATGCCGTGGCGCCCCACCATCCGCTTGCGCGCCTGCCCGAGCCATTGACCGATGCGGTGCTGCGCCAGCACCGTGCAGTGGCCGCTGCCGACTCGGTGCGCAGCGGGCCCAGCATGACGGTCAACCTGGTCGGCGGACAAGACGTGCTCACGGTGCCGAGCATGCATGCCAAGCTGAACGCGCAACTGCACGGCCTGGGCGGCGGTTTTCTGCCCGAGCCAATGGCGCGTCCCTACATCGAAGCCGGACACCTCGTCGAGCGAAAAACCGAACGCCAGCCGCCGCTCGCGACCATGCATTGCGCCTGGCGCGTGCGCAGCGCGGGCGGGCCGGGGCGCGCGCTCGAATGGTGGCTAGCGCAGTTCGACCACGAGGCCACGCGGCGCGCGCTGCTCGAGCGGCACCGCGGCCGCTAAGGCCGCCTGGTCGGAGGCCCCGCTCCCAGACCGTTGTAGAGTGCGACCACATCCATCGTTTCCCTACACAAGAAAAGAGTCCCTCATGACCACTCGCGCAACTGCCAAGAAGGCAAAGGCCACCGACCGCCACCGAACCCCCGCCGCCCCGCGCCACTACGCCGTCGTGGGCGCCGGCATTGCCGGCGTGGCCTGCGCACGCACACTGGTGCAGGCCGGCCACAAGGTCACTGTCTTCGAACGCGAGGCCGCGCCCGGCGGGCGCATGGCGAGCATCGACACCGCCTTCGGCCGCTTCGACAGCGGCGCCCAATATTTCACCGTGCGCGACGCCCGCTTTGCGCTGGCACTCGAAGCCACGCCCAGCCTTTGCCGCCCCTGGAGCGCCAACCTCGTGCGCGTGCTCGACGCGCACGGCCGTGTGGCCGAGGCGGCATTGCCGGGCCGCGAATCGCACTGGGTCGCCCAGCCCGGCATGGATGCGCTGGTGGCCTACTGGGCCGCGCCGCTGGGCGGCAACCTCGTGACCGGCACGCAGGTCACGCAGATCGAACCCGACGCGCTCGATCCGAAGCGCTGGCAACTGCGCACCGCAGGCGCGGACGATTCGCAGCATGTGTACTCGGGCTTCGATGCCGTGCTGCTGGCAGTGCCGCCCTCGCGCACGCGTGCGCTCTTGGGCGACGGCAAGCTCTCGGCCAGCATCAGCCAGAAGATCGAGCCCGTGCGCATCGCGCCCTGCTGGACGCTGATGATCGCCTTTCCGCAGGCCAACCAGGCCAACATGTCGCACCTCGGCCCGCAATGGAATGCGGCGCGCAGCACGCATCACCGCGTGGCGTGGCTCGCGCGCGAGTCGTCCAAGCCCGGACGCGAACGCGTCGAGCGCTGGACGCTGCAGGCCAGCGCCACCTGGTCGCAAGAACACCTGCGCGACGATGCCGCTCGCGTCGAAGCCAAGCTGCTGCGCGCCTTCTCCGAAATCACCGGCATCCATGCCGCGCCCACGCATGCCCAGGCACGCTGCTGGACCGAAGCCCAGACGCAAGTCCCCGTGGGCAAGAGCCACCTGTGGGACGCCAAGGCCCGCATCGGCGTGGCCGGCGACTGGTGCACCGGCCACCGGGTGGAAGACGCTTTCCTCTCGGGCCTCTCGCTGGCGCTTGCAGTGATCTGATCCGCGGATGCGTGAGACCGGCCGTTTCGCGCCTTCGCCCACTGGCCCGCTGCACGCCGGCTCGCTGGTTGCCGCGCTTGCGAGCTGGCTCGACGTGCGCGCCCGCGGCCCGCACGCGCGCTGGCTGATCCGCATCGAAGACGCGGACACCGAGCGTTGCCTGCCCGGCATGGGCGAGCACATCCTCCGGCAACTGGCCGACTGCGGCCTGCTGCCGGACGAAGCGCCGGTGTGGCAGACGCAGCGCACCCCGCATTACGAAGCAGCGCTTGCCAGGCTGCAGGCCCTCGGCCTCGCCTATCCCTGCGGCTGTTCGCGCAAGGACATCGACGAGGCGCTGGTCCGGCTCGGCCGGCC